>NZ_JARBXM010000001.1:2500-324166 GCF_028890305.1 Candidatus Methanosphaera massiliense
GTACCAGTTCATGTGTTTCGCTTTTTGTAGCACATACTATACTCACCACAAGAACCATCACAAGAAAAATAGAAAATACTGCACAAAAATATTTTGTAGAATATAATTATCTAACAAAAAAGATAGATAAAAAAAAGTACAGAGAACATAATATAATAAAAAAAATTCAATATTATCTTATAACAGGAAATATATGATAAAATAGAATAATCCCTTTTTTTCATCAATTAAATGAGTGTTTCTATGAATGGTATAAAAATTAGTAAAAAAAATGCAAATGAATTACGAAAAAAATTAATCAAAGAAAATCAAGTGAACATGGAGTATAAGATACGAAATGATAAGACAAATGTATATATTCCACTTAGTGATAACTATGACAAAACACTGATTAAGAAACTATCAGAAGAATATCCCTTTAAACTGGATAACTATGATTTTTCTATGTCAAGACACAGAGCAAAAAATTTCATGGAATATTTAAATGATAAAATACCTGAAAAAGAATTAAAAGATATAAGAAAATCATTTGATATAATTGGGGATATTGTTATACTAGAAATTCCACCAGAACTAGAAAATGAGAAAAAAATTATTGGTGAAGCAGTTCTTAAATTCACAAAAAGAAGAAGTGTATACTACAAGAAAAGTAAAATTCATGGAGTTAGAAGAACACGTGACTTAGAATTTCTTGCAGGAGTTGATGATTTAGAAACTATTCATAAAGAATATGGTATCCGATTTAAACTAAATCCTTCAACAGTATACTTTAGTCCAAGACTTGCTACTGAAAGATCCAGAGTAGTAAATGAAGTGAAAGAAGATGAGATAATTATAGATTTCTTTGCTGGTATTGGTTCTTTTCCTATAAGTATTGCTCATGTGAAAAAATGTAAAATATATAGTGTGGATATTAATCCTGAAGCATACAAGTATGTTAACGAAAATATAAAACTTAATAAACTTGTTGGAGAAGTAATTCCTATTGAAGGTGATATAAGAAATGTTATAGTTGACCTTCCATTAGCTGACAGAATAATTATGAATCTGCCTGGAATGGCTAAGGACTTCCTGGATATAGCAGTTAATCATCTGAAAAAGGGAGGTATTCTAAATTATTATGAATTTGCATCAGATTATGAAACCGTTATTAACCGTGTGAAAAATGTTGCATATCCACGAAAAGCTGAAATACTTAACATTAGAAAAGTAAAATCCCAAAGCCCGGGAGTATGGCATATCGGTGTGGATGCAAAAATTATCTAAAAAAAAGAGGAAATTTAGGTTAAGGTGTTAATTTTATAATGGTTTTTTAATACCTTCCTCTGTTATGATTCCTGTTATTAAATTTGATTCAACAATGTCAAATGCAGGATTTTCTACTCTTGTTTCTTCTCTTGCAATATATTTTCCATTAACTACCAGTACCTCTTCAGGATTTCTTTCTTCTATTTTTGTATCGAAAATATTATTTTCAAAGTCAAATGTACTTATTGGTGCTGCTACATAAAATGGTATATTATATCTTTTTGCTGCTAGTGCAACCATTAAGGAACCTATTTTATTTGCTACTCCGCCCTTGGCTACTCTGTCAGCTCCTATAACCACTTTATCAACTTCACCTTTCTGCATCATATGTCCTGCTGCTCCGTCTACTATGAGTCTTACAGGTATATTTTCCTCCTGCATTTCAAATACACTTAATCTTGCACCCTGAAGTACTGGTCTTGTCTCATCACAAATTACATTAATATTCTTATCATGTTCATTTGCTGCTCTTATTACACCTAATGCTGTTCCATATCCTGCACATGCCAGTGCTCCTGCATTACAGTGTGTTAGTATAGTATCACCATCATCTATAACAGTATTTCCATATTCACCTATTTTTTTGTTGATTGATATGTCCTCTTTTTCCATTTGTATTGCTGTATCCACTGCTGTGTTTCCTTGTTCTACTGATTTTAGTACTTTATCTACTGCCCAGAACAGATTAATTGCTGTTGGTCTTGCCTGTTTTATTTCCTGTCCTGCTTGTTCTAAGTTTTCACCCTGTACTTCTGCTAGTGCCATTGCATATGCTGCTGATACACCAATTGCTGGTGCTCCTCGTACTTTCATTGTTTTTATTGCTGTGATTACTTCCTGATAAGTTTTACATTCACAGTATTCTATTTCATGTGGCAATATTGTTTGATCTAACAGGTATAATTTATTGTCTTTCCAGTATAATGTTTCTATCATAACACTCATTTACTCCATAATATTTTCTTTTTAGATTATTTACAATTCTCTTTACTTATTACATTATATTTATTTTATAGAATTAGAATCTAACTACTTTTAATTTTATAGAAAAAAAAAGATTTAAAAAAAGGGGATTGGTGGTTATTATAGGGTACTAATAATGACTATTAGGCACCATTTCTAGTGAGAAATCCTGATTCTTCTTGCCAGGTATTCCAAATGCATCTGCCCTGCACTGAGTACAAGCCCGGAATACTGGAAGATATTCCTCAACTTCCTCTCTTACGGTGCTTAACATTCCACATCCTGGTCTTTCAACATCCTTAAATTTATTGAGTGGAATTAGTGGCAGTACATTCATAATTGATGCACCCTTACTTTTCACAACTCTTGCAATCTCAACTATATGCTTATCATTAACACCTGGTATAAGTACACTGTTAACCTTTACTATTACTCCGAGATTTGATAACATCTCTATACCCTTCAACTGATTTTCCAGCAGTATGTTGAATCCATCTATTCCATGATAGACTTCACCATCATATTCTATGTCATCATATATCTGAGCACCAATCTCCGGGTCTACAGCATTTACTGTGACAGTCACTGTCTTTACTCCTACCTCTGCTATTTCCTCAGCATATCTTGGTAGTAGCAATCCATTAGTACTCATACATAGAATTAAATCCGGAAATTCCTCCCGTACTCTTCTGAATAACTCCAGTGTACCTGAGTTACATAAGGAGTCACCTGGACCTGCTACGCCAACTACACTAATAGGCATTTTACTAGTTGTTTCGCGTATATGTTCTAAAGCCTGATCTACTGTCATGACACATGAAGCTACTCCAGGCCTATTTTCCTTGCCATCTAGTTTTCTTGTGCAGAATCCACATTGTATGTTACAGCTTGGTGCTATAGGTATATGGATTCTTCCTACTTTATCATGTATCTTCTCATTAAAGCAGGGGTGTGCCTGTGTTACATGGGCAAAGTGTTTCATCCTCTTTTCATCATCCATAATAAAAACACTCCTTATTATGTTACTGGTTTTACATGCCAGCCATGATATTCACTAATCTTTATTGATTTTTTACTTCTTCAATTACTTCATTAAATTTCTTGTTCCATTTTTCATCAATAATTTCATCACTACTCATGAGACAGACAAGATTTCCTTCACTTGCATTACGTGTCATACGGAATCCTTCAGGCATTACCCTGAATAATGCATCATATACTCTGCGTTTTAGTTCTTTTGATGGGTCAACAACCATTAGATTCTCAGGGTCTATTGTCGGATTAGATATTTCAATCTTATACCTGTCTGGCTGTGCAACATTAACACGGCCTTCCTCTCTCCATAATACTCTTAACAAGTCAGGAGTATAATTCTCATTATCTATAAGTATCTTTAGTAAATCACCCTCATACTTATATGATGCCATGTCTTTCAGGTATATTGGCTGAGAAGCTTTCTCTAATTTTACAACAGCTATGAATATTGCATCTCTTGGGTCTATAAATACTTTCACTGCATTAATTGCACGTGCTAGTTTTAGTTCCTGAAGTGCATGTCTTAGTAGTGTATCATATACTTCTGCTCCTACCTCATCATAACATTCTACATACATCTTAAGTTAACCTCCACAAATAAAATGATATAAAATTCTTAGTATTTTTTACTATCATCAATATCTGTATCTTTAAGTCCTGATACTAGCATTGCTGCTCCTATAGAACCAATGTACTGTGAATATTCTGGTACAATTATCTCTATTCCACCAAGAATGTCCTGTACAGCATCTACTAATCCGCCAATTAGTGATGTTCCACCTACCTGTATTAATGGTTCACGAATATCAATTTCCTGTAATTGCTGTTCATATACCTGTTCTGCTACAGAGTGACATGCAGCACTAGCAGCATCTTCCTTCTTTGCTCCTCCTGCAAGAGATGTTACAAGGTCCTGTATACCGAATACAATACAGTAACTGTTTAGTAATGCGTTTTTATAGTTACCTTTCTGTGCCAGTGGTCCTAGTTCTGTAATATCCACCTCTAGTCTTCTACTGGTCATATCTAGGAAACGTCCTGATGCACCAGCACATATACCACCCATGGTAAAGTTATCAGGTATACCATTATTTACAGTGATTACCTTGTTATCCATACCACCAATATCCAGTACTGTTGCTTCTCCTTTCTGAGCATCAGCCAGATATACGGCACCCTTACTGTTAACAGATATTTCTTCCTGTATAAGTTTTGCTCCAAGAGCTTTTCCTATGGTCATACGTCCATAACCAGTTGTTCCTATTGCTTCCACATCGCCTAAGTTATAGTCTGTTTCTGCAAATGCTTGTTTCATTGCATCATCAGTACATCCCAGTATATCTCCTGTCGGAACCCATCCTGTACCTATTACTTCATCATTTTCCATGAGTGCTACTTTTGTTGTGGTGGATCCGCTGTCTATTCCAAGAGTAAGTCCTTCCTGTTTTTCACGTGCAAGTATACTTTTTCGTGATACAACTGTTGTTAATGCTTCCATACGTATAAATAACTCTGATGCTTTTGTTTTCTCTGTGAAGGAGTATGTTACTACTGGCAGGTCTGTATTATTTTGGATTAATCTACGTACTTCATTTCTTGTAATAGCTGCTTCTGCACATCTGAAACAGGTACATATGAATACTGCATCTGCCTCGTTTTTACCTTCTACTAATGACATTGCTCTTGCTATCATCAGTTTTAAACTAGAACTTGCACAGTTTAAACCAAATTTTTCAAATGCTTCGTCAATATCATCAAGGTTTACATCAGGTAATACCATCTGTGCTCCGAACATTTCAGCTGCTTTTTCTATTTCCTTTTGTATACCACTGTATTCAGTACCACATGATAATTGTGCTATCTTTATCATATTATTCCTCCTCCTCTTTTAGATTGTCAAGAAATGTATTTATTTTATACACCATTTCTACTGTAGCATCTCTAGATGTTGGGTACTCTAATTCAAGAATTGGAATGTTTCGTCTTCTTAGTGAAAATACTGTTAATTCTGCAGAACGTGCGCATCCCACACATCCAAATCCATATGGTGCTTCACTCATTATTATTGCTGCTTCTGCTTGTTCTATTATTGGTCCAAATAGAGACATACGACCTCTTACACCGGAAGGCACTTCAATTGCAGCATATTTAAGTCCATTTATTGGGTCTTCTTCTGTCATGTTAAATGGTGGCGCATCTATATCCGGACTTGTTACTTTCTGCTTCATTTCTTTTTGAACTACTAGCGGTTCATGTCCACTTCTAACTATCATGTCTGCTAGAATCATAGAGTTAGGTGGAAATATTGCAACTTTCATAATTATTTATTCTCCTTATTAAATCTTTCTTCTTGTTCTACTTCATTTACTATATTTCTAAATTCATAGGGTGTTATTTTTTTATTAGATGGTCTTAACTCTACAGTTAAGTTATCATCATTTATTATTCCCGGCTTTATCTCATCAGTTCCCAGTTTCTGAAGAAAATCATTTACTCTATTAATTAGACTTATTATTTCATCTCTATTAGTAGGGTATGCTAATTCTAGTATAGGAATATTCTTCTGTTTTAGTAATTTCACTACTAATTTATATTGATTTGCACAGCCAATACAGCTGAATAATATTAACTCATTTAGATTGTCATACATGTGCTTATACTTACGTGGAGGCGGTCCTAATATTATTGCCGCTTCTGAATTCTGAATTATATTATCAAATAATGATAAACGTCCTCTTAATCCTGATGGTGTTTCACAGGAGGCATATTTATTACCAGCCATTACTTCATGTCCTTTCATATTAAATGGTGGCTCATCACGGTCAAAAGCTTCATCTGCATATGGGTCTCTGTCACGTAATTTATCTTCACTCATATTTGTTGCTGATAATACTTCATGACCATTCTTTGTTACTAGATGTGTGATTATCATTGCAAGGTCAGGTAGTACTGCAACCTCCATATTATCATCCCATGAGTCTTTTTTCTATTTACTTGTTTTTCTCTGTTTCTTCAACTATTTTCTTAAATTCTTCTACAGGAATCTTTTTTGGAGGATTTAAGTCAACATGTTTCGGATGTTCTAATGCATAACTTACATCAGGTAATAATTTATATTCTGCTTCTAGTTGATGGAATCCTTCACGGGCTCCTCCTCTTTTTGCCCTACATCTTCTAGGGTCACCTGGTGGAAATCCTCTGAATTTTATGAAAATATGTGTTGGATCTAATGCTCTTGCCTTAGTAACAGCTTCCATAACATACTCCGGAACACCATTAATATTTGCTCCATAGCATGTTAGACGAATATTTATTGGTAGTTCTAGTAAATGTAAGAAGTTCATTAATTCCTTTGAACTTACAGCACATCCAGGTCCTAAAACTATCATCCTGGTTATTTTATCTTTTTGATCAGAATCCCTGTATGTTCCATCCCCCATAGGGATATGACAGAATTCTGTGTCAATATCTTTATCGTTCTTTGACATAAACAGTATCTCCTTCCTTGAATGCTTTGAAGTTTTCAAATCCTGCAGTTACTTTTCCTATTATATTTGTTCCACTGAATGATTCACCAGTAGGACCAAATTCATCATTATCTATAAATCTGATTCCTATGTTACCAACGTGTTTTGTTGCAGTGTTACTTACACAGATTTCCCATGCTTTTACTTCTCCGTCTGGTAATTTTTCAGGTATTAGACCTTTTGCTTCTTTATTCACTGCTTTAAACATTATCAGATTCATTTCAGGTATGGCCATGTTTGTTCTTAAGTGTCCTACATCACCACTTAATAGTCCTGATATCTTTCTGAAATACCATACTGAGCTTGGACTTTCATCTTCATATAATTCTATTTCTACAAAGTCCTCTGGTGGTACTCCTAGTGTTTTTATTTTCTTGGATTTATCTATATCTACTGTGTATAATGGGTCTTGTGCTACTACCACTGCATCATCATCTGTTAGACCATCACGTGTATGTTCTATTCCTCTAGATTCTAGGTATTCATCTGCTTCTTTTTGTGTTAATGCTACTGTTGATATTCTCTCAGGATTTGTTATTATTGTTATTTTATCGTTTTCTTTAATTGTGTCTAGTAATTGCATTCCTTTTGTAACATGACCTACAATATTATGTGTTGGTACGGATACTCTGTCTTCTCTGTAGATGTATATTTTACCTACACCTGCACCTTGATTTCTTAGAGTAACTGCACCTCTTTTTCTTTTCTCGATTACCTCAGAATCTCTTTCTAAACCTTTTAATGTATCGTTTTCGACGAATGTTTCTGATTCATAGTCTACTTTTAGTGTTCCTTTTTCTATGATTTTTAGAAAGTGTTCGAATGATACTGGTGCATCAGGGTTTGCTGTGACTTCTAAATATGTGAAGATTTCATTTCCTTCTTGTAGTTCTGTTGAGAAATCTGTTACAGCTGCACTTTTTATAACGCTTTTTCTTTCAATTACAGGTTCTATATCTATGATTTCATCAGTATTATCTAGTTTTAGTAAGTTTCTTTTTCCACCTACTACTGTTGCGAATATTCCTTTATTTTGGTCAGGAACACCATATACTGATTGATGTTTAGATTTAGAGAAGATTATATGAGTAGCCTCATTTGAAAATCCGGATAAGCTTATTATCACATCCCACCTATTATATAAAAATTCATCATTAGTAGGTTCTAAATCAGATACTATTGAACCCATTGCTACTTCATGAGTAGTGGTCCACCGTATGACTTTACTAATAAATTCTTTATAATTATTCTTCCAGAAATCAGTTAAAATATCAGCATTTTTAACTAATTCAATAATTATACTGCCCTTTGTAGTTTTTATTTTATACTTATTAACATGGCCTTCTAGTACCTCTCTTCCTTCTATTAAGGCAATAGCTGAGCCATCTATATAAGGAGCATTTGATTTTTTTATAGCATCTTCAACGGTTGAACCAGCATTCATATCCATTTCAACATCATTGATTTTTATTTGCATTTTTTCGCCTCAATAAGAACTAAAATTTTTTTTGATTGAAAAAAATTATCAATTCTTAAATATATATTAGAAATTATTTTTGAAGTATTTCTATATTTTTAATTTATAAGTTTTATAGTATTAATAACTTCTAATTAATTAGATATTATCTTAAATAAGAAGTAGTAAAAAAGGCTGATAATAATAAATTATCATAAAAAGAGAATAAAAGGAGATTATAGTGGATTTATTTGTCCTCTGAGAATCCCATGATAATTTCTGAGCTAAAATCAAAGACTGTTTTTTTATCATTTTTGTATGACATAGATAGTTTATGATTATCTGTTACTTTACCTATACATTCTGCATTGATGTGTGAATTGTTAAGTAATCTGATTGCTTCGTCGGTTGTTTCTTCTGGTGCTGTTAGTACAAATGCACTTCCAGGATACATTTTAAACCATTGTATCCAGTCAATGTTATCTGCTCGTGGTATTTTTTCCATGTCTATGTCTGCACCCATATTAGATGCTTCTAATAGCATTCCTAAAGTTCCTACTATTCCAGGGTTACTTATATCTTTTCCTGCATGTACTAATTGTTTTTTACCTATTGTGTTCATTATTTTTATTTGGTCTTGAACGTATTGTGGTGTTTTATCGCTTGTTGTATCCCAGTTGATATCTGTTCCTGGGTATACTTGACCATCTAGATCTATTGCTACTATTACATTGTCATCTTTTTTTGCACCACAGCTTGGTATTATTGCATCTTTATCTACAATACCACTAATAGCAACATCTAATGCATTGTATGGTGTGTCTGGATGAGTATGACCACCAACCATTGGAACACCAAATTTCTTAACACCCTCTTTTATTCCATCCATAATTTGTGATGTGATATCAGAATCAGATGATGATAATACATTAGTCATTCCCATTGGAAGTCCGCCCATAGCAGCTATGTCATTTACATTTACTAGTACTGAACAATAACCTGACCACCATGGGTCCACACTCATTAATGAACCCCATATACCATCAGTTGCTAGTAACATTAACTGATTATTACCTATATCTACAGCTGCTGCATCATCGCCAAAAGCTAGGTAAACATTACCTGATATATTATAAATATCTTTAAGTTTTTCACGTACATCTGCTATGGAGTGTTTTCTTGTTACTCCCTTAAATGTTCTTATTGATTCAATTATTTCATTAAAATCCACTGTTCATTCCTCGTTTATTCTATAAATAATGTTATGCTATGAAAAAATAAAATTATTTTATATATTCAATCTAATTAGTAGTTATGTTTTTCTAGTATAAAATAATATTATTCATTATCAATGAATAACCTTTATTGTAATTATATTCTATTACTATTCTAATTGTTTATCAACAAATTTATAATCCAGTCCTGATTTATCAATAACATCCAATAAACTATTAGTGAATGTAGATATATCATCTATGTTTATCTTTTCTTTACCATCAAATAAACAATCATGTATTTTATGACCAATTATATCATCATTTCCCTGTTCAACCTGTATAATAATTGAGTCTTTATGTTTAAATCCTTCAAGTACAACTTTATCTAAATCTCCATCAGTAATACCAATTATAGGAATATTAAACCTATAAAGAATATCAGAAGATAACAATGTAGTATCATCACCTACACTAACAAGTAAATCAACATCCCTATACTTATAAATATCCTCAGCTGCATGATCAAGAAATGCCACAACGAGATTATCGTTAGACTCATGTTCAATAATTCTAGGCTTTATATTATCTGCCTTTCTTAATAATCCCGTTTTAACTATAGCGGTAGATAAATCAACCTCACCTAACTTCTCCAGGCCATGTTGCTTTATAATACCACCAATCATCTCAACAATATGATTATCTTCACCAATAATTACCAGCTCATCTGAAGTAGCTTTTCCAACAATTGTACCATTAACCATTATATTCTCTCCAGGTGACACCCCTGCTATCTTACGTTCAATACGAGAATTATTCTTATCATACCCTGTTAAATCTTTTACTAATGATTTCACTTCATCTGCCTTTATAACTGGAAGATTTAAATCAGTAGCTACACTATTTATTAAGGTCACATCTGATTTTTCATTCCATTGTATAATAGTTCCATCATCTTCACCCGGTCTTTCTATTTGCACAAGATTAATATCATTACCTGCATTACCTAACACCTTATATCCGAAAGTATGGCCAGTAACAGTTGATTTACCATAATTTAAAAGAAACAGTACGTCATTATTATTAGATAATAATTTTATTGACTGACTAGGTAATAATTTCTCACTAATATCAATAATATCCTCTAAATTACCATCAATAACGGCAGTTCTTCCCATTGTTCCACCAAGCTTACATGAAACAACACCATACTTTGATAATACTTCAATAATTTTCTTTGCATAACCTGAATCTATAATTCCTGGACCATGCACTATTACACCAATTCTTAGAGTCATGTTTCAATCCCTTTTTTTAATTATATTTAATGATTACTATGTGCATTCACTCTTTTTCTTATAATTGGAGAACCACATATTTCACATACTTCCTCAGTACTATCACTAGGATATTCCTTTCTGCATCCCTTACAAATTCTCTTCCACTGGACCGTACTATTAATACCCTTTGTTCTAACCGACTTAAATTCAATGTTTAACAGTTTTAATGAATTTTGCATGGAATAATCATCAGTAACTGTAACTACATCATCACCATCTTGCTTATGTTTTAATGCAAGTGCAATAATATCCTTATCAGTACTAGAAAGTCTCATAAGATCACCACTAGATAATAATACCTCCCTAATTTCAGGATTATCATCATAATTAACATCTTCTATATGAATAAGACCCTCATTTATACAATTCTCCAGTAATATTTGAGTATTAATATCTTTAATTTCAGATACTGTTGAAGAGGTCATAAAGTTAGGTGATTTTTTTGAATAAAAACCATTAATTAAACCAGATGCATCTAAGATATAAACTTTCATAATAATCTTCTTTCCTTCCCAATTAAAGTTGTTATCTAATATATTATATTAAACTTAATTTATTAATTATTTAATAATAAAAAAAACTTATTACATGAATTATAAATAAGTATGTATAATCAAAAATTCTAAGAAAATTAATAAAAAGATAACTATCAAAGTGATAAAAATGCGTTTATTAGATGACATAATTGGTAAAGAAGTATTAGATAATACTGCTTCTGTGATGGGAAAAGTTAAAGATATTGAATTAGATACATCTTCAAACAAACTAGAGTCCATTATAGTTACTAAAGGTGGAATTTCTGAAAGTATTGGTATATCCAAGAATGAAATTATTGTTCCTTTTGAAATGATTAAACGTGTTGGTGACAAAATACTTCTTAAAAAAACTATTGATGATGCGGAAATCATGGTAGAAGAACTAGAAAACGATTTATAAAATAATTAATGTGAAAATAAAAAAACAAAGGGTTATAATATGACAGATTATAAAACTAAACTAATTGAATTACTAAAGGCTAACGATGTAATTAAATTCGGTAAATTCACTTTATCATCAGGTAAGGAAAGTGACTACTACGTGGATATGAAAAAAGCTATTACAATGCCTGAAATACTTGAATGTGTTGCCCACTTAATCACCGAACAAATCAAGGATGATGAAGTAGATAAAATCGCAGGTCCAGCACTAGGAGCTGTTCCAATAGCTACAGCAACATCACTCATATCAAAAAAACCAATGCTAATGATAAGAAAACAAAAGAAATCATATGGTACTAGTAAACAAATTGAAGGTGAATTACTAGAGGGAGACAATGTAGTAATAGTAGAAGATGTTACTACAACAGGAGGATCATTACTAAAAGCAATAGATGTAATAGAAGATAATGGTGGACATATTACACAAGCATTTGTGATTGTTGATAGAGAAGAAGGAGCACAGTCAGCATTCGAAGAAAAAAATATTAAATTTAACCCTTTATTAACTATAAGTGAATTTAAAAGTTATCTAGATTAGAAAAATAATAAAAAAGATATATATGAAAATAGATATACTAAAAAATTAATGAAATAATTGATTAATGGTGAAAATATGAATACTAAAGATGTATTTGGAATGAAAATAATAGATAAAAATGCTAAAGAAGTAGCAAAAATTGCAGAATTTGAATTCAACGTGAAAACATACAAAGTAAACAAAATATACGGATCCTTCGGAAACCCTATAAATAAAAAATACTACGAAATAGATCCTAACACTATAATATCCATAGGAGATTACTTATTAATCGACACAACAGTTGAAAAACTATCCGAAAACACACTCGATAAAATACCAAAAGCAGAACAAAACGATTTAAAAGTAAATGAAGCAATGGGAAAAACAGTACTTGACGCAGAAGGAAATACCGCAGGAAAAGTAAGTAACATAGACATAGACTTTGATAATTTTGAAATAACAAATATAACAATAAGCAAACAAACATCCTCCTTCGGAAAAAAAGATGTGAATGTAATACATAAAGATGAGATAAAAGGTATGGGAGACTACGTAATAGTAGACAAAGTATTCAACGGAGAAACTAAAGACTCTGAAAAAGAAGATAAAAAAGAAGATGAAAGCAACGAAAAAGTCAAAGTCAACATTAACATTGACTAAATCTATTTATTCTGTGTAAAAATAAAATAAAGGGGAATACCAAATACAAGTATTCCATACACACTATTTTTTTTAAACTAGTTTTTTTAACTCATTTAAATTCATTTTAATAAAATCAGTAGCATTAGGCTTAGCAAGAATTTTAAACTGTTTCTTATTAGTTTTTTTATAAGCTTCAAGCATGACAGCCTGTAATTCCTTAACATCTGATGTTAATATTAAATCTAACTTTTCTCTCTCATCATCAGATAATCCCTCTAAATTAGAAAGAACAACATTATTAAACTTCTTAACTAAATTAGTATTTCTTTTCACCATAGTACCTAACAAAAATGAAGGTGCAATAGTAAATAACGATTCATATGGTTTCAAATCAGAATATGTAATTTTTCCATCAGTCATAAATATCATCTCATAAACTATGTCCCAGTATAATATTAATATTATATTTATCTTTAAATCTTAAAATTCTTTCTAAAGACTTCTGAGATACATTTTTATTCCAAGTATAATCAGAAGCAGTAACACCATACTTCAAGCCATGCCTAGTATAACACGCGTCACCAGCAAACAAGACCTTATTCTCACCATTAAGTAAGTATGATAAATGACCAGGAGTATGACCAGGAGTATAAATAGCATAGAATGATGAATCACCGAACACGTCAAAACATCTGCCGAGAATAGGTGTATCAACAAAAGAATCCACATCTAAAACTTGAATAAACTTCTTAGACCTAAAATATTCAGCATAATAAAAAGGCTTTAAATCCATACTCTTCTCCCTATTAGAGAAAAATATGGGAATACCATCATCCAAATCAACAATACCCGATACATGATCCACATGAGTATGAGTCAAGAAAACACCAGATAAGTCAATTTCTCTTTCTTCAACAAAATCAGATATACTAGAACCCTCTTCTTGAATAAAAAAAGAACCATAATCCTTCAGTAAACTACCACGACAACGACCAAAACCATTAGTAGCATAAGATTTATCTAATCCAGCATCAACAAGAAAAATATCCGAATTTTTCATGAACAAATATATGAGATAATACAGGCACATAAAAACTAACGTCAGGCACGTCATCAATAAATTCATAATCAACACTAACCGTACCTCGTAAATTTAACATAACTTTACCCGATATAATAGAATCAACAAAATGAATATCACAATCTAAAGATAAAACATCATCCCAACAACTAAAATCATTACCATTACCTTGAAAAGAACTAATATTCATATTAAAAACTTCCATAAAAAATCTAAACAAACATCTGCTAGAATAAACATTTCTTAAAAGATATACTCTGTTTAATTGTATTTTCTAATTTAAATAAATTAATTATCAACATTAGATAAAATTTATATATTCTATATCAATAACTTTTCTTGTTGATTGTTTATTAGTGTTTTATTTTATTTCTGTTTGTTTTATTTTCTCATTAAATATTATATTAGTAACTACTATTTTTTTTACTGTGTATACTGTTTTTTTCATTAAAGATTATTAAATAAACTTTTATATGTAATAAAAATGTTATATTTAATTATGTTAGTTATTAGAAAATAATTAACTTCGAAAGTTGAATAATATAATATCCAAATTTCATTAAGGAGGTTTAATTCATAAAGGGTTATTTTGGAATGATTCTATTAATTATCACAGTTATATTTTTAGTAGGATCAGTAGCAGCTGCTGATACTGCATCCAATGATAACACAATAATTCAACATGATTCAAGTACTACTGAGGTAAGTACTAGTTCAGTTGTATCTGATACTTCTAGTGTTTCTACTTCAGATAGTTCTAAAAGTTCCTCATCTTCAAGTAGTTCAGTAGGTACCAGCGTTGGTACTACAGTCAATGCAAGTTCTTCCAGTAGTTCTAGTCATAGTTCTAGTAAATTAATTAGTAATACCTCTAGTAAATCTATTAAAAGTAGTTCAGATAGCTCTACCTCTTCAAAAATAAAAACTACCACTTCAGTAAATAATGCTGAAGTAGGTGGATATGATACTTTAATACTGAATGCTACAGTTAAAAATTCTAATAACAAGGTTATTTCGGATGGTACTGTAGTATTTGAGATTAATGGAAATAAAATTGGAACAGCTACCGTTGATAATGGTTATGCTATTTATAAGTATAATATACCTGGGTATGCTGCTAATAAATACACAATCAGTGCTAATTACTCTGGTACTGATAAGTATTATTCTAGCAGTGATAAAAGTACATTAACTGTAAATAAGTATAATACCAACATTAAAATTTCATCTATACACGCTACGCCGGGTAAGACAATTACTCTGAAGGCAACTGTTAAAACAAGTAGTGGATCTAATGTTAAGAATGGAAAATTAACATTCAAAATTAATAAAAAATCCATTAATACTGTGAGAGTGTCTAATGGTGTAGCTACTACCAATTATACTATCCCAAAATCATGGGCTGATAGAACATATTCATTATATGTCGTGTATGGAGGTAATAGTGTATATAAATCATCAACAACTGATGATGGAAAATTATACTTAAATAGTGTTGTTAATACAAAGGTAACTGTTAAAACTGTTTCCGTTACTGCTAGTAATACTGTTACTTTAAGTGCAAGTGTTAAAGACGCTAAGACTTCAAGTAATATTAATGGTGGTAAACTCTCTTTCAAGATTAATGGTAAAACTATTGGAACAGTAAAAGTATCTAAAGGAGGAGCAACCTTAAAATATAAAGTACCTGCAACATGGAAGGGTTCTTATAAAATTTCAGTAGTGTATGGAGGATATAACGAATATAAATCAGCAAGTGCTACAGGTACATTAAAAGTATCTCAAGCACCATCAACAAAGATAACAGTAAGTAATATTAAAGGTGCAGCTGGATCAAATGTTACCTTAAAAGCAACTTTAAAAACTAGTACTGGTAGTCTGGTAAAAAGTGGAAAAATTGCTTTTAAGATTAACAGTATAACAGTTAGAACTACTACTGTTAAAAATGGTGTTGCAACGCTGAAATTCCATATTTCATCAGAATTTGCTGATTCATCATACACTATTTCCGCTGTATATGGAACTAATAATAACTATTTATCAGCAAGAGCTAATGGTACATTATCCATTATCGCTAAGGATAATATCCCATCAAATCTAAAGGAATATCTTAAAGCTACAAGAAATTGTGAAGTAAATAGTAAAACAATACAATCCATTGCTAAAAAATTCTCTGGATATACTAGTACAAAAGCTAAAGCTACAGCAATATTTAATTACTTAAACTCTATTACATCATATAGTGGTTATTATGATACTAGATATGGTGCAGTAGGTACCTATCAACGTAGATATGGTAATTGTGTGGATATGTCACATTTATTAATTGCTGTTTCAAGAGCTTCTGGTATTCCAGCAAGATATTGTCATGCTACATGTACATTCCGTAGTGGACTTGTAGTAGGTCACGTATGGGCGGAATTATATGTGAATGGTAAATGGGTAAGTTGTGATTTAACATCCAGCAGTAATCGTTTTGGTAAGATTGTAAACTGGAGATCACATACAACAATACATAGATATATATCCTTACCATTCTAAGCTCCTCCACAAAAATCTCATTTTTTTCTTTTTTTTATTTTATTATTGTAATCATTGTTCAATTGCTATTTTTATTTTGATTAGAAAAAATTTAATTAAACACTTTTTATAAATCTATTATTTAATAACAACTTTAGGGAGTAGTAATTAAATGATATGGGATGAAGAAATTGAATGCATGTCCAAGGAAGACATGGAAGAATTACAACTAAAACGATTACAGGAAGTCGTTACAACAGCTTATAACAAAGTACCCTATTATCATAAGAGATATAGTGAAGAAGAAGTATATCCTGAGGACATAGAAACTCTTGAAGATATAGAAAAATTACCATTCACAACAAAAACTGATTTAAGAGCATCATATCCCTTCGGATTATTTGCAGTACCACAGAAAGACATAGTAGAAATCCACACATCCAGTGGAACTACAGGGAAACCAACAGTATCTGGTTATACAAGAGCAGATTTAGATATTTGGTCAGAAGTTATGGCTAGAGGTTTGACTATGATGGGCATAACTGATGAAGATATAATACAAAACACTCATGGTTATGGGTTATTTACTGGTGGTTTTGGTGTACATTATGGTGGACAAAAAATTGGTGCAACAGTAATACCAATATCTACTGGTCAAACACTAAGACAAATCGAGTTAATGAGAGATTTCCAGACAACAATGATAATTTTCACTCCATCCTATGGATTACACATAGCAGAAGAATTAGAGGAAATGAATATCAAGCCATCTGACCTAAATCTTAAAGTTATTGGTTTTGGTTCTGAAAGTTGGACAGATGAAATGAGAAAACAAATAGAAGATAAATTCCAAACTCCAGCATACAATATCTATGGTTTAACAGAAGTAATGGGTCCTGGTGTAGCAATGGAATGTTCAGAACAAGATGGACTACATTTATATGAAGACCACTTCTATCCTGAAATAATTGACCCAAACACTATGAAACAAGTACCTGAAGGACAAGAAGGCGAACTAGTTTTAACAACATTAACAAGAGTAGGAATGCCATTAATACGATTTAGAACTAGAGATATTACAACATTACAGCATGGAAAATGTGGATGTGGAAGAACACTTGCAAAAATAAGTAAAATAAAAGGAAGAACCGATGATATGCTTAAAATCAAAGGTGTAAGCGTATTCCCATCACAAATTGAGAAATCATTACTGTCTATTGAAGGTGTAGAACCACACTACCAGATTATATTAACAAGACCTGATGTTTTAGACCAAATAGAAGTTAAAGTTGAAGCATCCCCAGAAATATTCTTCGATAATGTGAAAGAATTAGTGGGTATAAAAGACAAATTAGCTGAAGCAATACATGACGAGATAGGATTAAGAGTTAATGTAACACTTGTAGAACCAAAAACTATAGACCGTGTTGATTCAGGAAAAGCAAAAAGAGTAATTGATAAAAGAAATGAATAAAAAAAATATTAAGATGTGAAAATATGTCAGACATTTATGTAAACCAATTATCTATATTTTTAGAAAACAAGGAAGGAAGAATGTTAAACACCCTTGATATCATAGAGAAATTAGGCATTAATATAAGAGCATTATCCATAGCTGATACATCTGAGTTTGGTATACTTAGATTAATTGTTACAGAACCTGAAAAAGTAAAAGAAGTTCTAGAAAAAAATAATTTCATTGTAAAAATTACAAAAGTATTAGCTGTTTCAATTAGTGATGAGCCTGGAGGACTAAATCAGGTTCTAAGAATATTAGATGATGCAAATATAAACCTGGAATACCTATATGCATTTGTAGAACAAAAAACCTACCATGCTATAGTTATACTAAAACTAGAAGATATGGAGAAAGGAATAAAAATATTAGAAGAAGGAAATGCAAATATTATTTCTCCAGAAGAAATATACTCCATATAATCATTTCCTTAAACTTTCACTTTTTTTAATACTATTTTTTACATGAATTATATCCATCACTAAATGCTTTGATGTTAATATCTATTGATTTTGGTGGAAGATTATCCTTCATTGTATCAATTACTGATTCTGTATCTAAGGGGAATGTTGATATTGCTGTTGCTCCACCAAGCATTGCCATGTTCATAGATAATGGATGTCCTGCATTTAATGCTATTTTATTTGCATCCATACTATAAACCTCTGCTACTTTACTATCTAACTCGGATAATATATCATCAATTTCTGGATAGTCAATGTCTTGTTGATTAATTGTTGATGGAAGTACAGGAGATGTATTTAATACTATGATTGTATCCTTACTTGTTTTTTCTAGTGCACGTGAAGCTTCTATCGGTTCAAATGCTAGAACTAAATCAGCATGTCCACTTTGAATTATAGGACTTTGATCTTCCCCAATCTTTAATTCTGTGGAAACTACTCCCCCTCTCTGTGACATTCCATGTATCTCACTCATAACAACATTTTTATCTAATTTAAGTGCTGTTTCCCCTATTACTATAGATGTTTTTATTATACCTTGTCCACCTATACCACAAATGTAAATATTATATGCCATGAATATCACTCCTGTTTATGAATTGCACCTGTAGGACATACGTCTACACAAACTGCACAATTATTACAATCCAGATTGATTGTTATTTCACCATTTATTTCATTTAAACTAGGACATGCTAGTTGATCTATACATTTATTACAGTGTACACATTTACTATTATCAACTACTACCTTATAATTACGTGCTCTTATTTCTTTCTTATTAATTAAATTACATGGATATTTAGCAATAATTACAGATACTCCATCATAATCTAATGCTTTCTTATAAACATCAATCATATCATTAACATTTAATGGATTAATTGTTTCAACAAATCCTACACCAATAGATTTTACAAGTGCTTCTATGGATATTGCTGGTGCTTCATCACCCATACCATCAATTGGTATTCCAGGGTTTGTTTGTCCACCAGTCATAGCAGTAATTCTGTTATCAAGTACTACTAGTGTGAATTTGGTTTTATTATGAACAGCATTTATAAGAGGTGGTATTCCTGCATGGAAAAATGTTGAATCTCCAATAAAACTTATTATTGGCTGGTCTTCTGTTGCTTTACTAAAACCGCAACTTGTACCTACACTAGCACCCATTGACATAAGATAGTTTGCCATGTTATATGGTGGTGCTATTCCTAGAGTATAACATCCAATATCTGATGGATGTATACTTTCAATATCTAAGTTTAAACTGTTTATTGCTTGCCTTGCTGCATAGAATGATGCTCTATGTGGACATCCAGAACATAATGTAGCTGGTCTTGAAGGTAGTGGAATATCAGATTTAGTATTAGCAATTACATCAGTATCTACTGATAATAGTTCACATAATGCATCACTTATAATATCTGGAGTATATTCAAATATCTCAGGAAGCATACCATCCTTTTTACCATGAATTTTAACATCAATATTATTTGCTCCTGCAACTGCTAATGTTTCCATTTCATTAATTGGATCTACTTCTTCCACAACAAGTACCTCATCATTATCTACTAGGAATTGTTTAACAAGTTCTTCAGGAAATGGATGTGAAAATCCTAGCTTTAAAATGTTAACATTAAAATTATTTTTATTAACTACATCTGCTACATAGTTATATGCTCCACCAGATGTGATTATTCCAATGTTAGAACCTTTATCAATTACCTTGTTTAGTGGACTGTTATTTGATACTTCTCGTATATCTTTTATTTTTTCTACCAGATTTTTATGCATTGTTCTTGCTATTTCTGGTACTGGTACATGTAATCCTTCATTTTTGAATTCACCAGATGTAATCTGATTTTTTGTGTATTTACCTGTTTCAACAATACCTCTCATATGTGAAACTCTAGTTGTTGTTCTTACAATAACAGGAGTGTTAAATTTATCTGAGATATCATATGCATATATGATAAAATCTTTTATTTCCTGAGGATTTGATGGCTCAAATATAGGTATATTTGCCTGTCTTGCAAAGTGTCTTGTATCTTGTTCATTTTGTGATGAAAATGTAGAAGGATCATCTGCTACTAGTAATAAGAAACTACCCTCTACTCCCATGTATGCACTGGTCATTAATGAATCTGCAGCCACGTTTACACCTACATGTTTCATGAATGAGAATGTACGTAAACCAGAACTTGCAGCTGCTGATGCTACTTCAACAGCTACCTTTTCATTTGATGAAAATTCAAAGTATACATTAGCATCTTTTGCTATTTTAAATAAGATATCCCCTATCTCTGAAGAGGGTGTTCCCGGATATGTTGCTGCTAATGAAAGACCAGCTTCTAAAACTCCACGAACTGCTGCTTCATTACCTAGCATGAAATATTTCTCATTTTCACCCGGACTTAGTAAGTCATTTATAATCATATTTCTTCTCCTTATAAATTCATAAAATAGTATTAATAAAAAGTCTTAATTATCATAGATGAATTCTATAATTAATAATTATGATAATATATCTATTTTATAAAATATTTAAGTTATGATAATAAAAATAATATTTACTTTAAAATGAAATATATAATAGATATAACAAAATAATAATTATATACTAGAATTATAATAATTCGTTAGACATATTAAAATAATTTAATAAAAAACATGTTAATTATAGTTATAAAAATTAGGGGTAGCATATGATTACTGTTAACGTTAAAAGATATGATCCAGAAGAAGATAAACATTATATTGAATCATATGAAATTGAAAAAACAGATAATATGAAAGTTTTAGATGCATTACAGCAGATAAACAATAAATATGATGCGAAAATAGCCTACAGATACTCTTGTAGAGCCGGACAATGTGGGTCATGTGCAATAAAAATAAATGGAAAAGCAAAACTTGCATGTAAAGCAGAAATTAATGATAATGACACATTAGAGCCATTAGATTTCAAAGTATTAAGAGATTTAATTGTTGACCGTGAACCATTAAACTCAAAAACAAAAGAATTAAATCTATATATGGCATCAGAAGATTGCGTTTCTAACCAAAAAGAACCATCCAAACTAAAACCAGAAACATATGCAAGAACAGAACCATTACGAGGATGTATAGACTGTTATTCATGTATATCCATGTGTCCAGTTATCAAAAAAACAAATGAATATGTAGGTCCATACTTCATGAGAGCATACTCAGATATATGTTTTGATCCACGTGAAGATTTCTCAAGAAGTGAAGAAGCAGTAGATTCAGGAATATACTGCTGTACATCATGTGGTCAATGTTCTAAAACATGTCCGAAAGAAATTGACATCTATGGAAAAGCAATAGAAAAACTAAGAGCTCAAATATGTTCTGAAAAAGAAGGACCATTAGCTAAACATATAAAAATAAGAGAAGCAGTACTTGGAACTGGTCGCAGTGTACAGCCCGATGAGAATAGTAAATATCCTGAAGGATTTATAAAAGAATACAACAAACAACATCACTTCGAAGAAAAACCAAAAATAGCATTCTTCACGGGATGTATGATTGATAATAAACTTCCATGGATTGCAGAGTATTTCGTGAAAATATTATCAAAACTAGGATATGAAGTAGATATTCCAGAAGGACAAGTATGTTGTGGCTCACCATTAATGCGTACAGGACAGGTGGATATAATACCAGACCTTGTAAATACAAACTATGAAATCTTTAAAGATTATGATTTAGTATTAACTGTCTGTGCTGGTTGTGGATCAACACTGAAAAATAATTATCCTGATTATGGTGTAAAACTCAACGTAATGGATATTACAGAATTCCTACAGGGCAAACTTAACACTGAAGATATGAAAAAATTAAATCTTAGAGTAACCTATCACGACCCATGTCACCTAGTTCGTGGACAAGGAATATCCGAGGAACCACGTAACATATTAAAACAGATGAATGGTGTAGAATTTATAGAAATGGATAAACCAGATCTCTGTTGCGGTGCTGGTGGAGGAGTAAAATCAGGAAAACCAGAAATAGCAAATGCATTAGCAGATGATAAAGTAGAAATGATAGAAAAATTAGATGTTGATTATGTTGTAACTATTTGTCCATTCTGTGAATTTAATATACAAGATGCATTAAACAGAAATAACTCTGATACATCAGTTATCAATTTAATGGAATTATTAAACCAAGCATATGAATAAAAAAAATATTATTATTCATATCTTTTATTTAATCTCTTTTTTTAAAAAATAATTATTATTACTATACTTAAAATAATAGATACAATCCTCGCCTTAATATAATACTGCTGTTCCATTAACACTAACTAGTATAGTATTACCCATAGTACCGCCAAGATTACTGTATTTTATCCTAATATTTAGTATTGCATTAGCACCTAATAATTCAGCCTTCTCTACCATACTATCTATTGCTACTTCTCTTGCTTTTCTTAGTTCTATTTCATATGATGATGTTCTTCCACCTACAACATCTCTCACACCAGAAAAGATGTCTTTATAGACGTTAGCTCCTACTAATCCTTCACCATTTACTATTCCATAATACTTTTTAATGGTTTTTCCTTCAATATTAGGTGTTGTTACTAATAACAAAAATTATCAACTCTTAGCATTGTATTAATAATATTTTATGTTTGTTGAAGTTAATAAATATTAAAAAAAAAATAATTTATGAAAAAGAAGGTTAAGTTTAGAAATAAAAAAAAATAATTTTTTTATTCAGATTTTTGTATATCAATATATTCCTGTCTTGTTAATGTAAAACAGGATAATATTCCCATTAATATTAACCAGATTCCTATAACTACTCCCATGTTCCATGGATTCTTAACTATTACACCTACTAATATGTATATAATACCAAATATTACGTCAAGTATTCCCATAATACGTAGAGGTTTAAATTTCCATGTTGCAATTAGATGTGAAATACCTGCTATTATCATTATAAATCCAAGAATATAAATCATGTAACTTGCAATTACTGAGATTACAGCAGGATTAAATAATAATAACCAACTGAATATTATACTAATAACAGCAAGAATTATTGATAAAATACCAACTGCTTTATTAAAAACCATTTGACCTGCAGCTATTGTAAATAACATTAATGCAACCATTAAAAACATGAAACCGGATATAATACCTATAGTCATTGTTGATACTAATGGAAAGAGAATAGATATAAGTCCCAGTAATATCAATATTAATGCAGAGAAGTTTAATTGAAAATTCCTTTTAAAATTCATCAGCATTATCCCTCCTCTTATTTTTATTAAAATATTATATGTAATACATTTATAAAATAATTGTTTATTAAAGAAATAATTCCCCAAGTTCAATATTGAAAAATGTTATTTATTCTAATTGTATAAAAATTCATTCTTAATAGGATAATAATTATTTGGGCTAGTTAAATATTTTAAAAATATCAGACAAATATATAGATAGTGATTCTTTTTGAAAATTTATACAGTATTTGTTGAACCAGAAACATCAGGAAACATAGGTTTTCTTGCAAGAAGTATGAAAAACTTTGGATTAACCGATATGGTATTAATTAATCCATGTGAACTAAAAGATGATGCATATTACCAAGCAATGCATGCAAAAGAAGTAGTACAGAATGCATCAATCTATGATACTTTAGATGAATTCTTTTCAGATAAAGAAATAACTTCAATAGTGGGAACTACAGGTACTCCTGGTGGAAGTTATAATATTCCAAGAATTCCAATAACACCTGAAGAACTTGGAAAGAAAATGAATGTGAACGGCAATATAGCTCTACTATTTGGAAGAGAAGGTGATGGATTAACTAATGAAGAACTAGAACAATGTGATGTTCTAGTATCCATCCCTACAAGTGATGAATATCCAATTATGAACATAACCCATGCTGCAACAATTATATTCTATGAAATATTCAAAAACAAGAAAAGCTATCCTATAGACAACTTAGACGTTGCAAGCTATGAAGATAAACATGTGCTAACACAACTATCCGAAAGCATAATATCTAAATTAGATTACCCAGAACATAAAGAAAGACAAGCAAATATAATTGTAAAACGTATAATTGGAAGAGCATTTATAGCAGGCCGTGAATCACGAACATTAAGAGGTACATTAAAACGTATAAATTCAAGAATTAATAATTCTCATGAGGAATAAATCTATGGCAATACTTAGTGACATTGATATAAAAAAATACCTAGATGAAGGTAAAATTGTAATTGACCCATTAAAGGATGAGAAACAAATACAGCCATCATCAGTAGATTTAAGAATAGGAAATGAATTCAAAGGATTTAAGATAATAACAAAACCATTTATAGATCCTTTTGATGATACTGATTTAGAATCATACATGAGTTCCTTTACAATAGAAGAAGGACAACCATTCATAATACATCCAGGAGAATTTACATTAGCAACAACATATGAAACAGTTAAACTACCAGCAGACATTGTAGCACGGGTAGAAGGACGCTCATCAATGGGAAGACTTGGAATTACCATGCACGTAACCGCTGGATATATAGACCCTGGATTTGAAGGTAAAATAACTCTTGAAATTTCTAACATAGGAAAAATGCCCGTAGCATTATATCCGGGACAAAGAGTATGTCAAATAGTATTTGAAACAATGACATCACCATCAATAAAGCCATATGGTCATGAAGATAGAGATAGTAAATATATGGGACAAACAGGACCACAAGTAAGTAAAATAAAAGAAGATTTTGATATTAAAAATGGGGGAAAATAATGGGAAATGAAGAAATGATGAGTATATCAAAGAAAAGAGGATTTTTATATCCATCCTTTGAAATATATTCAGGAGTAGCAGGATTCTATGATTACGGACCACTTGGAGGAATACTAAAAAACAATATAATGAATCTCTGGAGAAAATATTATGTTGCACGTGAAGGATTCTATGAAATAGAAGCACCAACAATAATGCCAAGAGAAACATTAAAAGCATCAGGACACGTAGATAACTTCACAGATCCAATGACACAATGTACAGAATGTCATGAAGTATACCGTGCAGATCATATTATTGAAGCTGCAATAAACAAAGAAGTAGAAGGATTACCTGACGAGGAATTAACAAAGATAATTGAAGATAATAATATAGTATGTGAAAACTGTGAAGGTAAATTATCTCCTGTAAGAAGCTACAATCTCATGTTCAAGACAGAAATAGGTGTAAGTGGAAAACAAATAGGATACATGAGACCTGAAACAGCACAGGGTATATTCATAGCATTCAAAAGAATCAGCAGATTCTACAAAGATAAACTACCATTTGGAATAGTGCAACTAGGAAAATCATACAGAAATGAATTATCTCCAAGACAAGGAGTAATCAGATTAAGAGAATTCACACAAGCAGAAGCAGAAATCTTTGTTGACCCATCAGATAAAAGCCATAGATACTATAAAAACATAGAAGACTATGAATTAGAATTATACAGTCAAGAAGAACAATTAAATGATAAAAAACCAGTCAGGTTAACAGTGAAAGATGCAATAGAATCTAATGTTGTCTCAAGTGAAATGCTAGTATACCAATTAGTATTAGCACGTGAATTTTTAAAAGATCTTGGAATACCTAATGAAGCTATCAGATTCAGACAACACTTACCAGATGAAATGGCCCACTATGCAATAGATTGCTGGGATGCTGAAGTAAAAACAGACCAGTACGGATGGGTGGAAATCATAGGAATAGCAGACCGTACTGATTTTGATTTAAAATCACATATCAAACATAGTAAAGAAGATTTATCAGTATTCAAAGAATATGACACTCCTAAAAAAGTAGTTAAAACAACACCATCATTTAACATGAAGAAGTTTGGTCCAACATTCAAAGGAGATTCTCCTAAAGCAAAGGAAATCCTAGAAAACACAAATCCTGAAGTAATTATTGATTCATTCAAGACAAATGGAACCTATAAATTCAATATAGGGGATAATGAATATGAAATTGATGATAGTTTCATAACCTTTGAAACAAAAGAGGAAGAAATACGTGGAGAAAGAATTGTACCGCACGTAATAGAACCATCATATGGTATTGATCGTATAATCTACTCAACACTCCTACACTCATATACTGAAGATGTATCAGATGAGGGAGAAAAAAGAGCATATCTTAAAATACCTGCAATAATAGCTCCAATAAAAGTAGCTATACTACCATTAGTAAACAAGGAACCATTAGTGGATATTGCAAAGGATATAGAAATAACACTTCGTGAAAACAACATGATTTCATCATTTGATGGTAGTGGAACCATAGGAAGAAGATATGCACGTGCAGATGAAATAGGAGTTCCATTTGCAGTTACAGTAGATTATGATACTATTGATGATAAAAAGGTTACAATACGTAATCGTGATACCTTTGAACAGAAGAGAGTAGCAATAAGAAGACTACCAATAATAATTAAAGAACTTGTAGAAGGAAATATTACTTTTGAGGAATTAGAAGAATAGTAGTGATTAAAATGATAATTGATGCTCATATGCATGCAGATACAAGACCAATAGAGAACTTTAAAGATATAAAAATGGCTGGAGTAGATGCAGTAGTAACCTGTGCCCACGACCCCCTTGAAATGAAAAAATCAAATGTAACTCTCGAACACTTAAACAGAGTAGTATATCAAGAACCTAAAAGAATCAGCAAACATAATGTTAAAGTATATGCAGCGGTAGGTATACATCCAAGAGCAATACCTGATGATTATGAGAATGTTCTAAAAGAATTACCTAATTATATGAAGGAAGATCATGTAATTGCAGTTGGAGAGATTGGACTAAACTCAACAGCACAAATAGAACAAGAAGTTTTTATAAAACAGTTACAATATGCTGATGAAAATAACTATAATATTATTGTTCATACGCCAAGAACAGATAAACCTACTGTAACTAAAAGAACAATAGAATTAATGGATGAATATATTAATCCTAAACAAGTTCAATTAGATCATATAGATTATTCTATTGTAGATATGGTTATTGATAAAGAGTATACTCTTGGAATTACAGTTCAACCGGAAAAAATGTCTGTTGATGATACTGTTAAAATGTTAGATGAGTATGGTTTTGATAAGTTTGTCCTAGATAGTGATATGAGTTCAGCACCATCAAATCATATGTCACTTCCTGAAACTAAGCATAGTTTAGAAGTAAATGGATTTAATAAGAATGATATTGATAAAGTCATATATAAAAATCTTGTTAAATTCCATAATCTTAAAATTTAAACTCCCTTTATCTTATTTTTTTATAAAAGACTAAAATAAATAAATATTTAAAAAAAAGTTTGAAAAAAAATAGAATACTGTAAAATAATATTATTGTTTAAGTAATCTTATCTCTTTTGGAGTTACTACAATAACATTACCAGTACTACCTAAAAGAACTACGTTTGCATTTGTTGTATTTTTGAATGCTTTTAATGTTGACCCTACTTTTTTGAATTCGGATAGTTTTCTTTCTTGAAGATATTTAAAATCTATAATTGCTGGAACACCAGTCTTATTAATATTATCTAATTCATCAGATAATGCACTTAATGATCGTATTTTTATTAACCGTATTGTATCAATATTATTTCCTTGATTTGGTTCAATTAAAACATCGTCATCATCAGAATGATCAATTACAATATCTTCATAATCATCATCATATTCATTCTCTATTGAGGATATTACATTATCATTTAACATTTTTTGATCATTATCAAAATTTGGCTGCATATTGTAATCCCCATCATATTCCCGGTCTATAGATTTTTTTATATTAATAGTAAAATCTTTTAATGTGTTTTCCATGTTATTCACCTACATAATCCAAGACTGTTTGAAGTAAACGTTTTAAACCACCATTAGAGTCTGTATGTAAGTCAACTGTTGGTAGATTAAATTTCTCTTCAATTTCTTCTAAAGATACATCCGGAGCATTCCTTCTATTAATTGATAAACCTATAACTTTAGTAGGTTCTACTGCTTCTATAGCTTTTAATTCTTCAGATATGCCTATTGGTTCTCTGAATGGATGGTTTGGTCTGTGACATAATATTACAGCATCAGGCATTGCTCCAAATAATATTGCTGCAGATAGTCCTTTTGGATGAGGGTTTCCTGTTTCTGTAAGACTAGATTGTCCTTCAATAAATATAATATCAGGATTCTTATTTTCTTCCATGTATTTAACGGTTCCCATTATTGCTGCTGGAACATCCATTACTGATAAACTTCCTGCTCTGAAATTTATATCTGTTGGTTCGTCTAATCCCATTTCATCTGTTGAAAATATTATAGCATTAAGTCCTAATTCTTTTGCTGCTTTACCTAATTTTCTTGTTGTGGTTCTTTTTCCACATTCTTGTGAGGTTCCACCTACAAATATTACTGGTTTTTTGTGATAGTATGTTATTTTTGGTAAAACTTCTGTTACTTTATCTGGTGCTGTTCCCATAACTTTTTTAACATTATCTAATCGTGAGCTAATTTCTTTGATTTGTACACCTTTTTGATTAGCAAATTTTATTAAGGATGGATTTTCTTCGAGTGGTAATGATCTGAATGATGTTAAAACATTTTGTCCTAAATCAATTGCTTGAACAGCATATTTTAGTGCAGCTCCTTCAGCTCCTATAGGTAACATTATAGCAACTGATTTTGAATTAGTTTCTTCAATTAATTTTTTTAAATCAGAGCCTACTATATGACCACAGAACTCTTTTCCTTGTTTTTTCTCATTATCATCTAAGAAGCCTGCTGTTTCTACTCCTGTGAAATTGGAAAATTTCTCTCCACCTCCACCAGCGCCTATAATGATAAATGGACTTAGTTCTCTAAAGTCTTCACTAGATGTTATAGAATACAAAAAATCACTTCTCCAAAATATTAATTTATAAAAATTTTTATCTTATATCTATATTCTATTTTATAAACTATATAATTTAAACTATACTATAAAAAATAGTTTTTGAAAATAATTTAGATGAAAAAAAGTTGATATGGTGATGATATTTTAAAGTTAATATCTTATTTTTCCTATATGTCTAGTACTTCCAGGGTCTTCACCATTGAATATTGAAAGATGATATATGAACCA
This sequence comes from Candidatus Methanosphaera massiliense, assembly GCF_028890305.1. Classification (NCBI taxonomy): domain Archaea; kingdom Methanobacteriati; phylum Methanobacteriota; class Methanobacteria; order Methanobacteriales; family Methanobacteriaceae; genus Methanosphaera; species Candidatus Methanosphaera massiliense. The sequence goes on from NZ_JARBXM010000001.1 coordinate 32,244, forward strand.
TTCTAATGGAATTATAAGTACAAATGGAGTTAATAATGGATCTATATCTGAGTATTCTTGTAAGTCAAATACTATATTATTTACTCTGAGATTTTCACAGAATTTAATTGCTCTATCTGTAACTTCATCAGGTTGGTCACCAGATCTTAGAAATACTACTGTAACTCCTTCTTCTACACGTTCTATTAAACCATGTCTGAATTCTCCAGAGTATATTGGACAAGCATGTTTTAATGATCCTTCCATGAACATTGTCATTGCTAGTTTATATGCTAATCCGAAGTTTAATCCACTACCCATGCAGTAAAATAAGTCTACATCCTTATTTTCTTCTGCGATTTTCTTAGATTTCTCTTCTGTTGATTTAATTAATTCTTCTATTAAATCAGGTACTGTGTATAATTGTTCTAGAACATGCTCTGCTCTTTCAGATTTTACCATCTTAAAGAATATTAGATATAATGCAAATAACTGGGTTACATATGTTTTTGTACCTATAATTGCTAATTCAGTGCCGCCTAATGTTATTACTGCTTCATCTGCTTCTTTTGCCATGGAACTATCTTTTTCATTTGTTATTGCTACTGTTTTTATATTATTTTCCTTTGCCTTTCTTAAAGCAGATAATGTGTCAGATGTTTCACCCGATTGTGAAGTTAATATAACTCCAACATTACTATCTTTCTCTAAATATTGGTTATCAACAAATTCATAACCTGTTTGAACATCTATATCTATTGTTGATATTGTTTTTATTGCATCTTTTATTGTGTAACATGTAGATATAGAACTTCCACAACCAATTAAGTATATTTTATCAAATTTTGAGTATTCTTCGGATATCTGTTCTAAATGTTCTTTTTCTGATTCTATAGTGCGCTTCAGTGAAATTGGTTGTTCCATTATTTCATTGTACATTTCATATTCCATTATTTGTAACTCCTTTAGTTGTACGTATTATCTATTTAACAGTAACTATATTATATATAATATATTTCTCATTTGATATTTAAATATTCATATCTTAAACTAATTAATTAATAAAAATAGTAATAATAAGTTTAGAATCGAATGATTCCTTGATTTATTAACTTTGTTAATTTAATAACCTTGTATATTTGAAATATATATAATACAAACCATGTTAACACAACCAAATAAACTCCTATTTCTGAAGAAATATTATACGTTGTAGAATAAAATGCTGCAATTACAGCATAACTAATAAAAATTAATGGAATTAATAATAAAAATAAAATTCCACTATACCACTGCTCAATATAAAAATAACTGATACCTGGCAGAAATATTGCTAATAATATACTAATTACCATATTTTTTTGTTTTATAACTGTTTTATCAGAAGCATTATCTAAGTTACTTATTAATTTAAATCCACAGTATATACAGTACTTGTCATTATTTTGATTATGAAAACCACACCTTGGACATTTAATCATATGAATCTCCTTCCCTTAATCTAATAACATTGCTTGTCGATATGTATCACATATACCTATAATATATACTAATAAACTAGCTAAAAACATCATATACACAATTATATATGATTCTAATAAATTGAATAATATTATTGTGAAAAATAATAAAAATAATTGACTAGCCAGAAATACTAAACCTCTGTCCAATTTATGTATATAGAAATATCCAATTCCCGTGAAAAGAGCTGATAATAATGTTGCAATAAATTGTTTTTTTGATACTGTGTAATAACTATCAGGATAATAAGAATCTGTATTTGTAGAATTATTCCCCTTGATGTAATCATCATTCATAAAATTATTTGATAAAAAAGAATAATATAAATCTCTTAAATCATTGTTTTTTTGATTATCTTCTTGAATGATAATGTTAAAATCAGCATCTTGAGAAAATAAAGCTTTAGAGCAGTGCATACAATATTTACTTCCCTCAACATTCTCATATCCACAATATTTACATTTAACCATGATCAGTCACTTATCATTTTTATATAATATATTTATATAGACTAGCATTTAATATAATTTTATATAAGCGCTAGTTGAGTAAATTAATATGAAAATCAATGATTTAATTGAAGTTAAATACATATCAAGACCTAATCGCTTCACAATCAAATTTAAAAACTCGGATAATAAATTAGATATAGCACATTTACATGACCCTGGAAGATTAAAAGAATTACTAATAGAAAATACGCCCATTTTAATAAAATATGTACCTACCTACAAAAAAACTAACCGTAAAACTAAATACAATGTAATAGCCATTAAGGATAAAGAAGATTGGATATTACTAAACAGTAATTACCATAACAAAATTGTAGAAGAATTAATTGATAATCATGAAATTCCGGGACTTGAAAAATATCATGTTGAAAAACCAGAATATACCTATGGAAATAGCAGATTAGACTTTCTTTTAACTGATGAATATAAAAATAAGATGTATTTAGAAGTTAAAGGTTGTACATTACAAATAAATAAATTAGCAAAATTTCCAGATGCACCTACAAAAAGAGGTACAAAACACTTAAACGAATTAATAAATATAAGAAAAAACCATGGAAACAGTGCTGTTGTCATATTAATATTACATAACAAAGCAGAGACTTTCATGCCAAACTATGATACAGACCCTGAATTTAGTAATACACTGAAAAAAGCATATGAAAATAATGTGGAAATATACCCATTTCATATGATAACAAAAACAGAAAATGATTCCTTAATAATAGAAGCAGACAAAAAATTACCATTAATATTAAAATAGAGTGATTATTCATGAAATGTGATAGATGTTATTATGAAAACCCTGATGATGAAACATACTGTATTAATTGTGGTAAAAAATTACCTGAAAAAACAAAACCTACTGTTATTACAGTGATAACCATACCTTCAAAAAATAAAGAAAAAAAGGAAAATGATTACTACTCTATTGAATATAAAGGTCCTGAAATAACAACTCAAAACCAAAATAATACGAACAATGATGAAGATATTGAAAACAATGACTTAATTGCTATATTTCTAAGCTTTCTTTTTCCAGGATTTGGACATCTATACATAAAACAAAACATAAAAGGTATTATATATCTATTCATAGCTATAATACTAGGATATATCTCAACAATTAAACAGGAAGTAATATATGTATTAGTAGTAGTCTATTTAATTCAAGTTATGGATGTTATAATATGTTGTAGACGAAAAAAATAATTTATATTAACCAAGACTTTTACATAACCCTATTAAACAATATTAAATAGTATATTTTAAAATGGAAATATAATTACTCTAATTCTTACTTTTCCTCTTAATATATTCTTCTAATAAATTATTTAAAAACATTTATAAGAATTAATATATCATTTTTAAAATATTTAGAAAATTAATATAAGAAATATTTATTTAAACATTAATTGGATTCACTATAATTTATATATGAAAATAGATATATAATATTATCAACATACTATGAAAAGAGTTAATAAACTAAAAAAAATATAAATATAAATAATTAATTTTTTAAACAAGAGATAATATAATATGAAGGATAATACATGTCTGCAAGAATCATAGAAGGATACAAATTATACAAGGATAATGCTGTAATTGTAGAACATTATGAACCAGACCATGTTATATTCAAAGTAAAAAACAAAAAAAATACAGATTATTATCTCGTATCCATGATGTATGGATATTGGAATTGTGACTGTGCAGACTACCAGTACAGAAATCAAAGACAACCCGGTAGTTTTTTCTGTAAACACTTAGAAGCAGCACAATTTAAACTTCTTGACTTGTTAAACAATTCCGATAAAGAAGGAGACTAGAATATGAAAATAGAGGAATTATTAAAACCTTGTCCTGAATGTGGTTCCAGAGACAAGACCCAACATAGAGATTTTGACAGAGAATTTCTAGCATATGGATCTAATGCTGAACTAAAATGTTCCAACTGCGGACATATATTTATTACTAGAGATGAAGCAATAGATATGAGAAGAGCAGAAGAGAAAAAACTAGAAGAAAATAAAAAAGAAGAGTAAATATGATGAATAAGGGGATTGAATTATGATAGTGAAAGATATTTGTATGTACTGTGGAGCATGTGCAGGAGTTTGTCCTACTAATGCAATTCAAGTACAAGAACTAACAGTAGTTGTTGATGATGACACATGTACAAAATGTGGAATATGTGTAAAAGCATGTCCAATTGATGCATTAGAACTAGAATAGGTGATAATATGATAGAAACAGATATCTTAGTAGTAGGAGCTGGACCTTCAGGATCACTTGCAGCAAAAGAAGCTGCTTTACACAGAGCAAAAGTCATACTAATCGATAGAAAATCAGCAATAGGCTCACCAAAAAGATGTGCTGAAGGAGTATCCAAGAATGGATTAGCAGAATTAGGCATAAAACCAGACCCAAGATGGATTGCAAGAGATTTAAAGGGAGTAAGACTAGTAGCACCTAATGGTACAAATGTATGGTTAGATAATGACACAATACAACTACCAGAATCAGGATATATTCTGGAAAGAAAAGTATTTGATAAACATATGGCAATGGATGCAGCACGTGCTGGTGCAACTATAATGATAAAAACTAATGCTACAGCATTAGAAAGAGTAGAAGATGGTATTATCATTACTGCAGACCATTTTGGTGAAGAAATAAAAATCCACGCACATATTGTTATTGCAGCAGATGGTCCAGAATCAAAAATTGGTCGCTGGGCTGGATTAGAATCTAGTACTGCACCAGAATACATGGAATCATGTGCTCAATATGAAATGGCTGGAGTAGAAATGGAAAATAATAGAGATATCGCTCTATTCTTTGGATCAGTTTCTCCTGGAGGATATGCTTGGATTTTCCCTAAAGGCGATGACATAGCAAATGTAGGATTAGGTGTACTAAAAACACACACAGATAAAACAGCAATAGAACACTTAAATGAATTTGTAAAAAACTGCCCAGAAACAAAAAATGCACAGCCAGTTGAATTAAATGTAGGTGGAGATCCTGTAGGTGGAATAATAAAAGACCGTATTGGTGATAATATCCTAGTTGTAGGAGATGCTGGTGGATTTGTAAATCCATTAACAGGTGGAGGAATCAACAGTGCCCTTGAATCAGGAGTATATGCAGGAATAGTAGCTGCTCAAGCAATTCAAGAAGGAGATTACAGTAAGAAAAAATTTAAAGAATATGTTAAATTAACTGACGAGAATATAGGTAAAAACTATAAAAAATACGATAAAGCTAAAGAATATTTATTATCATTAAATGATGATGAATTAAATGATATAGCAAAAGAATTTGAAAAAGCAGATTTCTCAGAAGTCAATCCTAGATCATTAATAAAAATGCTAGTTAAAGTATCTCCTAAAGCATTATTAAAACTAGGAAAATTATTCTAATCCCCTATTTTTACCTTTTTTTTAACATATTTTTAAAGAGAAGATAAGTATGAATAATACAAAAATACCATGTGTAACTGAATTATCATTACATAGACCAGAAGTAATTAGATGGCAAGAACGAATGAAACTGTTAGAACCATACAGTGATACTATCATAGTTCTACCATGTAGTATGAAAAAGCCATATTCACAATCTAAATCACATAATATATTCAAGAAGTATACTAAAGGATTACAGGAAGTAATACTAACTTCACCATTTGGGATATGTCCAAGAGAAATGGAACGAACATATCCTATACAATCTTATGATGCATCAACCACAGGTGACTGGTCTGATGAGGAAATAAAAGCATCCGGAAAATGTCTAAAAGAATATGTTAAAGATTACAAAGTAATTGCACACGTAACTGGAGGATACCGTGCAGCATGTGAAGAATTCCTAGATAATGTGGTGTACACGTGTGATGATGGTAACACAAGATCAAATGAATCATTAAATAATCTAAAAGCAGAAGTAAAGAAAGCTGACAAAATTGGTCATAATAAACATAAGATACATGATCTTAGATCAATAGCAAGATACCAATTTAACACAAAAAAAGCGGATGCATTAATACCAGAAAATACTCAGACTAGAGGCAGATTTAATACACGTATACTTGTAGATAAAACTCAAATTGCAACATTGCACTTTGACACAGGATTATTCACATTAAACTTACCAGCAGGAGAAATACTTAAAGAAAATGAAATAAACAGAGTATATATTAACTTTGATTTACAATCAAACACATTATTTACCCCTGGAATTGATGATGCTGATGAAAATATCATCCCGGGTGACGAAGTAGTGATAATAAAAGATGATGAAGTCATTGGTGTTGGAAAATCTATGATGAATGGTAGAGAATTAGTTGACTCTACTAAAGGTGTAGGTGTAAAAATACGACATCAAATCAAATAAGCTTAATAAAAAAGTATATATAAACAAAATTTTAATAAGTAAATATGGAGAGATAAAAATGGCAGAAGCAGAATTAAAACAAGAAATTAAAGATAAATTAGCATTAATCGCTGATCCTCATATGGGTATAAGTATCGTAGATATGGGTTTAGTAAGAGATATAGCAATAGATGAGGAAAATAAAAAAGTAAATATAACCCTATCACCTACAAACCCTGGATGTATGAGTATCGCAAATGTAGCAATGGCTTCTAAAATAGAAATTGAAAAATTAGAAGACGTTGACAAAGCAGAAATTACTGTTATTGATCATATGATGGCAGATACCATAAATGAAATGGTCAATAAAGAAGAATAAATATTCCATCATTTTTGATGTTTAACACATCATATTTTTTTTTGAACAACATAAAAAGATAAAGTATATATATAAGAAACATACAATATAATAATAGTTGCTTACAAAGCACAAGCAATATTAATTTTAAACATTTGAGGGCGCGTGGCTCAGCTTGGTTAGCGCGCACGGCTGATAACCGTGAGGTCCTGGGTTCGAATCCCAGCGTGCCCATTTAATAAAAACTATTTTCTATTTTAAAAGATTTAAAAATTATTTTTTCATGTAACTTATTTTTTTTCATTTTATATTAATTTTTATTCATACTAATTAATCCAAATTTATTTAAAAATAGACTACTAAAAAAATAAAACATCATTATCAAATAACATGAAAAAAACAACACAAGATAGAAATATTAAGAAATAATAGAACATAACACAATCAAACTAATTAAACACCACAATAAATAATCTGCATAAAATATAAAATAAATTCAATGAAAAAAAACTAATAATAACAATAACCTTATTTTCTTAAAAAGAATAATAGAAAAATAAGAAATTATATGGAATAATATAAAATATACACTACTTTAAAGCCTAAAAAAATAAATTAATAAAATATATTAAGTAATTTTAATATAAAAAAAAATGGAGCAAATGGTAAGATACGGTTAAAAAAAACTCACCATATTTTACCTACTTAATTCATTAAAAACTACTAATTTTAACACTATTACTTATTTAATAATTAAAAAAAGAATCATCTTTATTATTTAAACCATATAAATTATTATATAATATACATCATGAAAAAGGTGTTTTATATGTCATATATGAATAATGATGAAAATCAGACAAGATTAACATTTAATAGACTAGATTCTAACATTCCTAATAACCATATTTCCCATTTTATAAAGAAATTCACAGCCAAACACTTCAAAAAAATAGATGAAAAATATGAGAAAAAACGTGGAAGACCAGCATTTCCCAAAACAGCACTACTAAACATAATATTATATGGAACATATGATAATTTAAAAACATTTCAAGAAATCAGTCAATCCTGCGAATATAATATATACTATAGATACCTTACTGGCGGTTTAGTACCATCAGAACGTACAATTCAAAGATTTGCTGAAGATCATGGTACAATAATCACAGAAGTTCTTGAGAAAATAGTTGACTATGCTAGCAACACCCACTCTATAAAACAAATAACATTAAATGGAGACATCCAGCCCGATAACAGAGAGGATAAAGTACAACTTGAAGAAATAAATGATTTTACATACGATTTAATAAAACTTATTAGAAAATATGAGAAAAATAACAGAATAATAAATAGAGAATATGAACTTAGTAGAAATGCAATACTAATTTTTGAAGATAATAATATCAGCCCATTAGAGAAAATAAATACCATTAATAACATCCAAAAGAAATTAAAAAAATCAAAAGAGGAAAGTGTATTCATTAACAGTCTTGATGCATTATTAAATCTGGAAAAAACAAGACTTTATCCTATAACTTATAAAATTGATACAAAAGATTATAACCCTAATTTTATATCAAAAATTAATATTACATCAAAAGAACCTGAAAAAATAGATATATCAAAAATTCAGAATAATATTACACTATTATCCTGTGTTTATAATCTTAAAATAATAAATAATATTAATCAGGAAAAAATGAATTATAAATTAATATATAAATTTATGGAAGTTGTTCAGAATAAGTATCCTGATATTAAATTTATCGTAAAGTAAAAAATAGTGAGTAAAATTCAGATTATAAAAAAAAAGAATTGAAAAAAGATTATTCATTTTCTAATTCATCAAGTAATTCATTCCAGGTGTTTAATGTTTCTTTAGCTGCTTCTTCGGTTAATACTTCTATAGCATAACCAGAGTGTATAAGAACATAGCTTCCTATATCTGCATCAACTAAGTCAAGTTTTGCTTCTTGTTTAACTCCACCAAAATCACAAGTTGCTACATTATCATTTATTTCTAATACTTTTGCAGGTGCTGCAATACACATATTAACTCCTCCTTATCATTAAAAAAAAATTATAATTAATCACTTTATTTTTTATATTATTAATCATTTAATTATATATTAGTTTTATTATTTATAGGTTCATAAAAAGAAAAAAGAATATTATATATAATAAATAGTATGTATAAAAAATTATATATATAAAAAAAAATACACTAATTATATGAATACTTTAAAAAATTAACTTTTCTAATAATTTTCAAATTAAGTACACAAAAAGAAAAATTAGAATTATTAATTTAATAAAGTGTGATATAATGATTGATAATATTAAGAAAATTATTAAAGACGATTCTGAGGCAATGTTTAAGAATCCAATAGTAGTTATTGTATTAATTGCATTAATCATTCTTCCATCACTATATTCCGTTATAAATGTTTATGCTTGTTGGGATCCATATGGTGATACAGATAATATAGATTTTATTATTGTAAATAATGATAATCCTGTAACCGTCAATGGTACAACCTATTCTTATGGTACTCAGGTAATACAAAGCCTACAAGAAAATAACAATTTTAATTGGGTGTATAAAGATGAAGATGATGCAAGGGATATGGTAAAAAATGGAACGAGTTACGCCGCCATAATAATACCTCCTGATTTCACAAAAGATGTGTTATCAGTGTATTCCGGTAATCCAACACAGGCTCAAATTGAATACTTAGTTAATGATAAAACTAGTCCAGTAGCACCTAAAATCACAGGTAATGCTGCTACTAATGTTAATACAGCAGTCAGTGATGCTATAATTGAAAAATTTAACACTAGAACTTATGGATCAACTACTCAATCCCCAGTAGCAGTTCAACAAACTCAAGTATCACAAAATGCTACAACACAAAACGCAACAACACAAACTGCTACAGCTCAAAATGCTGCAACAGGAAATGTTACTAATGCTAGTACATCTAATATGACTACTGCAGAATTAACTCAGGCAAGTTATAATCAAAAAGTATCAGAATACTTCAATTCACCTACCGAATTAACTAATCATACATATTACAAAGCAGATAGTTATGCTCAACAAGTAGCACCATTCTATACTGCATTAGCTTCATGGGTAGGTTGTATTATATTAATAGCATTATTAAGTGTTAAACCAGTGAAAGATGAAGATAAATATTCACCTATAGAAGTTTACTTCGGTAAAATTGGTTTATTCTTAGGAATGAATACTTGTCAATCTATTGTAACATTTATTGGTTTATGTATTCTTGGAATACCTATGAGTAGTGGATTAACTGTATTGCTTGTTATGTTACTAATTGGATGGGTTTTCATGACAATAGTATACACGTTAGTATCCTTACTGGGTAATATAGGTAAAGCAATAGCTTTAATTATATTAGTATTCCAAATATCCGGAACTAATGGTATTTATCCTATTGAAATCATGTCACCATTATTCCAAGGATTAATGCCATATCTACCAATGACATATGCAATATTACTATTAAAAGATGCAGTATTCGGCGTAATTTGGCCAACATTCATAAGAAATATTGGATTCCTTATAATATTCCTAATCGCTGCTTTAGCTATTGGTATTATTGTCAAAGAAAAACTTGATAAAAGAGCTAAATACTTTGATAAAAAACTTAATGAAAGTAGATTATTTGAATTACGTAAGTAATTCTTACCACTTTCATCTTTTTATAAAAAAAGAGAGACTATTTTTTTAATATAATGAAACTTTTGACACACCATCTATTTTTAATAATAATTGAATTAAATCTCCTTCTAATTGTTTATCTGTAATTATTGTTATGTGAGGTATTGGATCTATTTCTGGGTCACTTGCATATGCCTGCCTTATACTTATATTTTCTTCTGCTAGTATTTTTGCAATCTTATATAATATTCCTGCTTTTTGTCCTAGTCCTTCTATTTCTATTACTCCTAAGCCTAGTACATTAGATATGTTTGTTAATACTGGTCCTGAAGGATATATGTTCATGAATATTTTTTTTAATTCTTCATCTTTTAATATATTTTTAATTGTTGAGGTGATTACTCTTCGGTCTGTGTTCAATGATTTTGCTAGGGAGGATATGTTTATTTCTACATCTTTACAGTAGATTTTGTTATTCGTATCAATTCTCAGTCCTAATTCTAGTAATTTTTTTACTACTTTTTGTTGTGATGGATATTTTTCAAATTTTTCCATTATATTGTTCCACATTTTATTAATTCCTTTTTTTATTTTATTGTTCTATATTTTATTTTGTTATATCTACTATTTATCAATAATGTATAAATTTATACACCAAACATTTAAATAGTACATTGATGTAATTATTATATAACAACAAGAGGTTGATAAATATGAATAAGAGTGAATGTTTTTGGCAACTTAAAAAAATTAATTAAAAAACCAACAACTAAGAAAATAGACATAGATAATCCATTTAAATTATTTAAAAATTTATATTATAACTATAACGATGCATTTCTATTAGAATCAATGGAATCAGATAATGGACTAGCAAGATATTCAATAGTAGGATTTAACCCTGTAGCAAAAATAAAAGCACATGACCACCATGTAACCATCACTACAGACACTGAAACAATAGAATATGAAGCAGAAAATCCATTACTTGACTTAAAATCATTAATAAATAATGATTACGAACAAGAAGGATTCAGAGGCGGCTTAATGGGATATGTCTCATATGAATCCATCAAATACTTCGAAGACGTACCAACACATAAAAGTATTTATCCTGACTTCGAATTCGGATTATTCCTAGACTGTGTAGTATATGATAATATCCATGAAACATGTGAATATACAACATTAAATGAAGATAGAACAGAATTAATAAAAAAAATCTACCAAGAAGAACACACAAACGGAATATTAGAATACAAAATAATAAAAGAAGATTTCGAAGAAGATGAATATAAAGACGCAGTCCAAGAAACAAAAGGCCTAATAACTGATGGAGAAATATTCCAAGCAGTAATATCAAATTCAGAAAACCTTGTACTAAAAGGAAGTAAACTACCCTTATACGAACACTTACGAAAAATAAATCCATCACCATACATGTATCATATCAAATTAGGTGAACGAGAAATAATTGGATCAAGTCCTGAAATGTTAATGAGACTAGAAAAAGGAATAATAGAATCATACCCAATAGCAGGGACAAGACCAAGAGGAAAAACACCAGAAGAAGATAAAGAACTTGAAGAGTCATTATTAAATGATGAAAAAGAATTAGCAGAACATTTAATGCTAGTTGATTTATCACGTAATGATATAGGAAAAATAAGTAAAAGAGATTCCGTAGAAGTAGAAGAATTTTATGGAATAAGAAAATTCTCACATGTACAACATATAGTATCACATGTAACTGGAAAAATCAAAAACAAATTAGATGCAATAGATGCGTTCATGTCATTATTTCCCGCAGGAACATTAAGTGGAGCTCCAAAAATACGTGCCATGGAAATAATCAATCAAAAAGAAAAATATGCAAGAGGTCCATATGGAGGAGCTGTAGGATACTTCTCCTTAAATGGAAATGCAGACTTTGCAATAACAATAAGAACATTAACAACTAACAAAGAAAGAGCAGAGATACAGGCAGGTGCAGGAATAGTTTACGATTCTATTCCAAAATCAGAATATGAGGAATGTAGAAGAAAAAGACAAGCTATTGTACAGGCACTTCAAGAATCAGGTAGTGAGGTAATACAATGATACTCATAATAGACAATTATGATTCATTCACATACAATTTATATCAACTAGTAGGAAAATTCACAGCAGATATAAAAGTAGTGAGAAATGACAAAATAACCATTTCAGAAATAAAGGAAATGAATCCGGATCATATAATAATATCTCCAGGACCTGGAAATCCTATGAATAAAAAAGATTTCGGTATATGTGGTGAAGTAATAAAACAATTTAAGAAAACTCCAATATTAGGTGTATGTCTGGGACACCAGGGAATATATTACACATATGGAGGAAAAATATCAAAAAATAAACCAGTGCATGGTAAAACAGATACTATCAAACATGGTGATTCTTCACTATTTACTGATGTACCTGAAGAATTTGAAATTGTAAGATATCACTCATTAATCTGTGACAAAACAGATGTCCCAGAGGATATTAAGATAACTAGCTACACAGAAGATGGAATAATAATGTCCATAGAACATGAAAAATATCCAACATTTGGAATACAATTCCATCCAGAATCAATAGGAAGTAGCTATGGCGATACTATAATAAAAAACTTCTTAGAAATAAATGGCTGATAACATGAATGTTGTAGAAGAAATAGTTAAAAACAAGAAGAAAACATTAACAGAACTAAAAAAAACTAAATCAACAAGTCAAATAAGAAAAGAAGCCATAGATTACGTGTCAACAAAAAATAATAAATTCAGATTTCAAGAAATTTTAAAAGATAAAAACTCAACAAAACTCATAGCAGAATACAAACCAGCAAGTCCATCACAGGGAGATATCAGTACACTTAAACCTGAAGATGTAATACCCCTGTATGATAAAAACAACGTAGATATGATCTCAGTGCTAACAGAGGAGTCTTATTTCAAAAGTAACCTTAACAACTTTAAGAAGGCAACAACATTAACAGAAAAGCCAATACTTAGAAAGGATTTTGTTATAGATAAATACATGTTATATGAAGCAGCTGCAAATAATGCTAGTGCAGCTTTATTAATCACAGGAGTATGTCCAGATATAGAAGATTACTTAAACACATGTTATGATTTAGGATTAGATGCCATAGTAGAATGTCATACACTAGATGACATTGAACAAGTAGTAGATTATAATCCTAAAATTATAGGTGTAAATAATAGAAACTTCAATGATTTATCAATAAATCTTGAAACAACGAAGAACTTACGAGAATATGTACCTAACTATCTGATATCAGAAAGTGGAGTAAAAACTCTAAACGATGCAGAAAAACTAAAAAGCTATGGTGCAGATGCACTGCTAATAGGTACCAGTCTTCTAAAAAATAATAATGATACGGAAATTGTGGAATTCATAAATAAATTAGATAATATATTAAAATCTTAAAAAAACACGGCTATTGAGGTATTAAAATGACCCTTAAAATAAAAGTATGCGGAATAACAAATGAAAAGGAAATGAAAGAAATAGAAAAATTAAATGTTGACCGCATAGGTTTTATAAATATTGAAAGATCAAAAAGAAATGTTTCTCTAGAAGAAATAGAAATCTTAGAAAAAAAATTATTAAATAAAAGATTAAGTACAATAGTTCTAGAACCAAACAATGCATATGAAGCTTTATTAAAAGCAAATAGAACTAAAATATTTAATTTACAATTACATTCACTTACATGTTTTGATATAAGATATATGACCTGGTTAAATCAATACCACAATGGTGAAAGATTAAATATAACAAAAGTAATAGGATTAAGAGATAAAATAAATAGAAAAGATGAAAAAGAAATAAAAAATCATTGCTTATACTCTGATAATATATTATTTGATTATGTTAAAGATGGAAAAACAGGTGGAACTAACACACACATTCCAATAGACACTGCTATAGAAGCAAGCAGATTAGTTAAGAAATATGATAATAGAACAGAAGTAACATTAGCTGGTGGATTAAATCTCGAATATTTAGAAGAAATTTATGATAAACTACACTATTTTGATAGAATTGATTTAAATAGTGGTGTGGAAGATAAACCTGGAAGAAAGAATATTAAAGAGATAAAAAAGATTATAAAATTAGTAAACGAAGAATAAAAGTGATATTATGAAACATGACGGAAAATTTGGTAAATATGGAGGTATATTTGTACCTGAACTACTAATACCTGCAGTAGAAGAATTAGAAGATGCATTCTATAAATATAAAGATGATGAGAAATTTAAGAAGGATTTAGAATATTATTCCAGAGAGTTTACAGGTAGACCAACAGGATTATACTACGCAGAAAATCTTTCTAACAAATTAGGATGCAAAATATATCTTAAAAGAGAGGACATGTTACACACAGGAGCACATAAAATAAACAATGCAATAGGTCAGGGCTTACTAGCAAAATACATGGGTAAAACACAATTAATAGCAGAAACAGGAGCCGGACAACATGGAATAGCAACAGCAGTGATAGGTGCAAAGTTAGGAATGGATGTAAAAATATTCATGGGATCAAAAGATGTTGAAAGACAGAAATTAAATGTATTCCGTATGGAATTATCTGGAGCAGAAGTAATACCTGTAGATATGGGTTCACAAACATTAAAAGATTCCATTAACGAGGCATTCAGGTATTGGATTTCTAATTTAGATACCACGCACTACCTAATTGGAACAACAATGGGACCTCATCCATATCCAACAATGGTCAAATACTTCCAAAGTGTAATTGGAAAAGAAGCACGTGAACAAATATTAGAACTAGAAGGAGAACTACCAGATACTGTCATAGCATGTGTTGGTGGTGGAAGTAACTCTATAGGAATATTCAGCGGATTTATGGATGATGAGGAAGTAGATCTTATAGGAGTTGAAGCTGGTGGTGAAGGTATAGAAACAAGTGCACATGGTGCAACCATGACAAAAGGTACTGATGGAATATTACACGGAGCATTATCACTAGTATTACAGAGTGATGAAGGACAAATTCAGGAGACTAGTAGTGTATCAGCAGGACTTGATTATCCTGGTATTGGACCAGAACATGCATATCTAAAAGAAATAGGTAGAGCTAAATATGTTCCAATAAATAATGATGAAGCATTAGAAGGATTTAAAGCATTATGTGAAATTGAAGGAATTATCCCGGCATTAGAAAGTGCACATGCAGTAGCATATGCTATTAAGTATGCTAAGAAAGAAGAGAATAAAGGAAAAACAATTATTGTAAATTTATCAGGACGTGGAGATAAGGACATGTTCACAGTCGCAAAAGAATTAGGGGTGGAAATATGAATATGCAGACATATCAGGAAATGTTTGAAAAAACCAAAAAAGATAATGAGGGAGTTTTCATACCTTTCATAGTAGCTGGAGATCCAGACTATGATACTTCTCTACAAATAGCTAAAACATTAATTGATAATGGTGCTGATGCTCTTGAAATAGGATTTCCTTTTTCAGATCCTGTTGCTGATGGTAGAAGTGTACAAAATGGTGACCTCAGAGCATTCAAGAGTGGTATGACTATTGCTAAATGTTTCACATTCCTAAAAGATTTACGGGAATATACTGATAAACCATTTGGACTATTATTATACTATAACCTAGTATATCAACATGGAATTGATGAATTTTACAAAAAATTAAGTGAAATTGGCGTGAATTCTGTATTAATAGCTGATCTTCCACCAGAAGAAGCAGATGATGTTATACTAGCTTCAAAGAAATATGGTGTGGAAGAAGTATTTATAGTATCACAGGCTACAAGTAATGAAAGATTAGCAGATATAACTAAGATAGTAAGTGGGTTTATATACATAGCATCTGTAATGGGAACTACAGGTGCACGTAAAGAAGTAGAACATGACTCAACAGAATTAATTAAACGTGTACGTGAACACACGAATCTTCCATTATGTGTAGGATTTGGAATATCTAAACCAGAGCATGTTAAAGAAGTATTAGATGCTGGTTCTGATGGTGCTATTGTTGGAAGTGCTATATTAAATATTATTGAAGATAATTTAGACAATGAAGATGTAATGTTTGGAAAAATAGCAGAATATATTCAAGAAATGAAAAGTGCTACTAAGAAGGAGTAATTATGATTGATGATGTATTAGAAGACATAATTGATGATAAACGGGATTTAACAGAAGAAGAAGCATACAAATGTATGGATGATTTAATAAGTGGAGATTATCCTGATGTTAAAGTTGCAGCTTTTTTAATTGCATTAAGAATGAAAGGTGAAACTATTGATGAAATTACAGGATTAACTAAGAGTATGAAAGATCATGCTGTTCAAATAGATTATGATCCTGATGAGTACCTTATTGAAACATGTGGTACCGGTGGAGATACTTTTAAAACATTTAATGTTAGTACTGCTTCATCAATTATTGCAAGTGCTGGTGGGGCTAAAATATCTAAACATGGTAATAGAAGTGTAAGTAGTAAGTTCGGTGGAGCTGATGCTCTTGAAGCTTTAGGTATAAATATTAAGTTATCACCAGAACAGGTTATTAATTCCATTGAAAAATGTAATTTTGCATTCATATTTGCACCAATTTATCATAAAGCTACTAAAAATGTTATGATGATTAGAAAAGAATTAAAAACTAGAACTGTATTTAATGTTCTTGGTCCTATATCTTGTCCATCCAATGTTACTGCTAGATTAACTGGTGTATATGATCCGGACCTTGTAGAACCTATTGCCAGAGTTGCTAGTAATTTAGGAGTTAAAAGAGGTATGATTGTCCACGGATTTGATGATGAAGGTAATCCTGCTATGGATGAGGTATCTAATATTGGAAAAACTAAAGTTGCATTCATAGATCATGGAGATATTGAAGTTAAGTATATTAGTCCTCATGATTTCGGTCTTGAGTTCTCTAATCCCGATGATATTCGTGCTCCCGAGAGTTCTGAAGAACATTTAAAAATTATTTATAATATCATAGATAATGTAACTGATACTAGTAAGGATAAGGCTCGTCTAGATTTATGTCTTATGAATTCTGCTTGTATATTATATTTAACTGAGAAAGTAGATTCCTTAGAGGAAGGCGTTGAATTATCAAGAAAAATAGTTGAAGATGGAACTGCTAGAAAACAGTTAGATAAGATTATTAAAATTAGTAATGAATAATTACTTCCCTTCTTTTTTTATAATTTATTTTATTATCTTTTTTTATCAGAATATTTAATTTAGTATATTAACAAACTAACTTATTATATTAATTATAAATACTATCATATACTAGAACAATATTAAGTGATTAATATGACTAAAATAATTATTATTGGAGCAGGACCTGCAGGAAGATTCTCTGCTATGGCTGCTGCCGAAAAGGGAAATGATGTAACACTTATAGAAAATAAACATATAGGCGGAAAATGTTTAAATCAGGCATGTATGGTTGTATGTGCACTCAGTGACATTTCTAAACACTTACTTGATGTAGAGAATTTTAATAATTTAGGAGTGATTGAAGCTACACCTAAACTAAATTATAGTGTTGCTACTAGCCTAGTTAAGGAAACTCAAAAGAAAATAAGACATGTTATAACCAAGGAAACTACAGGTACTGGTGTTAATTATGTACATGGTACAGCTGAGGTAGATGCTCAGAGAAAAGTGGTTATTGTTAATGAGGATGATGAGTATGAATATGATAAGTTACTAGTTTGTACTGGATCTTCACCATACATTCCTAACATTCATGGTGCTGATAAAGCTTATACTTATAAAGATACTTTGAAGTTTAAAGAAGTTCCTGAAAAACTAGTTATTATTGGTGGTGGTTCTACTGCTGCAGAATATGCCGGAATCTATTCTAGTATGGGTAGTCAGGTAGAAATATTATGCAGATCACAGTTCCTTAAAATGCTAAATGACCCAGAAGCTGAGGAATATATTGTAAGGAATTTACTTAAAAATACAATAATACATGAAAATGTAGAAATTAAGGAGATTACAGATACATCAGTTATAACAAATTTTGGAGAAATTAAAGGTACAGTATTATTAGCAACAGGTGTAACACCTAATTCTGAAATAGTAAAAGACGTAGTAAAACTAGACGAAAAAGGCAATATCATTGTAGACCAGTACATGCAAACATCAAATGAAGACATATATGCAGCAGGTGATGTTATTGGCGGAATTCTTTCCACACCAGTATCACGAATGGAAGGAATGACAGCAATTAAAAATATAATGGGAGAACAAATAACACCAGACTACTCATTAATACCATTAACAATCACATTACCATATGATGTAAGCTATGTACTAGGAAATCAAGTTTCAGATATAGGAACTAGTGCAAAACTACCTGGAGCTGCAGGACCTGGAACATTCTGGCACATGTTAGATGGAAAATTAGGATATACAAAAGAAGTAGTAAATAGCGATGGTGAAATAACAGACATACTTGCAATTACGCCTTCATCCAACATTGCATTACCTTACATGATTAAATCAATAAAAGATGGTAACAAGATAACTGATTTTGATAACTTCCTAGAAATACATCCATCTACTGATGGAATATTCAAGTTAGCAGAATATTTCAAAAGGTATCTTTAATTACTGGATAATCATCCCCAATATCTTTTTTTTAAAAAATAGTATAACAATAATTTTCATTAAAAAATAAGTATTTAAAAGAGAGTAAAAATAAGAAAAAAATAGTAAAGATTTATTTCATATGTTTCATTACAAAATTTACTAAATGATGAGGTCCATTAATAATTCCCTGTGAATACTTAGCAGCGGCTTTTTTCATCTCTGTCTCATTATCTAATGCTTTATTAACAACTTCTGTTATGTTATCAGCATGACTTTCTAGTACTGCACCATCAAATACCTTTGATAATCCATGATATCTACCATATTTAACTCCAATCACAACAACAACTGGTATTTCACAGGCAAGAGTTTCATGTAAAGTTAAACCATCATCAGTTATAACTGCTATATCTACAAGATCATATAAATCCTTAATATAATTAATATAACCTAAATTAATAATATTAGGATGATCTATAATCTCTTTAATACCATCATGTAATGGATCACCAATTAAAAATATGTTGACATCATCATTTTCCTCTGCATAATTACGTGCTGCTTCTGCCATACCATCGAATAATGTTGATCCTGAAGAAAATAATATTGATTTCTTATCTGGGTCAAATTGTTCAGGTAATATATCCATGATGTTATTTTTATTACCCTCTATTATATCAAGTTTAATTGGAGAGTATTGTTTTTCAAAATCATATTTTGATTCTATGTTATTACTAGTAAATAGTGGTGATTCTGGTAATATTAATGTTGGATTACATTTAAGTGAAACTTTGGTATCAGTAGGTGTTGCAACAATTCCTACTGCTGGTACTCTAGCTAGTTTAGCAGATAAACATCCTATTACAACACCACCACCAATAACACCTACTACACCATCAGCTTTTTCTTTCTTAATTAAACGTGCCCCAGATATTGCTGCTCGTATAGATTTTAAAGCTGCTTTGAATAATTTTGTTTTTGATGCTGCATGTCCACCTGCAGCAGGTATTGGTGATTGTAACCATGTTATATCACGTTTTTTTAAGTAGTATCCTGGAGCTGAGGGATCTAATACTATTTTAGTATCTATACCTACTTCTTCTAATTCTTTTGATATATTGTAGGCTGTTACAGCATCTCCCCCAATTCCTCTACCTGTTACAAAAATTAAATACTTCATTATATAACCTACTCTAGTTTATATGAGAAAAAATAATATCCCTTATAATATTTTTTTTAGTTAATATTATGTTATATTGTAATTTATTAATAAAATCCACTGATAGAAAAAGGAAGGGAGGTTATCTTGAATTGGTGTGAAAAAGGGAAATGTAAAAAAAGCAGTGATTATTTCCCATAACCTTAAGTTATTTATACTGGATTTCCTTCATCATCGTATACTTCTATACATTCACCTAAGCAGTTATCTGCTGCTTCCTTATATATTTCAATGTCGTCTACTTCATATTCGTCGATTTCATCGTCCCGTGTTGACCCTATTATTGTAGCTCGGTCGTCATCGTCAAATTCAAATAGTGTATCATCAACGTCTATACAGTGTCCACACATTGTACAATCGTCTCTAACTAATATTACTTCATACATTTTTTTAATCTCCCATGAAAAAATATATATATTCTAAAATAATGTTAGTACGTTGCATATATAAATGTTTTGTTTTTTTATGAGATTAGTATAATAAGAATTTATAAATATTGAGTATTTTTAAAAAAAAATAAAAAAAAGAGTTTTGTTTAGGATTATAGTAATCCTTCTTCATCTTCTCGTAGGTGTGGATGTTTTTCTAATGATTCTTTTTTATTTGAATTTCTTGCGTGGGGATTATAGGCTAATCTTCTACCACCTAATTTTATTGCTAATGTATTGTTAACAGCATATTGCTTGTTTTCTAAGATTAATCTTCTAAATAAATCTCCTAATCCTCCACCTGTTAGAACATCCATCACATAGTCACCATATGTTGGATTTTCTATGTGTAGATAGTTTTCTAAATAATAATGTAACGTTTCCTCTCTTAATTTAGCAATAATCATTGTTGTGATTAAGAATAATACAATCATTATTAAGAATTCTACAGGATAGAAAGCAGTTGCTGTCACTGTTTTAGCTAATGCTGCTGAAACTAATGCAAGACATATACCTAAAGCTACTCCGAAAGAATGATTTCCTATTTCTCCCATCATAATATATCCTGAATAATCCTGTGAAATATAACCTAAACAAATAAATAACAGAAGCACAGGCAAATAATATGCTGGTGAACGTAGAATTGCTAGTATTGCAAATGATATCACTGACATTATTACAACAGTTAAACAAGCAGTTCCTGGTTGCATATCTGCAATATTAAATATTTGTACCATTAATGCCACTAGAATTGCTACAGGTCCCATTACAAAGTAACCGTATATCATAACTACAAGAATACCTATTCCCCTAAAGAATTGACCAATTTCCATATATGGACCTAATTTCCTGCGTCCAATAATATCATCAATAAATGCAGTTATACCTATGACAGCTATAAGATAATTATAGGGCACTGGGAAAAATAACACCATTACAATAAATGGTGCTATACCAACACCTCTAGGTATTCCACCACGTATGTCTTCAAATAGATTTCCTTTGATTTTAGTAAATAATACTGTGAATATTATTGTTAAAATCAGTGAAAGAATAAATGCAGCTATCCACATTTGATAAATTTCCATATATTCACCTAAATCTATTGATTTTACAGATATTTGAAAAAAAATATCTTATATTAATAGTTTATTGACGTAAGTATAAAATAATTAGCATAATTAATTATATAGGAAATCTTAAAAATGCTGCTATGGAACCTAGAGCTTGAAGTTGTTTACCTGCATCATGTTCACTACTAATTATTTCTACCTTTCCACCCATATACTCAACAGTATTCATTGTTTTCTGTGTATTTTTATTACGTACTAATTCATCAAGTACTAATAGTTTTTCAATAGCACCCATATTAGCAGCATCAGCTACCTGTTTTGGTCCATATATTACAGTATTTGATGATTTACCTATCTGTTCTAATAGCTTATTTACAGAGGCTGTTTCAGTAGCAACTTTTGCATCTTTAGATAATGATTCAATTAGACCATTTTTAAGCACTTCCTGTATTCCTGCATGTCCCCCTGAACCTGTATTTTCCAGTATGGATTTTTTTGCTAAATTAGGATATTTATCTTCTAAGAAATTATAATAATCATTTTTTGTAAATCCTGGACCTATTATTATTAATTTATTAATGTTTTCATGTTGCTGAACTGTTTTTGTTACTTCCTCATAGTATTGGTTTATTTTTTCTTTTCGATTTTTTTGTATTTGACGTTTACCTGATATATCTCCCATTATATGGCCTATGTATTCAATTCCATATTGTTTTATTATTCCTAAATCAGTTGTATTATCTTCCATTGCTACGATTATTTCAGTGGGTCTTTTTGATGCTTTTACTGCTGTATTTAATCGTTCCAATGACCATTTATTCCATGTTTTTTGTATTTTAATACTGTTATTTATTTGTACATTTATAGTATGATGTGAACCTAGTGGTACTAAATCCTCTGGGCCTGATTCGATTATTCCTGTAAATCTTAACATTCCAGTGTATTTATGAAAATTAATTTTTTCTACCCGTATCCCTAGGAAGAATGTTTTTTTAACTCCCCTGTCTGCCCTTGTTTTTCCACTAGTTTTATCTTGTATTCTTCTTGTTGTTAATGTTGAAACATAGTCTCCTTCTTCCACTATGTGTGATAGATGCCATAAGTCATCAATTGTTTCAGGTATTACTTCAATTAATCCTATTTTTTTGTCTTGATTTTTTATTTGCATATTTCTTTCCTTGTTGTTCTACTTTAATAATTATATATTAATATTTGATTAGCATAATTATTTAATTAAAACATAGTATTACATATTAATATAAAAAGTAATACTTTTTTATAGTGGAAATAATAAAACATTATAATACAAAAAAAATACAAGGTGAAAAAAACAATATCATGAATAGCGAACAAAAAAAGATATTAGTAAAAGCAATCGAACAAACAAGTCCCTGGGAAAGAATACCTACAAGCATAGAAGGCGTGTTTGTAGTTAAAACACCAGAACACAATAATATACAAACCATATTTGTAGAATTAAATCCTTCAATAAAAGGACAGCCCATAAAAAAGAGAGGAGTATATCTAAAAAATATTAATGAACTAGAAGCATTCCAGGAAATTATCAACAACCCCAAAATACACGAATTACTAGATACAATAACTCAGTACTACAGTAGACAGAGTGTAACTAGAATAGAAATATAAACTAATAAAAACAAAAAGAAATACAACTAATAATAAAAATGGATGGATTACTTATGACTTGTGAAGAAAAAATAAATATAACAATAATTGGAGGTTCAAGAGGACTAGGAAACTGGATTGCTCGAGAACTAAAAAAAGACAATTATAACGTGACAATCACAAGTCGTAACAAATCTTCCGGAGAAAAGATTGCACAAAGAATGGGAGTAAACTACAATAATAACAATATAGATTCCATAAAAAATGCAGATGTGATAATATTTAGTGTACCTATAGAATACATGTTAGATACTATTAAAGAAGTTGCACCTCACGCACCAGCAAAAGCATTATTAATGGATATCACATCAGTAAAGACAGAACCAGCAAAAGCATTGGAGGACTATGCTCCAAAAAATACTGAAATATTACCATGTCACCCCATGTTTGGACCAAGAGTACCCTCATTAGAAGGACAGGTTGTTATATTAACACCTATAGAAAATAGATGTAATTCTTGGTATGATAAAATAGTTAAATATCTAAAGAAACATGATGCAAATGTTGTTATAACTACCCCTGAAGAACATGATAAAACAATGAGTGTAGTCCAGGGATTAACTCATTTTTCATATATTAGTATAGCTAATACAATTAGAAAACTGGGAATAAGTGTGAAAAAATCACGGGAATTTGCAAGTCCAGTATACAGTTTAATGTTAGATATGATTAGTCGTATAGTCTCCCAAAACCCATACCTCTACTATTCAATACAAAAATCAAACAAACAAACTGCAATATCAAGAAAGACTCTGATTGAAGAAAGTAATAGGCTAGCAAAACTTATTGATGAAGGAAAAGAAGAAGAATTTGTATATGAAATGAGTGAATCAGCAAAACATCTTGATGAATTTGAAGAAGCATTAGGTAGATCTGATAAAGCAATCAGTTTACTTACTCAGGATTTAAATACATTGAAAGCATCTATTGGTAAAGAAATAGGATTAGAGCATCAATATTCAAAGAATATACATGTAGGTATTGTGAAATCTGTGACATCAGATGAAGTAACAATAACTGATTTAAGAGGTAATGATGTTACATTAAAAATTTCTAATGTAAATATATTACCACGTGAAGAAGTGTATAGTTGGAAGAAGAATAACCTTCAAATACATAGGTTTGATGTTTCCGTTATACTACCTGAAACATGTGATACAAATATTCTCGTACATATGTTTAAAAATATTGACCCTGTAATTGATGTTAAAGTAAAAGAAGTATATACTGGAGAACAGATTGAAGATGGATATATTAGTATAACATTTACATATACAACATTTAATAAAGAAGACAGGAAAGTTGTTGAAAAGTATCTTGAGGGAATCGGTGGTACAATACGCTAAATAATTTATAGCAATTTATTATTCATTCTTCTTATATATCTTTTTAAAATTAGTTCTTAATTTAATTAATACTAGTTATTAAAATTTATTTAAATTTATAACAGATTTATTTATCTTATTTTTTATTTTAAACTATTGTAATCAATTTTTATTTTATATTTTTGATAACTGAACCGAAAGCTTTATATAATATTATGATTATATTTATAATTACAAAAAGTAACTAAAAGATGATTAAAAAATAAATAATTTAATAACCTTTATATACTAAAAGATATAGACTTATAATTACAAAAAGTAAATAAAAAAAATAATTAAAATTATCAAATCATACAAAATAAATATTAGGAGATGATATTATGGCTGACGAATTAAAATTAAAAGTAGCCGAAGCATTCTCACAATCAGATATTGGAAAATCTTTAGCTAGAATCGATCCAAAATGTATGGATGAGCTAAAACTACACGATGGTGATGTAATAGAAATCGAAGGAAACAGAATCACCACAGCAACAGTAGTAGCATCACAATCAGATGTAAGTCTAGGAATACTAAGAATAGACAGTTACCTCAGAAAGAACGCGGGAACATCAATAGGGGAAGAAGTAACAATCAGACCAGCACAAGTAAAAGAAGCAAAAAAAGTAAAACTAGCACCAGTAGACCAGGAAATAGCAATCCAAGGAAATTTAAATAGTGTCTTCCTAAACAGAACCGTAAACAAAGGAGACATCATAGTTACAGGAATCCGAAAACAACAACCAAGAACCTCAAGCATGATGTTCGACGACCTATTCAACCAAATGATGTCTAACATGGCATCAATCGGTGAAATAAAATTAGCAGTAATTAACACCAAACCTCTTGGCCCAGTAAAAATAACAGATAACACTCAAATAGAAATGGAAACAAAACCAGTGGATCCAAGTAAATTCGAAGGAGTAGAAAACCTAATAGATGTATCCTATGAAGATATAGGTGGACTTCAGAATGAAGTTAAAAAAATAAGAGAAATGGTAGAAATTCCATTAAAAAGACCAGAACTCTTTAAACAATTAGGAATATCTGCTCCAAAAGGAGTACTATTACACGGCCCACCAGGTACAGGAAAAACACTCCTTGCTAAAGCTGTTGCAAACGAAACAAACGCACACTTCATACTAATCAACGGACCAGAAATCATGAGTAAATACGTTGGTGGATCAGAAGAACAACTACGAGAACTATTCGAAGAAGCAGAAGACAATGCCCCATCAATTATATTCATAGACGAACTTGATGCAATAGCACCAAAAAGAGAAGAAGTAACTGGTGACGTTGAAAGAAGAACCGTAGCACAATTACTAACATTAATGGATGGACTTAAAAGCAGAGGAGAAGTAGTAGTAATTGGTGCAACTAATCGACCTGATGCAATCGACGAAGCACTAAGAAGACCAGGAAGATTCGACAGAGAAATAGAGATTGGTGTACCAGACAAAGACGAAAGAAAAGAAATTCTTGAAGTACACACAAGACGTATGCCACTAGCAGAGGATGTAAATCTCGATGAAATAACAGAAGTAACCCATGGATTCGTAGGAGCAGACCTCGAAGCACTATGTAAAGAAGCTGCAATGAGAGTACTAAGAAGAGTACTACCAGAAATACAGACAGATAAAGAAGTACCACCAGAAATACTTCAAAAAATGGTACTACACAAAGACGACTTCAAAGAAGCATTAAAAGAAATACAACCATCAGCACTACGTGAAGTGCTAGTACAAATACCAGACGTAAAATGGGAAGATGTAGGTGGACTAGAAGATGCAAAACAAGAATTAAAAGAAGCAGTAGAATGGCCACTTAAAAATCCTGAAAAATTCAAAAAATTCGGAATTACTCCACCAAAAGGAGTACTACTAACTGGTGTTCCAGGAACTGGTAAAACCTTACTAGCAAAAGCAGTTGCAAACGAAAGTGATGCAAACTTCATATCAGTAAAAGGACCAGAACTATTATCTAAATGGGTAGGAGACTCTGAAAAAGGAATACGAGAAATATTCAGAAAAGCAAAACAAACAGCACCAACAGTAATATTCTTCGATGAAATAGATGCAATTGCATCAACAAGAGGACAAGGAAACGATAGTGGTGTAACAGAAAGAGTAGTAAACCAACTCCTTACTGAAATGGATGGAATGGAAGAATTACATGATATATCAGTAATTGCAGCAACAAACAGACCAGATATATTAGACCCAGCATTACTTAGACCTGGAAGATTCGACAGACATGTAGAAGTAGGTTTACCTGATCAAAAATCAAGAGAAGCAATTTTCAAAGTACACACTAAAGACATGCCATTAGCAGACGATGTAGACATAGAAGAATTAGCAAGAAAAAGTGAAGGATTCGTAGGAGCAGATATTGAAGCAGTATGCCGTGAAGCAGTAATGTTAACATTAAGAGAAGACCTCGAATCTGAAGAAGTATACATGTCAGAATTCGAAAAAGCAATGAAAAAAGTAAAACCTAAAAAAGAAACTGAACTAGTATCATACAACTAAGTATAATACTAAAATAGGAATGTAGAATTCCTATCTACATTCCTGATTTCTCCATTTAACTAATTTTTATAAATAAAGTAATATTCTATTTTTTTTAACAAATATCAACTATTTTTCAACCATAAATAAAATATAAACTAATAATAAGAATCAAATAGATATATATTATTAAGAAATATTTGTTGAAAGAGGATGAAATTAATGACATATGATATAAAAGATATTAATTTAGCTCCAGAAGGAGAAAAGAAAATCAAATGGGTACAAAGACATATGCCTGTACTAGAAACAATCAAAAAACAATTCAAAGAAGAAAAACCATTTGAAGGAATAACTATTGGTTCATGCCTACACTTAGAACCTAAAACAATAAACTTAGGTCTAACATTACAAGCAGGTGGAGCAGAAGTAGTTATGACAGGATGTAACCCTTTATCCACACAGGACGATGCAACAGCAGCAGGTGCTAAGTTAGGATTAAATATGTATGGATGGACTGGTGAAACAAACGAAGAATACTATGAACAACTTAACAATGTATTAGACTACGAACCAGACATAGTAATTGATGATGGAGCAGATCTAATATTTATGATTCATAAAGAAAGACCAGAACTACTTAAAAAACTCCGAGGAGGATGTGAAGAAACAACAACAGGTATTCATAGATTAAAAGCAATGCACAAAGACAAAGCACTTAAAATACCAGTAATGGCTGTAAATGATTCATACATGAAATATCTATTTGATAACAGATATGGTACTGGACAATCCACTTTTGACTCAATAATGGGTTCAACAAACTCTGTAATCGCAGGACAAACTGTAGTAGTCTGTGGGTACGGATGGTGTGGAAGAGGTATTGCTATGAGAGCAGATGGTCTTGGAGCAAATGTCATTGTAACAGAAGTAGATCCAATAAGAGCACTAGAAGCAAAAATGGATGGTTACCGAGTAATGACTGTACAAAAAGCATTAGAAGAAGCAGATATTGCAATAACAGCAACAGGTAACAAAGATATTATCTCTGGAGATGACTTTAAACATGTTAAAGATGGATGTATGTTAGCAAACTCTGGACACTTCAATGTAGAAATTAATGAAAATGATTTATTAGCACAAGCTGTTAGTCATGAATCCTTAAAACCAGATATTGAAAGTTATGAAATGCCTGACGGACGTAGTATTTATTTATTAGCTGGTGGAAGACTTGTAAACCTAGCAGGACAATATGGACAAGGACATCCTGCTGAAATTATGGATTTAAGTTTTGCAATGCAAGCATTATCAGCAAAAAGATTACTTAATGAAGACATGGAACCTGGAGTATACAAAACTAGAGATGAAACTGATATAGAAATTGCTAAACTTAAACTTAAAACTATGGGTGTTGAAATAGACCAACTAAGTGATGATCAGAAAGTTTACATGAACAGTTGGGATGTAGGAACATAAATCTACCTAATATATAGAACACTTAATCTCCCAAAAAATCTTTTTTTTTAAATCCTATTTTTTAAATTAATACAAATAATTATAATGAAAAAAAGTAGTTTAGTTAGAAAATATATCCTTTCTAGAACCAACTTTCTAAGCTTGTTTGTGCTGTTTTTAGTTGTAGTTTTTGTATTGCATTGTTTGTTCTATGTTCATCAAAATCATGTTCCCCACATAGATAATCCAGTAATTTTTCTTTTTTAGGTCTTCTGAACTTTAGATCATAATCTGTTACTACATCAGGGTTTAAGAATATTTCACGTATTTCATTAGGGTCTACTTCCATTGTTTCATCTAATGCTTCTAATGATTTTTCTAATGTTCCATATTTATGAATTAGTTTGATTCCTTTTTTTGCTCCTATTCCATATACTCCCTTGTTGAAGTCTGTTCCTACTAACATTGCTACGTCGACTAGTTGTTCTCTTGTTAAATCTAAGTCTTTTAATGTTTTTTCTAATGATATTATTTCCAGATTCTTAGATTGACTTCTTGATAATTTGAAGTTTTTTAACATTCTTGTTGCTCCAAATTGTAGACAATCATAATCTTGTGATACTACTGCCCATGCATCCCCTTTTGACACCATGTATGATGCTTGTGCTTCTCCTTCTGTTTTTGATTGTACGTATGGTACTCCCATTAATTTTAGTAATTTCTTTGATGATTCTATTATTTCATGGTTTAGTTCTGCAGTTCTTGCAGCATATTTTCTTGCTTTTTCATTATCGCCTGATTGTTTTGCTTCTAGGTATTTCTGTTTTGATTCTTTTTTGATACTGATTCTTTTTTCCTGTGTTTTCTTTTTGAGTTCCGGTGCTTTTCCATCAAAAACGTATACTGGTTTTATTTCTTTTTCTATTAATGAGGATGTTTGGAACATTATTCCATTTAGGTGTGATGTTATATTTCCATTCATATCTTTTAGTGGTGTTCCATCTCCTTGTCTCATACCTGATAAAAATTTATAAATTACATTTGATGCATCAACTGTTAATATTTTTCCTTTGAGGTCGTTCATTTCTATTGGTTCTGGATCTGTGATATCTTTAAATTTTACTCCCATACTTTCATCCCATATTATCTTTAATCATATAATATTTGTTTTGGTTTTTTATTGTCAAATTTAGATGTTAAACCATCATAATATGCATTTGTAAAGAATTTTATTCTTCTGTATTTATGGTCATCAAAAACAATGATTCCTATTAGGGTCATTATATAGTTTTTTATTATTGTTGTATATAGTGATAGTTTATTTGTTGAATATTTTCGTCCTATCCATATTAAATTTCTTTGCATATAGTAGTTTATCCATAATTTATCGTAGGGCCTGCGGTTTGCTGTAACGCCTAGTACTGTTTTTTTGTATGTTCCTTGCACACTTCCTTCTGCATGTTTAATTATGCTTTTATTTATTAGTTTAATCTTTCCAGTTGTTCTTAACCGAATACAGTATTCTAGGTCATCTGTATGTATGAAGAATTCTTTTTTGGGATAACCTATTTTTTTTATTGCATCTTTCTTAACTAATAATCCTACAAATGATGCCATGTCTATGTCTTTTACCGGTACTTTTGTATCCTCTGAAGTTATATGTTCCTGTATAGGCAGTCCCTGATTGAAATTAAAATATCCTCTGTGATGATATAGGATATTATTATTCAAATCTACTTTTAAGCTTGCTAATGCAACAGTATCCTCTAAGTCATAGTAAGGTTCTAAATTTTCTAGGCATGCTGGTGTTGGAAATGCATCATCATCCATTATCCATACCCAGTCATAATTATCCTCATATGCTTGTTTTACTCCGTAGTAGAATCCTCCTGCTCCCCCAATATTTTCAGGTAGATGAATGTATTTGATGGTTATTTGTTCATATTCCGTTGATGATGTCCATATATTATTTTCTAGTTGCGGTGTTGTTTTTAGATAGTTATGTTTTATTAATAGTTCAGGAGTGTTATCTGTTGAATTATTATCTACTATGTATATTGCCTGTGGTTTTAGTGTTTGATTTACTAGTGATTCTATGCATTTTATGAGCAAATCCTTTCTATTATATGTTACTACTACTGTACATACAGTGTTTTCCATTTTCTTTATTCCTTATTTAGTTTTTGATGCCAATTCCATGCTGTTTCTACTATTTGATCTATGTCCGTGTATTGAGGATTCCATCCTAATACTTCTTTTGCCTTTTTTGAGCTTCCTATTAATATTGCAGGATCCCCTTCTCTTCTTTCTGATGCAGTTACTTTGAAATCTTTTCCTGTTACTCTTTTTACTGATTCTATTACTTCTCTTACTGAGAATCCCTGGCCGTTTCCTAGGTTAAATTGGTTGCTTTTGTTGTTTTGTTCTAAGTATTTTAGTGATAGTATATGAGCATCTGCCAGGTCAGTTACATGTATGTAATCTCTTATACATGTTCCATCAGGTGTATCATAATCTGTTCCAAAGATTTTTATATCTTCTCTTTTTCCCATCGCTGCATCCAGTATTAATGGTATTAAATGTGTTTCTGGATTATGCCATTCTCCTATTTCACCAGATTTATCTGCTCCAGATGCATTGAAGTATCTTAATATTACTGATTTTAATCCATATGCTTTATCATAATCTTTTAATATTCTTTCTACCATTAGTTTTGTCCATCCATATGGATTTATTGGATTTTGTGGATGGTCTTCCACTAGTGGTATTTTTTGTGGTACTCCGTAAGTAGCACATGTTGATGAGAAGATAAATTTCTTAACATCATGTTTTAACATGACATGTATTAAGTTCATTGTGTTTAATACATTGTTATGATAGTATTTCTCGGGATTTCTCACTGATTCCCCCACATCTATAAATGATGAGAAATGCATTACAGCTGTAATATCATATTTATTAAATACCTCATCTACATCATCAATATTATTTAAATCACAATTACAAAATGTACCCCATTTAATTGATTCTTCATGTCCATAACTTAGGTTATCTAAGATTACTGTCTCATATCCTTCTTCGTTTAAAGCTTTATTTACATGTGAACCTATGTAACCGGCTCCACCAACAATTAATATCAAAATATCACCAAGAAAAAAATTTTAATTAATCAAATAAATATTATAAAAAAATTATAAAGAATATTCTACGCATAAATTAAGCTTAAATAGTGTAATACTCACCATCAGCTCTTTTCACACGTTTTAATAATTGTTTATTTTCCAGAGCTACTGTAATATTATATGTTCTCTTAGTTGACAATCCTAATTCACCATACAGCAATGCTCCCTCTAAAATATATCTAGGTGCATATCCATCATATTGAGAAATGACATCCTGAATAATAACATAAGCTTCCTCTTCAGTTTTATTCAGCATATAAGTCTTCAAAGCAGATTTATCTTCAACAATTTTAACTTCAACGTCAAGGTCATTATATGTGACCATCTTAGTATCCTGGTCAACAAATATAAAATTCTTCTTTTGAAGTGAATTTAATAAATCAACAACTTTGGTTTCAGATAAATCTAAAACATCCCTAATAGTATCATATGAAAGGCTTTCAGGATATTTATCAAGATTATTTTTAATAAACATCAATATACGATTCTCTTGTTTAGTAATAATTTGCAATTAATACACCTAACTATATTATAAATAGTAATTACTTATTAGTTATCTAATTTATAATTAATAATTTTATTCAAAAAAGAAAAAAAATAATCTTCAATAAAATAAACTAGTCTCCCTCTTTACTATAATAAAAAATATAAATCAATAAAATAAACAAAATACGAAATAAAATAATTAAATATATATCTTAAAAAAATGAGAAATAGAATCATGATAAATTATAAATATAAAAAGGAATAGGGGGTAATAGAAACATGTTAGAGCCATTATATGAGAAAACAATACAAAAAAAGAAATCAATCAAGAAATACTTTGATAATATTCAAGATAATATTGACATAGAAAAAGTAAAAAAATCATACCACGAACAGGAATTTACCAAAGAAAATCAGGATAAAATATTTGCCGCTATAGACGGAAGTTTTAATAAAACAAAATTCATGGCATGCTTCATATATGCTATAGAAAGTCAAACCATAATCTCAATACCTGATGAAGGAATAAAGAAAGAATCGCCATCAGGAGATATCGACATGGTTTCCACAATCAGAAGCAGAACAATAGATAGCATCCTATCCCAGCACATGAACATTCTCGAGCTAAAAAGTACAATAGACACCCTACAGAAATATCCTGAAATAGATTATATGTTAATGGATGGATCTATACGTGGAACACTAATGAATTACTCCACTAACTTTGAGTTACCCTCTCTTGTAACAAGATATCTCAACTCAAAAATTAAAGAAATCGTGCCAATATTAGAAAAAGGTAGTTTTCCAATAGAAGTAACGACAAATACATTAACAGAGGAAATATTATATGAAGTACGGCTATCATTAGAAAAGAATAATCCTGAAATAGATATAAATGAAATACGCTCTGAAGTACTACGATACTTTGAAGGACTAGAACAATTAACATGTATAAACTATCTTTTAGAACATTACAAAGAAAAAATAATATGTATCTCTAAAACAAGCAGTACAAAGGACTTTTTTAATGAAAACATACCTGATGCAGCAGTACTTGAATACACATGTGAAAATCCGGGATACACTTATTTAGATCATAAAGAAGACAACAGACTAGTACGATATGATTCAGAAAATGAAATTATACGAAGAACAAACTATCCAATATATCCTGAACTAAGTGACAATACATTTACAATATTCTTCACACGTTTAGATAAACGAGCAAATGTTTTAAAAATAGAAATACCTAATAAAATAGATAAGAATGATACAGAGAAAATAGAAGAAATATTGAATGATTTACACAGTACATGTATAAATGGATATCCCTACATTCTTAAAAAGGCACATGATGAAGTAATAATTAAAAATACTGACATGAACAATATCATAAATAAACTAGAAGTATTTGAAAAAACAGGACGAGACATGCTAAAATAATATATTAATATAAAAAAGTGATAATATGGTAGAAACAATAGGAAGATGCTTAGGCGAAACAAGTCCAATGAAGGTAGACTTTGTATCTAAGAAAACACCAACAGTAGGCGAATATGTATACCTAAAATATAACAATCAAATAGTACTGGGAATGATTGACTCATTATTTAGGGGAAGTACAACTCTGAGTAATGATATATTAAATCCTGAGACAATAGAAAAAATATTAAAAATAGAAGGAAACATTGACCACTACGTTAGAGGTTCAGTAACAATACTTGGTGACAAAGATAAATTACAGATTCCTAAAACACCGGCACCACCAGGTACAGAAGTAATAAAAGCAGATGTTGAACTACTAAAAGAGGTATTTGGAAGATCAAATGGTATAAGAATAGGTTCCATATTAACAGAACCAGAAGTCCCTGTAATGTTAGATGTTAATAAAATGGTATCACGTCATCTTGCAATACTTGCTATGACTGGTTCAGGAAAATCAAATACAACATCCATAATCATAGACCAATTACTAGCAATAGGTGGTACAATGGTTGTATTTGATATGCACTCTGAATATGGAAATGCAAAATTCCCTAATGGAGAAATAAAAGAAATAGCACCACAATTAAATCCAAGAGACCTTGACTTCAATGAATTCAAAGAACTAGCAGTTATAAACGATAATGCAGTAAATCAAGAACGTTATCTAAGAGATGCATATGAATATGCTGATGATTTAACAACTGAGGGAGAATCAACTAATTTCATTGAAACTATGGAAAGTAAGTTAAATAGTATAGAATTAGAACTTGAAAATGAAGGTACTCAAAGTGAAAAAAACACTGTTAAACAAGTACTGTACAAATTAAATGACCTTAAACGAAAATACAAAAAAATACTAAATTCAACAGATGTAGCAGATATTGTAAGCATATTAGAACCCGGAAAAGCTAACATCATAAGATTAGGTTCCATTGATGAAAGAGCTACAGACATAATAGTAAAACACGTGCTAAGCAAAATACTATACAGAAGAAAAAATGCAATAAATAATCCTAACGCAGAAACACTAGATTTCCCCGTATTCTGTATAATAGAAGAAGCACACATGCTAGCATCATCAAGGAGAGGCACCAGATCCAAATCAGTTATTGGAAAAATAGCAAGAGAAGGACGTAAATTCGGAGTAGGATTGTGTTTAGTAAGCCAAAGTCCTAAATCACTAGACAGTGAAATATTATCACAAGTCAACAATATGATAATCCTAAGACTCATAGAACCAGGTGACCAAAGACACGTACAAGAAAGCAGTGAAAGCCTAAGCGAAGACCTCCTAAACCAACTGCCAGCACTAAATATTGGAGAAGCAGTAGTACTAGGACAAATGACCAAACTACCAACCATGGTTAAAGTAGATGAATTCAAAGGTAAAACTGTCGGTAACGACCTAAATATTACAGATCTTTGGATGAAAAGTAAAAGAGAAAGAGAAGAAAGTATTAAAAAAGGAATAAATGACATAGACGAATTAGGAATATAAACATGACAACAAAAATTGCACATTTAGCAGATACACATCTAGGCTACAGACAATATGGCCTACTAGAAAGAGAGGAAGATTTCTATGATGCATTCAATAAAATAATAGATGATATTATAGAAAAAGATGTAGACTACGTAATTCATGCAGGTGACCTATTCGAAACACCAAAACCACCTATAAAAGCATTACTTGTAGCACAGGAAGGATTTGAAAAATTAAGAGCACATAACATACAAGTATATGTAATAGCAGGAAACCATGACATCATGCAAAGACGTAAAACATCCCTCCCCCAAGAATTATATAAAAATGAAAATTTTCATATATTAACAAGCAAAGCAAATAACTACATACTAGACAATAACATCTTTCTTGGAGGATTACCATATATTTCTAAAAATAATGAAAACGCTGTGAAAGAACTACTAAAAGAAATAACCGAGAAATCAAGAAATTATCCCTGGAAGATACTTATGCTACATGGATCAGTACGTAAATACTTCGATTTTGAACCAGAATTCGAATTAGATACTATACCCGAAGGATATGATTACTACGCTATGGGTCATCTACACAAGAGAATAGATGATAAATTCAAAGAAGGAACACTAGTATATCCGGGGTCAACAGAAATACGAACCAAAGATGAACTAGATAATTATCATAAAAAAGGTAAGGGTTATACATTAATAACAATTGATGACACAATGAAACATGAATTTATCAACATGGAACTGGAACGAAAATTTATCGTGAGAAATATTCAATATCCTAAGCTAGATGAAGAGCTAGAAAGTATACAAAAAGAAATAACAACCATATTAGAAAAAACAACAAAAAAACCTGTGGTAGACCTTAAAATCTATCATGGAAACTTTGATAGGTCAGACGTAGTGGATAAAATATACGCTGCATTAGAGGATATAACATTAACAATAAGAATTAGCTATGAATCCCTGGAAAATAGTGTTAAATTAAATGAAAATATTGAAGATAATTTATTAACACCAGAAAATGCTATAAAAGATAGATTAACAGAAGAATTTAACAATGAAGCAATATCAACATTAGGACTTGAACTATATAAAAACTTATCAACACAAAATATTGAAAAAGCACAGGATATTGCAGAAGAATACTATGAAAAAAACTATCATGAAAATAACAATTAGGAGAATATTATGATAATAAACAATATACGATTAGAAAACTTCAGATCCCACAAAAATACTGAAATAGATTTTAATCAAGGAATTTCATTAATACTCGGAGAAAATGGTGCAGGAAAATCAAGTATTCTCGAAGCTATTAGCTACACATTATTCAAAGATACAAATAGTAAAATAGATGATTTAATACGTAAACCTCAAGATGATAATGACGTAATAGACAAAATGCTAGTTACTATAGAATTTAGACACAATGGTATAAACTACCAAATTAAACGAGGAAAAAGAAAAAGCTCATCTATTGCTGAACTCAGATACGAAGAAAATAATAAATTCGTATTGAAATGTAAGGGAGATCGTAACGTAACAAAAGACATAGAAAACATTCTAGAAATGGATTCTAAATCATTCTTAAATGCAATATACATAAGACAAGGTGAAATAACAGATTTAATAGAAAAAACAGCATCTGAAAGAAAAGAATTTATCACCAAACTATTAAACATTGATGCACTAGAAAAAGCATGGGATGAAATAAAAAAAATAATAAGCATATATGAGGAACAAAAAAACATTAACGAAGGGAAATTATCAAGATATGATGAAATAACAAAATATAGGGAAGAATTAGCACTAAATATCAAAGAAAACCAAGCACAAATTGCAAAAAATAAAAATCAAAAAGAAATACTAGGAAAAAAATTAGAGGAACTTGAAATTCAAGTTAAAGAAATAGAAGATACTAAAAATAAATACGAAAAATTAAACAACAATCTAACTGAAAAAACTAATTCAATCACTCAATTAAATCGAATTAAAGATAATTATGAACAAGATTTAGAAAATATAATAGAATCCGAAAAAGAAATACAAAAATTGGAAAAAGAAATAAAACCATTACCTCAATTAAAAGAGTTAAAAGATCTAAAACAAGACATAGTTTCCTATGAAAAAGATTTAGAACAAATCAGACAAAATATAACAAAAATAAAAGAAAATCAACAGACAATCCAGAACACCCAAGAAGATTACAACAAATACCACCAATTAGAAGAAGAAAAAGAAACAATCACTAACCAATTAGAAGAATTAAGAAACAAAGATAATGAAAACACTACTATAACAAGTAAAATAGAAAGTAAAGAGGAAGAGAAAGCAAGATTAACGAATGAAATAGGCAATACATCAAATTATGCATATTCCTTATTTAATGAACGTTCAACTGATCCTGAGGAAATACAAGAAAAAACTAGAAATGAAAAAACAAAAACAGATAATTCAATAGATATCATCGACAGAAGCATTACTAAAAATAAGGAACAATTAAGTTCATTCCAAACATCCCTTAGAAATACGAGAAAATCACTTGAAGAACTAGAAAAAACAGAGGATAAATGTCCTATCTGTCAGTCAGATATACCTCATGAAAAACACATGGAACTATCACAAAAATATAATGATGACATAGTATCATATGAACTAAGAATTGAAGAACTGGAAGAAGCAAATAAAAATCAGGAAGAGAAATTATTAGAATTAAAAGAATATGAAAAACAATTAGATAAAATCAACATTCCCTTATTAAAAGACCAATACGAAAACTTCAAAAAGATAGATAAAGAGATAAAAGAATTAAAAACACAGATACCATTCATTGAAAAAATAAAAAATGAATTAACAATAAAAAATAGGGAATTGGAAGAAACTAAATCACAAATTAACTCTTTAAAAGAAGATTATGAAAAACATCAATTTGCACTTAATCTAGTTAACAAATTACCATCTTTAGATGAAGAAACAAGAAAACAAGAAGAAATTGAGAGTCAACATAAAAATTTAATAAATAAATCACGCCAAATCATGACAATGGTACATGCAGGTGATGATTTAAATAGAAGAATCCAATATTTAGAAAAACAAGAAAACATGTGTAATCAATTAAGGGGTAAAGTTCAGGACAAAGACAATAAGATTAAACAAAAAGAAGAAATCACCAAGCAAATTAATAATGAAAACTATAACCTTAATAATATTAAACAGGAATTATCAGATTTATCATTCAGTCAAGAAAAATATGATTTAATAAATAACAAATATAGATCATGTGATGAAAATATCAAAGAATATACTCAAATAATAATACAGGAATCAACATCATTAACAAAAGACCAAGAACAAGAAAAAAAATACTCTGAAGAACTAGAAGAATTAGATAAAATAAAAAAAGAACAAGAATATCTTACAGATTATATAAAACTATTAAATGAAATACGGGACACATACAGTAAAGATGGAGTTCAAAGAGATTTAAGAAGTGCTGTAAGACCTCAAATTGAAAAGAATACCATGGACATCTTCGCAGAATTTGGATTTAACTACTCTGAAATAAACTTGGATGAAGATTATAATATGACCGTGAAAACTAAAAATGAAATATTAGACTTAAATATGCTTAGTGGTGGAGAAAAAATCGTAATGGCATTAGCCTTAAGATTAGGTATTGCAAAGGTCATATCACAAAATAAAACAGAACTATTAATACTTGACGAACCTACAATACATCTTGATGCTGAAAGAAGAAGCGATTTAATTGAAATTATCCGTAGTATTAACATTGTACCCCAAATGCTAGTTGTTACTCATGATGATGAAATGGAAGCATTATCTAATAACATTATCAAAATTAGCAAAATAGATGGAATATCTAATTGTGAAATAAATTAAAAATATATTATTTACTATTTTTTTATCTTTTTTTTGATTATTTAAAGTGGTTTTATAAAATTAGTTGATTTTTAAAATAAACCTTAAAAAAAATTTTTATTTAGGGTTATTATGTTATTCATAAAAAAAATTAATTAATTAGTATAATATTACACCAATGAATCCCTTATTCAATGGTAACCCCTTTACATATTACACTAATATCTTATACTTTAATC
Source organism: Candidatus Methanosphaera massiliense (assembly GCF_028890305.1). Classification (NCBI taxonomy): domain Archaea; kingdom Methanobacteriati; phylum Methanobacteriota; class Methanobacteria; order Methanobacteriales; family Methanobacteriaceae; genus Methanosphaera; species Candidatus Methanosphaera massiliense. Next base: position 71,835 of record NZ_JARBXM010000001.1, read on the forward strand.
TACTAAAAAAGGAGATTAAGAGAAACAATTTACATTATATTGTATTTTTGAAGTAATAAGAATTCATCAGTGGTTAATTTTTTACCGTCTTTGAATTTTTGGAATATTTCTTCTGCTTCTTCTTTTTCTCTTAGATTGTTCTCTGATTTATCCTCAGATTTTCTTCCTCTGGATTTGGATTTTGCTTGATCCATGTATTTGTTTACTTTTCTGATTTCATTGAGTTTTGCTTTTACTTCTTCGTGTTTAGCTGTTGCTGCATTTCTTGAGTTTATGAAGTCTTGGTGTTTACCATCAGCTTTCTCTCTAATTCCATCAATTTTGTTAAAGTATTCAATCATTTCTTCGTGAACTGCTTGTGCTTTATCAGATAATTCTACTACTTGTTGGTGGTAATGTTCTGATTTTTCTTTTAAGTCAGCTGCAGTTTTCTCGTCTTCTTCATCACTTTGGATTTGTTTGAGTTCTTTTGTTAGGTCAGATACTCTTTTTACGAGTTCGTTTTCTTTTCTGATATCTAATACTTTTGTTTGTATTGTTTTATCAATTTTGTTTATTTCTGCTTGGATGTTTGCTTTTTCTTTTTTGCTTGAATTCCATCCTATTTTTTTGAGCTCTTCATTGCATTGGTTTCTTAGAACTTTGTTTTCATGTACTTGTTTGTTTATTTCGTCTCTGGTATTTCTTTTATCTAATGCTATTTTTAGAGTGTCTTTGAGTTCTTGGTTTAGTTCATCTCTTTCTTTTCTGTATTCTTTTGTTTGTTCATTCATGTGATCTCTTGTGTTTTTGAGTTCAGTGAGTTCTGATTCTAGTGTTCTTTTACATTGTAATAATTGTTGGAAGTTTAGTTTTGAGTAGTCGATTGTTTCTTTTTCTTCAGCTGCCTCTTCTGTTTCATCAGATTCTGTTTCATTAACTTCGTCTGATTCTTCTACTTCTTCCTTGTTTTCTTCTGTTGTTTTGTTTTCTTCAGTAGTAAGCTCTTCTGGTTGTTCTGTTGTTTCCTCTACTACTTCTTCTTTAGTAATTTTTTCTTCATCTGCCATTATATCCAGTACCTTCCTTAGGTCTTTTTCGTTAATTAAATAATCAGCGTTTTCTTTTAAGATTGGTTTTGCATTGAAGGCTATTCCCACCTTCACATTTTTTATCATTTCAAGATCGTTTGCACCATCACCTATGGCTACACATTCATCTAGTGTGATGTTTAAATCGTCTACTAGTTGTCTTAAAACATCAATTTTATTTTGTGTTATTAGTGGTCCTGAAACTTCTCCATTAAGTTTTCCATCCTCGACTCCGAGTGTATTATAAAATGCATAATCAGCATTGATTTTTTCTTTTATTTTTAGAGCTATTACATCAAAGCTTCCTGTGATAATTGCTATTTTATATCCCTGTTTTTTTAGTTCTGTTGCAGTTTCTACAGCACCTTTGTTTAGGGGTACTTTTTCCATTACCTCATCAATCTCATCAATGCTTATACCTTTTAGTTTTTTTACTCTTTCCCTTATGGATGTTTCAAAAGGAATTTTTCCTTGCATTGCTTGTAGTGTTATGTCACTTATTTCGTCTTCAATACCTTTTAGTTTTGCTATTTCATCTATTGTCTCTGTATCTATTAAGACATTATCTAGATCAAATACTACCAATTTAATCAAAAAATCACCGATTTTTAATATAAATTAAATAAGAATGATTACATTAAAGGGCATAAAATTATTAATATCCTTATTTTTCTTAGAATTTAATTTAAAATTATATTCATAGTTATTTATATTTATTCTAATAATTTTATTTTTCCCTTTTTTTATCAGCCTCATTTTCTTCTGTTATTTATTATGGAGTTTATTTTGGTGGTTATTTATTTTAGAAGATAAGTAAATTATCTTTTAAATTTAGATTTTTCTCAGAATCTATTCTTCTATTAGGTATAATTCTGTTAAACGTTCTTTGGTTTTTTGTACACCTAATAATGCTTGGTCTGCTGTTTTTGCACCAGTGCATACAACTTTTCCAGAACCAAATAATAATAATACTACTTTAGGATCAGAAAGACGATATACTAAACCAGGGAATTGTTCTGGTTCATATTCAGTATTTTCTAAATCTAAAGCTACTGCTTCTAGGTTTAATACTTTTCCTAGGTTTGCTGATGCTACAATATTCTGGATTTTTATTTCAAAATCTTCAGGTATTTCTGTATCTAATTCTCTTATTTTATCTACAGTTATGTGGATTGCTTTTTTTGAGTCTTCTATACATTTTGCACCAGTGCAAACTAGTTTACCAGATCCAAAGATTAAAGCAGCAGTTTTAGGATTCTTAAGTTTGAATACCAATCCAGGGAATTGTTCTAAATTGTATTCAACATTCTCTAAAGCTGGTGCAATTCTAGGTAATTCTAATGATTTCCCTAATGTTGCTGATGCTACAATGTTTTCTACTTTAATTTCTACATCTGCCATTATTTCTCCTCCATTTTTAGTATATATTTTAGTATTATTCTATATTAAAGAAGGATTACTCTTTTATAAATAGTTAAAATTAAAAGTTATATAATATTTATAAAAATTATTTCTTAGAAATTATTAATTCTATTAATAAGGGGTTTAAGAAACTATATAATCACTCTTTTTTTCTATTTTATCATGTTTAAAAAAAATAATACTAAAATCACATATTATGTATTTATATATGTACTTTTTTACTTTATAAATATAACTATTAAAAAGTATAATAAATAATTTTATAGAATAAATATATTATTAGTGATAAGATGATAGAAGTTGAGATGAAAGCTAAAATTAATGATAAAGTAAAAACTCTAGAAAAAATTAAAGAAATAGGCGGAACTTATTCTCATACCGAAAAACAGCATGATATCTATTTTAATGCTCCAGACAAGAATTTTAAAGAAACTGATGAAGCCCTACGTATTAGAGAAATTCCAGAAGATGATGATTTTAAACGTATATTAACATATAAAGGTCCTAAAATTGATCCTAAAAGTAAAACAAGAAAAGAGATAGAAGTTGAAATAGCTGATACAGATAATATGGTGGATATTCTTGTTAATTTAGGATATAAGCCTGCAGCAATTGTTAATAAAGTACGTAGAATATTTATTTATAATGAGTATACTGTTACATTAGATAAACTAGATAAATTAGGATATTATATGGAGATTGAATATGTAGCTAAAGAGGGTAGTGATATAGAAGAGATTAGAAATAATATATATAACGTCTTTGAAAAGTTAGGAATAACGTCAGGCTTTGAAAGAACTTCCTATCTTGGCTTACTCGAACAATTAGAATAAATACTATTAATAGAAAAAACAAATATAAAACATATAACTTGGTTAAATAAAATATTAATTAATTTTTTTTGATAGGAATATAACAATTATTATTTTTTTTACAATCACTCCAAAAAAAATCTAAATTGCATAAGAGGAGGCAATTATTACATGGATAGATTTGTAAGTATATATAATGATAAAGTGGAGTACGATTTACCCGACAATATAAATATATATGATACAACACTTAGAGATGGAGAACAAACACCAGGCGTTTTCTTCTCAATTGATGAAAAAATAGAAATAGCACATAAACTAGATGAATTGGGAATACCTCAAATTGAAGCTGGTTTTCCAAGAGTATCTGAAAATGAAAAAGAAGCAGTTAAGAGAATAGCAAACGAGGGACTTGATGCAAGCATTATTTGTCTAACAAGAACAAAAAAGGAAGATATAAATGCTGCATTAGATGCGGATGTAGATGGAATAATAACATTCATGGGATTATCTGATTTACATTTAAAAGTTAAGATGAAAAAATCCCGGGAAGAAGTTAATCAGATATGTATGAATGCTGTAGATTATGCAAAAGATCATGGATTATATGTAGCTTTCTCTGCTGAAGATGCAACAAGAACAGAATTACCTAAATTAATAGACATATATAAACAAGCAGAAGAACACCATGCAGATAGAATACATATTGCAGACACGACAGGTTCTATAAATCCATTTGCAATGCGATATCTAGTAAAAAATATTAGAGAAGCAATCGATATTGAGATAGCATTACACTGTCATAATGACTTTGGAATGGCCGTAGCAAACTCCATTGCCGGATTAATGGAAGGTGCAACATCAATATCCACCACAGTAAATGGTATAGGTGAAAGAGCAGGTAATGCATCTCTTGAAGAACTAATAATGAACTTAAAACTTTTATACAACAAGGATTTAGGATTTAATACAGAAGTAATTCATGAACTATCACAGCTTGTATCTAAATATAGTGAAATACCTATACCTGACAGTAAGGCTATTGTAGGAAATAATGTATTTAGACATGAATCTGGAATACATGTTGATGCAATCCTACAGGATCCACTTAGCTATGAACCATACCTTCCAGAAATGATAGGAACTAAAAGACAAATTGTTTTAGGAAAACACTCTGGTAAAGCAGCAGTAGCTGAGAAACTTAATACTTTGAATATTGAAGTAGATAACGGAAAATTATTAGAAATAGTAAACCTTGTAAAACAGGAACGAGAAAAAGGTGAAGATATAACTAATGATAAATTTGATGAAATATTATTAAAAGCAAATATTCAAAGATGAGGATTAATATGAACATAACCGAAAAGATATTAGCACAACATTCAGGAAACGATGAAGTTACTCCTGGAGATACAATAAATTGTAACATTGATGTAGCAATGAGTCATGATGGTACTAGTCCACCAACAATCAAGGTATTTGAAAAAATAGCTGATAAAGTATGGGATCCTGAGAAGATAGTACTTGTATTTGACCATAATGTACCAGCAAACACCATAGGATCTGCTGAATTCCAGGAAGTAGTACGAGAATTTGGTAAAAAACAGGGCATACCTAACATGTATATACAAGGTGAAGGTATATGTCACCAGGTACTTCCAGAAATGGGACATGTAAAACCTTCTACAGTAATGGTGGGTGCTGACTCACACACATGTACATATGGTGCCTTTGGAGCTTTTTCCACAGGACTTGGAGCAACAGACCTAGCAATGGTATATGCAACAGGAAAAACCTGGTTTAAAGTACCAGAATCCTATAAAATAAATGTAAATGGTACATTACAAGAAAACGTGTACTCAAAGGATTTAATACTAAGAATAATAAAAGAAATTGGTTCTTATGGTGCTACATATAAAAGTCTAGAATTCCATGGAGATACCATAGATAATATGTCAGTTGATGGAAGATTAACAATGACAAACATGGTAATAGAATGTGGTGCTAAAAATGGAATCATGATACCTAACAAGCAAACAAAGGAATACCTTGCTCAAAGGGGTATAACCGATTATAAAATCACAACCCCCGATAAAGACGCACAATATGAAAAAGAGTATGACTTTGAAGTGGATGATTTACAACCACAAATTGCATGTCCGCATAATGTTGATAATGTAGAAGATATAGACAAAGTAGAAGGTACTCATATTGATCAAGCAGTACTAGGTTCATGTACCAATGGCCGATATGAAGACCTTGCACAGGCAGCTGACGTTCTTAAAGGACATAAAGTTCACGGAGACGTACAACTACTAGTATTCCCAGCATCACGTAAAATATATCAACAAGCCATTGAAACAGGTATTATTCAAACACTTCTAGAATCAAATGCAATAATATGTAACCCTGGATGTGGACCATGTCTTGGTGCTCACATGGGTGTAATGTATGATGACATGACCTGTATATCTACCACTAACAGGAACTTCCTTGGTAGAATGGGTAGTGCTAAATCATATGTATATCTATCAAATCCAGCAGTAGTTGCAGCTTCATCAATTACTGGTGAAATCACAGACCCTAAAAACTTATAAATAGTTTTTTTATTACTTTTTTTAAAATTTTTTTTATTGAAAATTAGTTCTTAATATTATATTAAATCATTAGTAAACTCCTTAAAAAAGAGAAAATGAATGGAAGTTTATTGATGTATTTTTAATCTTATTGATATTCCTTGATTTTTTGTTTCATATGATTAATGATATCTTCACGTACATCATCATGAGTTAATGCCATGTCAATGGAACTTTTTAGCCATTCAATAGTGTTACCAATATCATATATTGTTCCCTCGAATGTTGTAGCGTATACATTCTCCTGATTATTAATTGCATCAGTTAACTGTATTTCTCCACCAACACCAGCATCAATTTCATCTAATTGATCAAATATATCTGGAGTTAATATGTATCTACCAGTTATACCAAGATTTGAAGGTGCATCTTCAAGTTTTGGTTTTTCCACCAGATTATCTACCTTATAAATATTATTCTCTATACAACTTCCATCTACAATACCGTATCTTTCAATTTTATGTTCAGGTAGTTCTTCAATTGCTATTGTAGATCCACCATATTTATTATATACGTTTAACAATTGTTTAATACAAGGTGTTTGTGAGTATGTAATTGTATCTCCAAGAAGTACTGCGAATGGTTCATCACCTATATGTTTTTTTGCACATGAAACAGCGTCCCCTAAACCTTTTTGTCTTTTTTGTCTTACATAATATATATCTGCCATGTCTGTAATTGATTGTACTTCTTCTAGGTATTGATATTTTCCTTTTTCATTTAAATGATATTCTAATTCAAAAGACCTGTCAAAGTGGTCTTCTATTGAACGTTTACCTTTACCTGTAATTATTAGTATATCATCTATACCTGAATTTACTGCTTCTTCTACCACGTACTGTATTGTTGGTTTATTAAATACAGGTAACATTTCTTTTGGTTGTGCTTTTGTAGCTGGTAAAAATCTTGTACCTAAACCTGCTGCTGGTATTACTGCTTTCATATTTTCTTTCCTCATAAATTAATTATTGAATTTTCACCTATTACAAAACTACGTCCTTTTGGATAGGTTGTTTTATCTGAAATTATTTTTGAATTTTGTCCTAGAAGACTTTCAGTTATTCTCTTATCTGATTGTATTATTGAGTTTCCAATAATGATTGATGAATCTATCTCTGATTCTATTAGTTTTGTATTATCACCTATAGATGTATATGGGCCAACATAACCTTTTATTTCACAGTTTTTTCCTATGATTGCAGGTCCTTTTATTACAGAACCAGATTTTATTATTGTATCTTCACCAATGATTACTCTTCCTTTGATTTTTACATCATCTTCTATTGTTCCTTTGATATCTGTTTGTATTGATTCTAGAATTAACTGGTTAGCATCAAGTACATCTTCTGGTTTTCCTGTGTCTTTCCACCATCCTTCAACTACGAAGGAATCAACATCATAGCCTTCATCGATTAGTTTCTGGATAGCGTCAGTAATTTCTAACTCATTTCTCCAAGAAGGTTTAATTTTATCTATAGCATCAAATATCTCGTTTTTGAATAAGTATATTCCGACTAATGCTAAGTTACTCTTCGGATGCTCTGGTTTTTCAACTAAATTAATTATTTCACCATTATCATTTAGTTCTGCTACACCAAATTGTCTTGGATCAGGAACTTCCTGTAATAATAATCTTGATGCAAATTTTGATTCATCAAATCCTTTTACAAATTCCTCAATTCCTGATTTTAGTATATTATCACCTAGATACATGACAAAAGAATCCCCATCAACAAAGTCTTTAGCTGTTGCTGCTGCATGAGCTAGTCCTTTTGGTTCTCCCTGCATGATATATGTGATTTTTACTCCAAATTTAGACCCATCACCTAAGGCATCTTTTATTTTATTAGGCATGTTGGTTCCTAGGATTATTCCAATATCAGTTATTCCAGCATCTCTTAAATCTTCTATTGCATAATAAATTACTGGCTTATTTGCTATTGGAATTAATTGTTTTGGACCTGTATGTGTTAATGGTCTTAGTCTAGTTCCATGTCCACCAGATAAAATAACTCCCTTCATTTCTAATATCTCCTAATATTCTTAAAAAAATTCTTTTGAGAATTTATTTAGTTATATAAGATATATTTTAATTCAATATTATTATATCTTTTAAAATCTCCATTTTAAGAGAATAATTTTTAATTTCTATATAAATAAGTTAACTATTTAAATATTTTTATATAAAATAAAATAAACTATAATAATTCTTATATTATAAATTATATTATCAATAAAACAAAAGGAGGTAAAAATATCAAAACAAGAAAAACATTGTTATTCTTAATTCTATTAACAACTGTTTTATTATCCATAACATCAATATCTGCAGAGAATACTAATGATACTAATACACTACAAGATAATAATCATCATATACAACCAGTCACACAGCAAAGTAATACTACACAAATTCAAAACACGAAATATGTCCAAAATAATACTAAAAACCTGAAAAAAGAAGAAAGTAACGATATTTATATTGATTCATCATCCACTAATCAAGTTGAAGATGGTACAATTGATAATCCATATAAAACAATAACAGAAACAATAATAACAAATAACAGTAAATTACATGTTAACACGGGCACATATTATTTAAAATCAATGAATATCACAAAAAACACAACAATAATTGGTCAAAATAGAAATAGTACTATATTCATAGCAAATGATACTAGTAGTATATTCACCATATCAGATAATAATCAATTAACCCTTATTAATATAACACTGAAAGATTATGAATCCAGCACTCAGGCAGCAATCACTAATAATGGAAATTTAACTGTTAGAGATTCATGTTTCCTAAATAATACTGGTTTAGAAAGAACATCTAAAGGCGGAAGCATATATAATACTGGCATATTATATGTAGAAAACACGGACTTTTCAAGTAATACCGCTTCATGGGGAGCTTCAATATACAATAATCGTGGAAGAACTACAATTAGAAACTCAAATTTCACGAAAGATAATACGTATAATGTTGGAGGATCTGTGTATAGCATACGTGGAAATCTCTTAATACTAAATTCAAATTTCAAAAACAATTCAGCTGTAAGTGGTGGAGCAGTTTATAATGCATTTGGAAATGTGACAATTAACAACACGTTATTCTTAAAAAACCAGGCTGCATCCTTTTATGGTGGTGCCTTATATAGTACAGGTATTGTAAGAATAACAAACAGCCAATTCCTATATAATCATGGTACATATAATGGTGGAGCAATCACGAACACTAATAATTTCACTGCAATAAATTGTACATTTGAATCAAATAGTGCTGGAGAAAGTGGTGGAGCTATAGAAAATATTGCATGGACTGCTACTGAAAATGGAAATTTAACCTTGATTAACTGTAATTTTACAGAAAATAGTGCAACTGTTAATGGTGGAGCAATAGCTAATCTTAACACAACACCTGTTGAAGGAAATTATGGTACTATCACTGCTAGAAACTCAGTGTTTAGATTAAATACTGCTGGAGAAAAAGGTGGAGCTATATGGAATGAACAATATATTAATTTAGAATACAATGCATTTATAGGTAATGAAGCTGAAACTAATAACACAATATATAGTAATAGTTCATTAATTAAATCAATAGAAAATAATTGGTGGGGTAACAATAATCCAAAATGGGATAAAATAGGAGTAATCCCTGATCATTGGGTTGTTATGACATTTACTAATACCACACCACTAATTGAAAAATTAGATACAACATTATTAGTAACAATTAATTCATTAAATAACGGTGATAAATTAAGTTCAAACATTCCTATAAGAGAAGTTGTATATATTGCTAATAACACAGTTTTTACAGAGAATTTTCAGAATATTAATAATCAAACAATAAATACATGTAAACCAGAATATGAGAATATTAGTGTATTAATTGATGATCAATTATTAACATTGACGCCATTGGAAGCTAATATAACATATATTCTATTAGATAATAATCAGACAATACAGTTTAATATAAATCTACCTAACAATATTAATGGTAAAGCTTCTATTAAAATTAATGGTAAAACCATAATTAATAAAGTAAAAGTAGTTAATGGTAAAGCATCAGTAAAATATGCTATACCTACATCATGGGGCAATAAAAATTATACTGCAACAATTGTATTAAATACAATTAATGATAAGAAATTATCCAAGAATATTACAATAACTATTCCTAAACGTAGTGTAACAGCTAAAATTACCATAAAAAATACCACTGCTATTAGAACAGGAGACACAATTCAAATGATAGCTGATGTAACCTGTGGAAATAAAAAGGTAACTAACGGAAAAGTTTCCTTTAAAATTAATGGTAAAACTATTGCATCTAATGTTAGAATAGTTAATGGTAAAGCTATAATAAATTATACTATTCCTCAAAATTTCAATCCTAAACAATATAATGTCAGCATTGTTTATGGTGGAGATAATAACAAATATTCATGTAATAACAAGACTATTATGACAATTTCAAAACAAAATGCACATGTAACTCCTAACAGTACATTGTATTTAATGAGTGATAGTGGTGTCAGCATCACTATGGGTGTTCTTGATTCACATAATAACTATGTTTCACAGGGAAAAATATGTTATAAGATTAATGGTAAAACTATAAAAACTAATATTACTTTAACTGATGGTGTATTTACATTTGAATATGTAACACCTGCTGTAAAAAGTGGTCAGACATTAAAACAAACATTAACAATTAGAATGGGAGCAAATAAAAAATATAATGCGATGACTATTCGTATTCCTATTGTAATTAGTTAGGTATTGTTAAAGTAGTTAATAAAAAACCTTTCTTTTTTTATTCTTTTTTAAAAAAAATATTTCTATTTTTAATTAAAATAAGTTATCTCTTTTTGTGAAAAATAAGTATTTTAGGATATATGTCTTAATAAAAAAAAGTATTAGAATATAATATTATTTTTTATATTCTAATGTGAAAATTTGGTAGTCGCAAATTTAGATGGTTTGGTAACTCCTCTTAATTCTTTACTCCATGTAGGTTTCTTTGATCCCCAGTAATTATTTTGAATACTGTTTCTAGAACCTGATATAGCTGTAATACTATTACCTACACCAGTAGCATTATTTGATATGAAGTTTGTTCTTGAAATGGTTATTTTATTCATGTTTGCTATTGCTCCACCACCAATATATTTACCTGTTACTTTATTTGATGTGAAGTCACAGTTTGTTATAGTGGCATTAGAGCTTGTGTATATTGCTCCACCAATAGATGTATTTTTTGAAGTCACTGTGTTTTTATTGAATTTACATTTAAGTACTGTTAAGTTACCAGTTTCAAAGTATATAGCTCCACCGAAGGATGTTTTTTGTGTTGCGGTAAGTGTATTTGAATTAAATATACAATTTACAAATTTTGAATATGCATAGTATTCTTCTATAGCACCACCTATAACTGATTTAGATTTTGCTAGGTTAGATGTGAAGTTTGTATTATATATATCAGATGCTGCATATTGTATGTACATTGCACCTGCACCTGCAACTGTGTTTCCATATGCCTTGTTTGATTGGAACTTAGTTTTGTTGATATATAAACCAGCACCTAAACTATTTATTGCTCCACCTATTCCAATATTAGTACCACTCACATAATTATTTAGGAATGTAGATGATGTAATTACAATATCACCATAGGCAGCTTTTATTGCTCCACCTAATACCATTTTACCAGTGGCTCTATTGTTGTTAAAGGATGCTGAATTAATTACTAAATCTCCATCCTGCATATATATAGCTCCACCACCAGTTGAATTAGTACCTTTAGCTGTATTGCCTGTGAACCATGCTCTATTAATATTTGTTGTGTTGTTTATTAAACGTAAAGCTCCACCTTCACCATTACTATTTGATACTGCATTATTTGTAAATGTTACACCAGTCAGGTTTAGAATACCTAATGAATATATTGCTCCACCAGAATATGCTCCAGTAGCTGTGTTATTTATAAACTTTACACCTGTAATATTTAATTTACCATATGAGACTATTGCACCAGCACTTCTATTTGCTGATGATTTACCATTCTTAATAGTTAAACTTTTTATTGTAATATGTGTATTGTTTGTAGTTACTGTAAATATAGGACCCTTGCCATTACCTGTTATAAATGTCTTAGTTCCACTTCCAATAATCTTAATAGTTTTATTTAAGTATATATTGGAAGCTGAATAGGTACCATTAGTTAAGATAACAGAACCATATGTGCTTACATGTCCTACTGCATAGGATACTGTTCTGAATGGATGATATTTATCACCTATGTTAGAGTCACTGCCCTTAGGACTGACAAATACCGTGCTTAAACTTGAAACAGTAAGGTTATTTATTGTGTAAGCTGATGAGTAGTATTGGTTAGCCTGAAGTTTTGCTAGATATTTTAATGTTAAACCGTTGTACTTATTTGGTGGCCTGTAGGATATACTGGCTACACCCTTTTTAACTGTTGCTTTACCAATAGTAGTACCGTTTAATGTAAATGTTACAGTACCATTCTCTGCATGATGATTTGTTTCATCAAGTATTGTTACTGTAATTTTAGCAGTTTTACCTATAGTTACATATACTGCATCGGAGACCATTCTAGCATTTAATCTTGTTACATTCATATAATTCAAATTATAACTGGAATAATATGCATTACTTCCAAGGTATGTTGCATTAAGTCTGTATGCTCCTTGTTTCATGATTCCAACATAGTATGTTAAGTTTGCTGCACCATTTTTAACAGCTACTTTTCCAACATCTTTTCCATTTAATGTAAATCGTACATATCCACCATTTACATTTAATTGATTTTTATCTTTTACACTAGCAGAAAGAACTACCTTTTTACCAATTTTTGCATCAACGTATCTTGCAGTTGTTACTGTACCAATCTTATTGATGGTTAATTTACCATTATTCTGAGAGTCAGCATATTTCCAGTATCCCTGATAAATACAGGTTATATTATATATTTTTGCACTGTTTACTTTAGGTACATATGTATATAATGCATGTCCTATAGACACATTTTTTCTAACTGTGGTAACTCCATTGATTTTGAATAATACAACTCCTTTTAATACATTATTACCATTTTCATCAATGACTGTTGCTGTTATTGTTACTGTATCATTTATTTTAGCGGATATCTTTGGAACTTCTACTCTTGTAGATAATTGTGTTAATTTTAATGTAGCATTAGTTCTTGTTGAATTAACAGTACTTGTTTCTCGAAGTACTGCCTGAACACTATATTCTTGATCATCAAATTGATATGGTATTACATAATGATATACGGCATATCCTGTTTCGTTAGTTGTGATATTACCAATCGTGTTTTGATTAATTTTATATACAACTAATGCATTACTTACTGGTCTTCCTAGTTCATCAATTACCCTTGAAGTGAATGTTGTATTAGAACCTGCTTTAGAAGTTATATTTTCTGTAGTTAAATTAGCATTTAACTTGAGAATGGTTAATCTTGATCTTACTGTACTATTTGAATACTTATAGTTACCAGCATATATCACTTGTAACCTATACACTCCTGGCAGTCTTGTAGCATTGGCGTTAAAATTATATATTGCTGTTCCATTTACTATTTCTACAGTGGCAAGTTTTGTTTTATTTAATCTAAATTCAACTACACCTTTAACATCTGGTGCCATGTGTGCTACTATTTGTGTTTGTGATAAGTATTTTACTGTTATATTATCTACAGTTATCTGTGGGTCTACATTAGTTTCTTCACTTGTTAATGCAATGAGTGTACTTACATTTACTGGTTTATATTTAGAATCACCAGAATAAGATAATGTTAAATTATATGTTGGATCATTATAATATTCAGGTACCTCGTAAGTGTAAGTTAGTAATGTTGAGTTAATTGTTATATTATTAGATATTATTTCATTATTTATCTTAAATACAACTGTTCCTGTAGCATCTGATGGAACTATAGCTACAAATGTAGTGTTAGTACCAGGTTCCATAGGATTATCACTTAAACGAATGTCTGGGTCAATTCTTGTTTCATTTGATGAATCATTTGTTTTAATAGATTTACTCTCTAAATTACTTGCATTTCTAGAATCATATATACTTGATTTACTTTTAAGAATGTCTTTACTAGTATTCTGCTTGTTTGATACATGTGCTATCTTGTTATCATTTGAAGTGATGTTATAATTATTATTAACTTCACTAATTCCAATATTTGAATTTATATTATTATCATTTGAAGATTCGATATTTGTAGTATTAGTACTACTTGAATCAGCTGCAGATATTGCAGTTATAGATATTAATATGAATAATATTGTTAGGGAAGTTAAAATAATATGACTTCTCTTAATAGAAATACTTTAACCTCCTTTTTAGTTATATAGAAGAATATTAAAACATTTAATGAAACTCAAGTAAGTTCTGATAATTATTCTTCATATTACATAATATAATTTAAGAATTATATATTTATATTCATTTTATATTGATTAATTTAAAAATATAAAAATTAAAAGCAGAACTAAGAAAATAGTAAATTAATATCCCGTATTTTTAAAATTAAAATATATTTGAATCGATTATTCAATAATACACGAATAAATAAAATTTATATTAATTTCATTAAAATAATAAGAATAATATTAATATTAAAAAACAAATAAATATAACTTTATGAAAATTAAAAAAAATACTATCATAAAATGAATATATTCTATGATATATTTTACATCTTTTTTTATTAACAATGAAAAAGGAGGGAAATATAAATGCTAGAACAATTCTGGCAATATGGAATATTAGCAGCAGTTCTAATATTTGGTTTGAAAATAGGATTAGCTCTAGGATTTTCAGGTATTAAAAAAAGAAATGTATACTTAATATTAGTTGGGTACTTCGTAGGACTTGTAGTACTATCATACATAGTACAACCATACACCAAAGAACTATATAATTTTGTATATAATTATACCAGTTACATCTTCGCAGTAATTGCAGCAGTAATTCTTATAACTGGATTTAAAACTGTATATGACTGGAAAGTAACAGGTAAAGACGTTGGAAGCAGTACATGTATGGCAGTAGTTGCGCCATGTCCATGTTGTTTTGGTGCAATATTAACTTCAATATTACTAGTATCTCCAATGGCTGGTGTATCATCAGTATCTCTAGGATTATTGTCCTCAGTTGCATTAGTAGCTGTGATGGGAATAACCTATGCATTGTCAACTAAAATTGTGAAAAAAATTAATAAACCATATCCTATTGTATTAGGAAATTTCATGATTTTTATTGGTTTATACTTCTGTCTATGCTTATTAATACTACCTAATATTTCATCATTAACATCAGGATCAGCAGTACAAATTCAATCATTAACTGATATAGGTTATATGCTAATTGCAGTGATTGGATTAGTAATACTCGGCATTATATATACTAAAAGAAAAAGCGATTTAATAGAATTCTAATAATAACTAAGAAAATAGGAGGAATTACATGGCCAGTACTATACCTGGAGGAGATATTCTAACAGGAATATTGAATGTTGTCGCACAAAGTCTGTTACTTCCAGTATTAGTCTTACTTATAATATTTATAATATTTGCAATAATAGAATTAGGAGCTATAATTGCAGAATATACTGGACGTAAGAAAATAACTGCAGAAGAAAGAAGTAATATAATTAAAGACATAGCAAAGTGTAATACACAAGAAGAGATATGCGACACTATTAATAAAACAAGACTAATCAAAAAAGATAAAAAAATGTTATGTGAAATAGCATCTCTTGATAAAGAACAATATAATAAAGAAACCCGAGAAGTGTTAGCAAGAAATCTTATTGAAGACCAAGAATTCAAAATAATGAAAACATTAGAAAAAGATGAAATAGTTGCTAAAGTAGGTTCAGGTTGTGGATTACTAGGTACTATTATACCTATGGGTCCAGGACTAGCAGCTCTAGGTGCTGGAGATATGATGACATTAACAACTAACTTAACAACAGCATTTAACACAACTACTGCAGGATTAGCTGCAGGTACATTATGTTTCGTTATTGCAAGAATTCGTAGAAGATGGTACGAAGAGGATTTAACAGCATTATATGATATCGGAGAAGCTATTCTTGAGGTGATGTAATGTCATTAAGAAGAGGAAAACTACGCTCTGGTGAAGATTTAGATCCTATGTCATCAGCAGTAAACATGACTGATATCATGTTAGTATTAGCAGTGGGTTTTCTAATATTTGCTGTGATGTCTACAGGAGCTCAAAATATGAACCAAGCAATGTCTCAACAACAGTCCATGCAACAGCAACAACAATCAATGCAACAACAGCAGGCTCAAACTACAGAATTAGATAATAATCAAACACAACAATTAAATGAAACACCTGAAAATGTAACTAAATCTGGTTCAGGATACCAGGAAATGGGAAAAGTTTATCAAGATCCTAGTACTGGTAAAATGGTTATGGTGAGTTCATAAAAAGTAGGATAAATCCTATCACCACCTTTTTTTATTTTATGAGAACTAATTTTTATACTTTAGAATCATATACTATTTTTTTTAAATTGCCTATCCTACTTTTTAATCATAATTATTTATTTTAATTAATTTTGACTATTATATTATATTAAATTTAATTTTAATATTTATATAGAAAAATTAATTAATTCGTTTAAAAGAAATATAATATTATCATAAATAATCATTAATTTTATATTTATGACAATTATGAATAAAAAAAACGGTGAAAAAATGAAAACTATGAGTAAATTCTTGTTAGTTACACTGATTTTATTTATGGTTAGCTTAGGCTGTGTATCGGCGGCAGATGTTTCAGACAATGGAACAAGTCATACAATTCAAAAAGATACAAGTCAAAGCACAGATATACAAAGTATTAGTAATATTAATAACACTATTAGTAATACTCATAATATTAAAACAACCGTAAATAAAAAAGAGAATATAAAAACAAGTAATAATAAAACAACGAAAAAATCAACTAATAAAACGTTGAAAAAATCATCTTATACAATAACTAGCGATAATTACAACTTATACTTCAAATACAACAAAACACAAAACAAAACAAAAAGTACAAACTTAGTGCAGGCCGGTGACACAATAGACTTACAAGGTACATTCACAAACATGAATTTCAGTATAGATAAATCAAACATTACACTTACCAGTACAAACAAAAATGCTAAATTATACAACTGTACCGTAAACGTTGAAGGTTTAAACTCAACAGGTGCAGTAATCAAGAATTTAACAATTACTAACAACAACTACTATGGTAGTGGAATCTATGTTAACAAAACAAAGAACATTACAATCACAAATAACCATATACACGTATGGGGTCCATTTGCATTTGCATTAGCGGCAGATCAAATGAATAATAGTCGTGTTTATGACAATTACTTCCAGACATCATGTCGTGAAGATATGAATCGTACCCATACAGCAGCAGCATTTGGATTATGTTACTACAATAACATTGACAATAACACAGTTGTAAGTGACCAAGCAAACGGTATATATTTCAGTGTATATGGATCAGGACTATTCCAAGGAGGTTACTGTGATTATAATAACGTAACTGGAAACTATGTTACAGGTGGAGACACCTCTTGGAGTTATACTATTCAGATAATGGGTACTGAGAACACAATACGTAACAACTATGTGAAAGAAGGATATAGGGGAATATCTACTCAAGATTTCACAAATAATTACATTATAGGAAATGAAGTAAATGCTACAGCAGAAGGTATCTATGCATGTGAAGGAGCTATAGTTTCTAATAACATAGTTCATGTAAACACAACAACAGTAGGTATCACTATTGGTGGTGAAGGAGTAATCCTTAATAATAATACCATAACTTCAAATAGTGGATCATGTATTAGAATTATGGCAGGTAAAGCTATAATAACAAATAATAATCTATGGTCTACATCAGGAAACGGAATATACGCTAAAGGTGCATACAAAAATATCACAATTAGTAATAATAATATTACTAGTGGAAAAATAGGCATAGTATTCAAAAAACAATCAAGTAGTAAAAAAATAAATTATGTAAATGTTACAAACAACAGAATTCAATCATATGATGAATATGCTATAGACTTCTCAGAAGCAGGTGCAAGAAATGAAGAAGATGCACATGTATATGTAGCAGAGTCAAATGTATTAAATTGTACATCTGGACAAGGATTAGACTTAGCATACCTACCTCCATCATCAGGTACATCTGAAAACTTACCAGATTCAAATAAAACATATATAATTACAGAAGACAACTATTACACATACTTTACCGATGAATATACTGTTAATACCAACAAAGTATTAAAGAATGATACACTCATCCTACAAGGTACATTCACAAACAAAAACTTTACATTCCCAATAAAAGTACATGTAATAGGACAAAATTGTACAATATATAATGGTACAGTAACATTCACAGGCGATGCTCACGCATCCTCAATAACTAACGTAACAATTATTAACAACAGATATAATTCACCAATTATCAATGTACATGCTATTGAAGTAGTAGAAGTAAATAACTGTAATATCACAAACATTAACATCAATAACTATGATAAATGGGAAAGCTTTGGAATATTTTTATATTCATCAAGTGGTAACACTGTAACAAATAACACAATATTCACATCTGGTGATTACGTAAACTACGCAATATTTGTATATGCATCAGATCTTAACAATATAACAAATAATATAGTAAGACTAAACCAAAGTAATATACCTATAGAATATGATTCTGAAATCATGTTTGATGATAGAATCGGCGCTGTTCAAGAGGTATTACATAATTATGGAATTATTTTATTATATTCCTCATACAACACAATTAACAAAAACGATGTAAATGTAACATCACAATTTGATAAGTACCAATTCCCGGTGGACACTTGTAAAAACAGTGTTGTAGGTATAGATGTTTATTATGATAGTAATTATAACTTTATAACAAACAATAAAATAACAGTAAATAGTTATGGACCATATGAATATGGTATGGGAGTCTTAGGAGCACCATGGGGAAGTTCAATTAGTTCATTAAATGCAACTAATAACACATTTAGAAATAATAATGTAGCAGTTAATGGTGGATACTTTGCTACTGGATTTATAGCAGGATTAAATAGTGTTAACACAATAGTAGAAAACAATACATTCAACGTAAATGCATTACATAACTCCACAGTCCGAGGAGATTATGCTTATGGATTAACATTAGAACATTGTCTTAACACAACATTCATAAATAACAAAATGAATGCAAGTGCAGCATCATTATACACTATTGAATTATTTGATACTGACAATAACAAAATAATCAATAATACATTCTATGGAGAAGCAACAAATCCATACGGAGTTGCTGGATATGAATCATCATTTAATAGAATTATCGGTAATAATATTACTATGAGAGGTGCTGATTATGGAAATACATCCAGTGCATTACACAGTGATGCGATTCCTTTCGGTAAAAATGGAATAATGTTTATGACAAGAAGTTTCAGTAACACAGTAATTAATAACACAATAGATAATAATGCAAGTCCATATGCAGTGAACTTAACCTCAGATACTGTTAATAACACAATAACTGAAAATTCAATAAGGTCATCACAATATATTGGAGATAATGCAGTATTAAATGATCATAAATCAAACAAAATATCTCATAATTTCCTATACTTCACAAATATCACAGTAACACATGTAAAAGGCACAGTAGGCCATCCAGTTACTTTCACAGCAAACGTTAATTCAACAACTGATGATTTAAAAAATTTAACAGTTGTATTTAGAATAGGTACTACTATAATAGGTTCATCAAATGTAACAAATGGTGTAGCAACTATTAGATTTAATGATACAAATCTATTAAAACCTACAATATACACAATAATTGCATCAGTATCAGGAACAAATTTCCAAAATGCAACTAATACAAATTCATTAAATTTAAACAAGACTAAAACAAGCAGTATAGTTAATGTAAATAATGTAACAGGATTACCTGGATCAACAGTTACAATCAATGCAGAAATAAAAGATAATTATGACGCTCAATTAACTGGAAATGCTACATTTATATTAGATGGAAAAACATTAGGAACTACTAATGTAACTTTAGGAAAAGCATCATACACATATAGAATACCAGCAAATGCAGAAAGTAAGGCATATAATATAACCGTTGTATACAGCGGAAATGATGATTACTTTGCATCTAATGGTACTGCTAAATTATATGTTCAAACTAAAACTGTAGCAACTGTAAGCAGTGTAACTGGAATAATTGGTAATCAGGTAACAATTACATCTAGATTTACTGCAAATGGAAAAGCAATAACTTCTGGAACTGTTACAATATATGTTAACAATTCACTAGTCGGAACTGCAAAAGTATCCAATGGAATAGCAACATATAAATACACAATACCATCAACATTAGTTGCAGGAAAATATCCGTTAAATGTAACATTTGATGGAACTAATCTCTTAACAAAATCCACAGCACATAATAACATCACAGTAAACAAGGCAGCAAGTACAATAAGTTATACAGCAACCCATGTCAGAGTTGGCGAACCAACAACATTAAACATAATAATATCCGATAAAGCAAAAACATTCAATGGAAATAGCGGTAGAGTAACTTTAATGATAAATGGTAAAGACCTAAAATATACAAATGGAACAGTAATCAGTGCAACTGTAAACAAAAATGGAACAGCAAGATTCAAATTTACAGCTCCAAGCACATTACTAGGAAAAAACAATATAACAATAAAATATTATGGTAATAACCAGCTAAATAGCAGTACCTCCACATACAAAAATGGTCTTGTAATCTATACCGGACAAGTATATTATGTAGCAACTAATGGTACAAGCAAAAATGATGGAAGAACACCAGAAACACCATGGAACTACACATACGCATTTGACACGATAAAAAATAGCAAATACAACAATTCAACACTTTACATCTTAAACGGAGTATACAAAATTAATAAAACTGTTACATTTAACACCAATGTAAATCTTAAAATAATAGGCTACGACAATGTAGTATTTGATGGAAACAATAAGAAAATTAGCAGCTTTAACATACAAAATGGATTAATATCCCTAGAAGATATAACATTCACAGGATTTAAAAACACACCTATCATAAACAGAGCACCAAACACAACAATAAATGGAAACACATTCATAAACAATAAAGGAAGTAATGGTGGAGCAATAAGCAACTATAATGCAAACAATGCTTTAATAACAGACAATGTATTCCAAAACAACACAGCTTCATATGGAGGAGCAATATACAACAGAGGAAACAACACAATAATAACAAATAACCAATTCACTAAAAACAATGCAACTATTTCCTCAGGAGCAATATACAACCTAGGAGTAAACACCAAAGTAACAAACAACCAATTCACAAATAACACAGCTAAAACTCTTGGTGGAGCAATAAATAACTGGGATACTAAAAACACAGTAATAACAGGTAATAAATTCAACGGTAACAAAGCTAACTATGGTGGATCAATATACTACAGAGGATCAACATTAAAACTCAATAAAAACAACATGACAAATAACACTGCACTAGTAAGTGGTGGAGCAGTATTTGTAATAGGTCAAAATAATAATATAACAAACAACAATTTCACACAAAACAAAGCAAAAACTGGAGCAGTAATAAATAATTTAGGAACAAACATAAACATAAAATCAAACATTATGCAATATAACACTGCAACTTCATTAGGTGGAGCAATCAGTAACTGGAATGCAAAATATATAATAATAACAGGTAACAGAATACACCACAACCAAGCACAATATGGTGCAATATATCTTAGAGGAACAAATATAACAGTACAATCCAATAACATATACAACAATAAAGCAACATCAAGTGGAGGAGCAATCTACAACATAGGAACCAACAATACTATAACCGAAAACACTATCAAGAATAACGATGCAAAAAGTTATGGTGGAGCAATAAACAACTATAACGCAGTAAACACGAAAATAACCAATAACAATCTAACAAGTAACAATGCAAGCTATGGTGGTGCAATATACACCCGTGCAACAAACACTACAATCACAGGTAACAAAATAACAAGTAATACTGCAAACAGTGGAGGAGCAATCTTCGACATGAAACATGCTACAACAACAATAAATCATAACACAATAAAAAATAATCCAACAAAGAATGGACATGAAGAAGTATACTAGGAAAAAATAAAAGAGTGGAAGTGTTAACTATAAAAAAATTAAATATACACTTTCACCCTAATTTTTTTTATGAAATTACCAGTCCTTTTTTTCCTAATTTTCAAAAAATACTAATTTTTCACATTATTACTCCCAAAAAATCTATTAAAGTTTATTATTAGCTCTAATTCTAATTTTATAATGAAAAATTATATTATTCATAAAGTTTATATAATCAACCATATAATCAATTAATATTAAACTTAATTAAAATTATATTGTTTAATTTTTAAAGTATGATTATATAATTAAAAATAGAAGGGGTGAATAATGAATAATAAGAAAGTGTTTTTACTAATAGCAACATTAATCCTATTATTTATAGGAATAAGTGCAGTATCAGCAGCTAACAGTACAGACCAATCCGTAACAACAACTGCCCAAGATACTAATACTATTACTACCAGCACGCAGGACATACAAACAATTGAAAATAATAACGTTGATTATGCAGTAAAATCCCAACCAACTACCTCTAAGAAAATAAATACAACTTCTGCTATAAAACATGATTCAAAAAAATCATTGAAAACAGCAGAAAATATCACAGTAACCGACGGAAATTATAACCGTTATTTCAGTGGAGACTCAGGTACAAAAAATACAATAACAGCAAATAGTACTATTATACTAACAGGTTCATTTTACAACAAAACATTCTATCTTGATAAACAAGGATTAGTTCTTACAGGTTCTGATGCAACAATTAACAATGGTCAAGTATTCCTTACTGAGGATGCAATAAATTCAACAGTAACTAATTTAAAAATTGTTACAACAGGTTATCAGGATGCTATTCATAATGAAGCAATTGGCGCTAAAATTACCCATAACACCATAAACATAACTAACAATGATGACAACGGCGATTCAGACGTTGATTATGTGACACAAGGAATATATAATAACGTTGACAATGTAACTATTTCAAACAATAATGTGACTGTAAGAGGTCATGCAATGGATATTGATTGGGTAAATGGTGATCGTGCAGGCTTAGCTAATACATTCGGTATCTTTAATTGGGGAGGTAATAATGTTCTAATAGAGAATAATATTGCTGACGTTGGAAAAGCTGACGAATGTGATGGAACATATTACGGTACTATAGATGGTATTGAAATCAAAAACGGTGATAATATAACCATCAATAATAACACAGTAACCATAAGTGGAGCAAGATTTGTATATGCAATAAATGCATTAGATACTATAAGTAACATCAACATCACCAATAACAAACTACACATGACTGGTGACAGATACGTTGATGGAGTACAAATTGGTAATTATGCTACAAATTGTACAATCACAGGAAACAATGTTACAGGACATTGTTATAATACAACCATTTACACAGCAGATAATGAAGCTTTAGCATTTGGTATAATCACATCTACCATGGGTGGTGTAGGTCCAACAATAAATATGAACGTAAGCGATAATAATATTAAATTAAATGCTCCAATCGTATACAGTATGGAAATATATCAAACACAAAACTCTACTATAAGTAATAATAATATTACTGGTGTCGGTAATTATACGATGGGTATTGAACTTGCACACTCTACCAATGCTACAATCACAGGCAACTACGTGAACACTACAGGAAACAGTAATATACCAATTAATGAAATTGTTGAAGAAGTAAGACCTGGAAATACTGGAATTCAAATTCAACAAAACTCAGATAATGCAAAAATCATTAATAACACAGTCTACACAATAGATGTGGGTAATAATTCCAAAGCAGTGTCAATTAATGGAACTAATAATGTAGCTATACTAAATAATACATTATTATCCAATGATGTTACTGGTGATGAAGCTGTAACGATTACAGGAAATTTAACCAATATTACTATATCAGACAATATTAAACCAGTACTCAAAAACGATGCTATAATAAATGTAGTCGTTCCTACAAATCCACAAACAAATACTAATATAACACTTGTAGCAACAGCAACTGATGCTAAAACATCAGTCCCACTGAATGGTACAGTAGTCTTTAAGTTTAATGGTGTAACTTTAAAAGATAATAATAGTAATCCTATAAAAATTAAAATGACTAATGGTGTAGCTACTTTAAATTACACATTAAGTGGTTTTGGTGGTAAAACATATAGGGTAACAGCAGTATATGGTAACGATTCATATAATAGAATAGAATATACTACTAATATGACTATACAAAAAGTTAATGTTTCTTTCATACAAAAAGAAATAACAGCATATGCTGGTCAAAATATATTACTTAATGAAACTATTCTTGACCAAAACGGTAACCAGTTAAAAGGTACTACAAAAGCAGCTGTGAAAGTAAATGGAAAAACTATTGCTCATATGAATATTGTTAATGGTCTTCTACTTACAAATATTACTTTACCATCAGGATTACGTGCAGGTGATAATAAT
Source organism: Candidatus Methanosphaera massiliense (assembly GCF_028890305.1). Taxonomy (NCBI): domain Archaea; kingdom Methanobacteriati; phylum Methanobacteriota; class Methanobacteria; order Methanobacteriales; family Methanobacteriaceae; genus Methanosphaera; species Candidatus Methanosphaera massiliense. The sequence goes on from NZ_JARBXM010000001.1 coordinate 96,623, forward strand.
TTCACTATAGTACTAGGAGATAATAATAGATATTATAGTATGACTACTACATCTAAATTAGTTATTCTTAAAGAGGACCCAGTTATTTCTATTGAAAAGTTAACTGCTAAATCTGGAGAATTCATAACTCTTGTAGCACATATCACTACAAGTGTAACAAAATTGCCAGTTGCTAATGGAAAATATGTATTTAAAGTTAATGGTGGAACTATAAGTAATGTTGATCCAGAAACAATGACAGAAACTACTGTTCAGTCAATTACTAATGGAACTGCTATGCTAAGTACATATGTAAATATCTTCTGGGATGATGGTCTATATAATGTAACAGTTGTATACTCTGGTAATAATCACGTTAATTCCGGTAAATATACTGCACCAGTCTTAACAATAAAAACCTAAAACGTTTTTTAACTTTTTTATTTTTTTTTTCTTTAAATTACTCATTTTATAATTAAATTCAAAATATTTAAACTTTAATAGAAAAATTAAGACTAATTTACTTGAATTTTTATTAATAATACATAAATATATTAAATAAACTGAACTAAAATAGTATTAGTGTATTCTTATTCATTTATACTTGAATAGTTAAGATAAATAAAAATTGTTGAATACACTAAAAAGGAGTTATATGTGATGAAAAATAAGATCTTTTCATTATGTATGATACTTTTTGTACTCTTAATTTGTACTACAGTAACTGCAAGTAATCCAGAAGATGTTAATAGTACAACAGCAACACCAACAATGAATGAGATAACTACAATTAATACAGAATCAACAATATCTGAACTAACAAGTGAAACACATGTTAATGAAGTATCATTAACAACAACAAAAACCAATAAGAAAATAGATACTACTACAACATCGAAGAAAAAATCAACAGATACAACAAGTAAAACAACGAAAAAAGATACAGCAACTATAACATCAAAAGAGGAACATGCAATATCAGAAATAAAAACTGTAGCCTCTGAGAAATCATCGTTTAAAACAGGCCCAAAATATATCAAACAAGCAAAAACTTATAGTTTGAATGGAAAAGTTACCTGTGTATATAATAAAACCTCAATGACTTACGTCGGAGAGGAAAAAGACGCTATTGGAGTAGGAGGAGCAGTTATTACTGTATACAATGAAAATACAAGTAAAATAGTTACAAAAACGAAATCCGATTCATCTGGTAATTATGTAATAACAGGATTAACTCCAAATTACTACATAGTCAAATTCGAATATGGAACATATAAAACAGGTGAAGAAGAAGTTCACATCATAAATACTACTGAAAGTTTAAATTATACTTTCATACCCGATATAGCAATTATATCATACTCAGGAAGCTCGAGCGATGGACAATATAATAAATTCGAAGCCTTGAGAAAACTATCAGATAGAGTATATTTCCTTGAAGGTTATAATTTAAATAGTTCATATGATGTATCTGCTGAATGGATGTTAAGCCATACTAACTTTATACTAGTAGATATGTATGCTTTAGGAGAAGGATTCGGAGTAAATACGAACCTCATCAAAGAATCACCAGCATCACAAAATAATAAGGTTGCATATACCTTTGGTATATATGGTTCATTAGTTAACCAGTTAGGCTGGGGATTCCTAGGTAACAGTCCATACTCCATTGAAAACACATATATTGGTTCATACTGGCAAGCAGAACCTATTAAAGATGAAACTGTCATTAAAACCAATATGAAAAACATGTTAAACTATATATTCTACCTACTAGGAGAAAGTAAAGTAAATCCAACCCTAAATGGAAATACCCCCATATTAGCTGGACCACAATGGGGTATTTATTATCCTGGATACAAAATGTCTATACCAATTCCAACCAGTAAACAAATAAATCAATGGATACAAATGGACCATGGATATAATGATGATGGATCCGGAAGTTTAAACTGGATGACAAACTACTACAATCCATGGATTCTAGAACATCAAAATCCAGTAGACATATTACACAACTTTGAACAATGGTACAATAAACACGTTAAATACAAAGGACCTTTCATTGCAATTATAAGCTACTACCAAACAACACCAGAAGTAGAAGCTCTAATAAAAGAATATGAAAGAAATGGTAGAGCAGCATTTTGTCTATATCAATATGCAACAACAAGTCCAACCATGACAGAATTACTAGACATTGCAGTAACCAATAAAAGCGGTTTATCCCGTGGAATTAGTGCTGCTAGTTCCTTATATTCATGGTCCACATCATATTCACAAATGTCAACAAACATAACTGTAGAAACTTATAAACACACAAACATAACCATTCTAAATGCTTTAAGTGGTATTAGTAAATATAGTTATGAAAGTGAATATGGACCACAATCTGAATGGACATATAAAGTAACAGTTCCTCAGTTTGAAGGAGTTATTGGTGCACTGCCAATTTCTTACGTTGAAGATAATGGAACAACTGTAATTATCAAGGAAGGTGTGAAAAAGCACGTTCAACTAGTACTTAAATGGGCACAACTTAAAGAGAAAAAGAATTATGATAAAAAAATAGCTATAATTCTATATGACTACCCACCAGGTAGAGCAAACATAGGTGCATCATATCTTGATGTATATACCAGTGTACATGATTTACTAGTTAAAATGGCTGATGAAGGTTATAATATTGGAATGAAAAAAAGTGAAATTCCAACTACTGAAGAATTAACTACACTACTCATTGACATAGGTAACAAAGGAAACTGGGCAAAAGGTCTCCTTAATACATATGTTAAAGACCATTATGCAAACCTAACTAAAAATCATCAGTTGATAAGTAAAAGTGATTTCCAAAAAATGTATGATGAATTACCAGAAAATCTTCAAAAACAATTAGTTGCATGTTGGGGAACAGGATTAGGTAATGGTTCAATGATATACAACAACAGTTACCTAGTTATACCTGGTATTTACTTTGGTAATATCTTTATAAGCATACAACCAGCAAGAGGATGGGATTCCGTAACCGATTATCATAGTGATGCATTAGCACCACCACAACAATATGTTGCATTCTATAAATATTTATATAAATATTATAAAGGAAAAACAGGTAATAGTGTAGATGCAATGATAAGTATGGGTACACACGGAACCCTTGAATGGTTACCAGGGCGTACATTAGGATTACAAGCATCAGACTGGCCATTCCAGTTAATTGAGGCTCCAATCATATATCCTTATATTGTATCAAACCCTGGAGAAGGTATGACTGCAAAAGAAAGAAGTTTTGCACAAGTAATTACACATATGACACCAGTAACAACAGCTTCAAAACTATATGATGAATATGCAGACTTAAGTGATGCTATATCAAATTATGATAGTAACAAAAAAACTGGTGATTTAAGTAACGTTGAATATTATAAAGAATTAATATTAAACCTTACATCCACTGGTGGTTTTAAATCACCTGACTTCTTAAGAATGAGTGAAAACATCACACTATACAATGAAGTAAAGGAAATTGGTGACCAAGAAATAATGAGTATATGTAAAAGTGCAATACTTAACCTATCCCAAAGTCTTAATAAATCAATGAACGGTTACTATAATTATACCTTAAAAGGTAACATGACCTTTGATGAATACTTAGAAAAAATGTATAATTACACAACTAGTGATGAAGCTTTCGAAGACTGGCTATCCACAATACATCAAACTATAGAGAGTTTAAGTGGAGATACTATAAACTATGGTGTACATACATTGGGATATGTCTGGAACGATACTGAAATGGTTCAAGGAATAACTAGCATTGCATCATCACGAACAAGTATACTGCAAGATATTATGAATATTTACTATAATATCGATGGAAATTATTATGATAAAATAAAATCCGTTGATTTTACAGAACAACAGGCAGCTATTACTTCAACACTTGAAAGTATTGTAATGAGATTAGTTGATAATGCAACTGTTGAAAATGCTAAATTAATGGCTAGAGAACAAAACCAAAACGAAAACAGTAGTTTCTATAATGATCTCTTACAAATAGTAACTTTCATAAATGAAGTTCGTGATAACAAAGAATGGGCATCTATTATGAACGCTCTTAGTGGTGGATATGTAGAACCAGGATTATCTGGAGACCCAGCATTATCTGATGTATTACCTACAGGTAGATCAATGTATTCTAGTGATACTACAAAAATGCCTAGTAGAGCTGCATGGTCTACTGCTGTTAAATCAGTAGATCAAATACTAACACAATACATGCAGGACCTCGGAGAAGATACATACCCAGAATTAGTTGGGGAAGTAATATGGGGTACTGAAGTACTTCGTACAGAAGGAATTAGTCTAGCTCAATATCTATATTTACTAGGAGTTAAACCAACATGGGATCAAAGCGGAAAAGTAAATGGTACTGAGGTAATACCACTTCAAAACCTTACTATAACAATTGATGGTAAAATATATCAACGTCCAAGAATTGATATCTTTGCTACTATTGTATCCAATAACCCATACTGGTTAAGCTTATTATACAATGCAGTAAACCAAGTGAATAATCTAAATGAAAGTATTGAAGACAATTATGTTAAAAAACATTATGCCCAATTTAATTCCACATATAGATTATTTGGTCTTAATGGAGCTAAATTAGAAGGTACTGGTGTATCAGATTTACTTAACAACATTGCATCATGGCAAAATTCAACTGAAGGTGTAGCTTACGAACAAGCAAGTGTATACGAATCAAGATTATGTAATGCATGGACAGTGAATTCTGAGGGAAAAATAGTAGTAATTCCAGGACAAAGAGACCTCTTTGCATATCTATTATCCAAAGTTAACCTGATAATGCAAGATATGGACAGTACATGGAGATACATAGATTCAGACGATTACACAGACTGGTTTGGAGGACTCCTGAATGCAGCTAATGTACATGGAGCAATTCCAAACACTATGTTGATAGATATACGTAACAGAAACAATATAATTTCAAGCACAATTTCCAAAGAAGTCAGTAAAGAAGTAATGACAACAATCACAAATCCACAATGGTTACAAGCAATGACTTCCTCCGTTGGTGGATGGAACCAACTATCACAAAACTTTGAAAACTTAATAAAAACAATATTCACAACACAAGGATATGAGGAAGATAAAAACGGAAAAGCAATCCATAGAACAACAAGTGGAAACTCAACAGGTGCAATTAGCCAAGAATTATTCACAAAAAGCATGAAAGTTATAGTTTACAGTGAATACTTAATAGGTGATGCTAACTATAAATCATATCCCCTTCAATCAATGCTAGGTTGGGGTATGACATTAGCTATGAACAACTATTGGAAAACAACTGATAACAAATTACTAAAAGATCTTATCCAAAAATACGTTGATAATGTAAATAAATGGGGAGTAGCATGTTGTCACCACACATGTGGTAATGTAAATCTCCATGAATGGATACTGAAACGAGGATCTGCATTAGGTGTTAAAGGTTTAGAAAGATATTCACAACAATACTACTCAGCAACAAATACTGGAACTGTACTAGGTACCGGTGATTCTGGAACTGGTGCAGGATCAGGTAGTGGAACCGGTAGTGATACTGGCGGTGAAAACGGTGGAACCAATGTTGGAGGAGACAGCTTCAAAGGATATGGTGACGCTGGAGTATCTTCAGGATCAGGAGCTTACGCCGGAGCTGCAAGTTATGCTGGTTCAAGCAATGGTAATGCAGCAAGTCAAATGAGTGGATCTAGTACTGGATCAGATTCAGGAAATAGTGGAAACAATAATGGACAAAATTCTGGAAATGGAACTGATAATGGTTCAGGAAATAGTCAAGGTTCATCTAATTCCGGTTCAAGCTCTGGAAGTGGAAATAGTACTGAATCAGGTAGTTCTGATGTAGGTCAAGGAGCTAACGGAGGATCCGTATCCTCAGCTAGTTCAGCATCAAGTAGTTCAGCATCAAGTAGTGGAGCTACAAGTGCTACTGCTGCAGTTTATGCTGTATCCTCAAAAAGTGGAGGACAAGCAGCATCTTCACAAGCTGAAATATCTCTAGGATACATTTTAGCAATTGTTTTAATTGCAGTATTCTTCTTTACCGGATTTACAAGAAAATCAGCGCGTCAAGAGTAATGTATCATATATAATAAAATTATATAATAACAAAAAAACCCCCTTTCTTTCTTTTATTTTTTTATAAAAAATAGATTCTAATTTTAGTAGAAAAAGAAATTTCATTTTATTAATTTAAGAAAAATAGCTTTTTTAACAATTTAAAAAAAAAAATTAAATTATAGATTATAATGTTTGTACATGTTTATATAATCTATCAGAATTGTTTTTATACCAATTAACTGTTTTTTCCATTGCATCTTCAAATGTCCATTTAGGTTCCCATCCTAATTTTTTAGTTTTTGATGCATCTAAGGAGTATCTTCTATCATGACCTAAACGGTCATCTACATGTTTTATTAGGCTTTCAGGTTTTCCTAGTTTTTCTAGTATCATTTTTGTGATTTCTAGATTATTTCTTTCATTTCCTCCACCTATATTATATACTTCTCCAATTTTTCCTTTATGTAGCACTGTATCTATACCTGCACAGTTATCCTCTACATATATCCAATCACGAACATTTTTTCCATCCCCATATACGGGTAGCTGTTCATTATGAATTGCTTTTAATATGAATAATGGTATTAATTTTTCAGGGAATTGACGTGGTCCAAAGTTATTACTACTTCTTGTTATCATTACCGGTATTCCATACGTTTTATAGTATGCATTTACTAGTAAATCTCCTCCAGCTTTACTTGCTGAGTATGGGCTTGATGGGTCTATGTTGTCTGTTTCTTTGAATGAACCTTCTAATATACTACCATATACTTCATCGGTTGATATTTGTATATATTTCTCTACATCATATTTTCTTACTAGTTCTAGTAGGTTCTGTGTACCTAATACATCTGATTTTACAAAGGATGCTGGGTCCGTGATTGATTTGTCTACATGAGTTTCTGCTGCAAAATTTACAACATAATTTGCATCTTTCATTGCCTTTGATGCATCTGTTTGGCTGGCTATATCTCCTTTAATGAAGTTTACATCTAATCCTTTTAGATTCTCCATATCTCCAGCATATGTTAACTTGTCTAACACTGTTATTTCATAGTCTTCATATTTATCTGCTATGTAGTGAACAAAATTTGAACCTATAAATCCTGCTCCACCTGTTATCATTATTTTCAAAGTAGTCACCCTTACCTGTTTAAGAAATTACTTTTTTTTGTAATTCTTTATTATTATTTAAATCTTTATAAATTAGTCTATTAATAATTTTGGAAGTGGGATTTTTTCCTTGATTGATTTAATCCTAAATATTTTATAGTTTGATTTAGTAATAGTTTATTATGAAATTCTTTATAACCGGCGGCAGTGGTTTATTGGGTGAAAGACTATCTGCTATAGCAAATGATAATTATGATATAACGTTATCACATAATTCTAATCCTACAGGTAATACTATTAAATGTGATATAACAAATGAACAAGAAGTTGAGAAAGTAATATTAAATAATAGCCCAGATGTTATTATTCATTGTGCGGCCATGACTAATGTTGATTTATGTGAAGATGAGATAGATAAAGCATATGATATTAATGGAAATGGAACTGGAAATATTGCCCGTGCAGGTGAAAAAGTTGGAGCAAAGGTAATATATGTGTCCACAGACTTTGTATTTGATGGAAAAAAAGGAAATTATAGTGAAGATGACGAGGTTAATCCTCTTGGATATTATGCTAAATCAAAGTATGACGGAGAAGTACAGCTTAAGAAATATTCTACAAATTGGGCTATTGCAAGAGTAAGTGTCTTATATGGATGGCATAAACGACAAAACTTCACAACATGGGTTATTAACCAACTAAGACAGGACAATGATATAAATATTGTAACTGATCAAATTAATTCTCCTACATTTGCAGATAATGCTGCCGAGGCAATATATGAAATAGCTTTACAAGATAAAAATGGAATATATCATACAGCAGGAAATGATGAGATTAGTAGATATGATTTTACAATGAAGATTGCAGAGGAATTTGACTTAAATAAGGAATTAATTCATCCAACTAATAGTACTGAATTTGTACAAAAAGCACCTAGACCTATGAATTCATCATTAAATGTACATAAGGTTGAAAAAGAATTAGGTATGAGAATGGAAACTTGTTCCGAATCATTACATAGAATGGCAGAAAATGAGTAATTAACTGCTATTCATTATTTATTTTTTATTTAATTTTCCCTTTGAAAAACAAAAAATTTATATATTAAGATTTAAATAAATAGTAGTAGCTTTTATAAGGTTGAATATATTTTAAAAACCATCCGAAATTAAAGTGAAAAAAACTTTTTTTATATGCGGGGGTGGTCGAGCGGTCAAAGGCGATAGGTTGAGGGCCTATTGAGGTAGTCTCTTCGCGGGTTCGATTCCCGTCTCCCGCACTTAATAATATTAATTCTAATTTTAAATAAAAAAAAATAGTATTTTAGATATTTAGATTCTAATAGTAACTTTTAAATCAGAACCTTTTTTTAAATCATCAATTAAAGTTCTATTTAAATCAATTGCTGCTTTATCAGCATGAATCATTAAAGTACGATTACATGTGAATGAACTTTTTCTACAAACCATATCCGATGGATGACTTAATGTTAAATTAGATGAACCATAACCAGTTATAATATCTGATCCATTATCAGTTTCTAGTAACAATTCTATTTTAGAATCATCAGTCATCAATGCATTTCTTATTTCTTCTGGAAAATCTTTCATTGTAATATTTGAATTTATACCAATAATACAGTCCCCTCTTGGCGTAAGATAATCATCTGTTGTAATTTCAAAGGTAGATTTATGTAATGATCTAACATTCTCATGTCCCTTAGCAAAAAAAGTATATTCCACTATTATTCCTCCTATAAAAAAAATAATTAAACTATTTCTTATATACTATTATATCAATTCATACAAATTAAATTATATTAAGAATAACACGATGATATACTATGACTGAATTGCCAGATAAAGGAAATTATTGTTTAATTATAGAAGTAAAAAAAGATATTAACATAAAAATTGGTGCTAAGGGCTATATTAATTTTAATAAGGGATATTATGTTTATGTTGGCTCAGCTTTAGGAACTCTTTCAAAGAGAATTGAACGTCATTTATCTGATGATAAGAAAAAACACTGGCATGTTGATTATTTATTACTCAACAAAAATACCAAAATAAACCAAGTAATATACACTTATTGTACTACAAAAATAGAATGTGATATATCACATCATATAAATAAAGATAGTTCAGATAATATTGAAAGTTTCGGATGTTCTGATTGTAATTGTGAATCACATTTATATTATTTCAACAATTATGACGATGCATTAAAAAGTAGTATTGAATCATATGAAAAAATAGGGTATAAACCATATAAATGGTTTAATTAACATAAGAATAGAAGAATTTTTCAAACTCCTCAGGTTCCATAGGTGTAGGAGTAGCATAATTATCATTATTCATGATTGAATCCATCAAATCATGATAGATTTTAGACATGTCAGAATCTGGAAATGTCTCTACAACAGTACTTGCCTTAAATTCACTAGTTTGCACTAAATCACTACGTGGAATAATACCAATAACATTACTAGAGATTAAAGATGCAAATTCAGTTACTATTTCCACTTCATTTTTAACATTACGACAATTACAAATAATACCTCCTAATTTACCATTTAAGCTTTCAATACCCTTAGCTATGTTATTAGCAGCATATAAAGACATGTATTCGCCACTAGTTACTATATATACTTCATCAGCATATTCTTCACGTAATGGTACACTAAATCCTCCACATACAACATCACCTAGAACATCATATATTACAAGTTGAGGATCATCATCAAAAGCCCCTAACTTATCTAGTAGTTTCATTGCAACTATAACGCCTCTACCTGCACATCCAACTCCTGGCTCTGGTCCGCCTGATTCTACACATAATGTATTATTATAACCTTCATAGACAACATCTTCCAGTGTTGGCCGAGTATTCCCACGTATTGTATCTAATATTGTTGGTATACGTTTACCAACTAATGTTCTAGTAGTATCTGCCTTAGGATCACATCCTATAACAAAAGTAGAATCATCATAGCTAGCAGCAATATTAGCTACTGTAGTTGATTTTCCTATACCACCCTTACCATAAATAGCAATTTTCTTTAATGTCATCTTAATTACCTCTTATTGGTTCTTTTTTATATACATGATCATTTTCACGTACTACTTGTTCTAATTTTACACCTACTACTTCCCTAGAAACCTTTGTAACATTTTTCCCATCAACTTGCATAGATTTAACTTCTTCAGTAATACTACCTGTCTTATTTCCTTGTATAATTATTGTATCACCTATTTTTAAATCAGCCCATAATTTTATCTCTGCAACGCCGATCTTTTTGTAGAAATTTGTTACTTGTCCTATGTCTATCTTCCTATATGTTGCTTTATTATCATAACTGGTTTCCTTTGGAACTCTGTAATAAAATCCTGTGTCAAATCCCCTGTTAAATACTGAGCCTAATTCTTTTTTCCAACCTTGAACTAGTTGAAGATTTTCATCCCATTTTCCAGATTCATATAATGTTATTGCGTCATGATAACATTTTGTAACCATTGCAACATAATCTGGTGCTCTTGCTCTTCCTTCTAGTTTAAATGCATCTATTTTCGCATCCATTAAATCTGGAATATGTTCTATCATACATATATCTTTGGGACTTAATAATCGTGATTTTTCTATTGAATTATCTTCAGGCTGTGTTAATACTAGTTTTTTTGATTCAGTTGATTGTATTGTCCATTCTTGTCTACATGGTTGTAAGCATTCACCGCAGTTAGCATTCCTGTTATAGAAATAGGAACTTAGAAAACATCTGCCTGATATTGCTACGCACATAGCACCATGAACAAATGTCTCTATTTCTATCGGAGATTTGTTTTTAATTTCCTTAATCTGTTCTAATGATAACTCTCTGGATAATACTGCACGTGTAACTCCTAAATCTCTATATAATTTCAGTGCCTCAGAATTAGTGATATTAGCTTGAACACTTAAATGCAATGGTATTGATGATTTATTAGCAATATTAATCATACCCATGTCAGAGATTATTAATGCATCAACATCATACTGTTCTAATGCATCTAACTGCTTTTTATACTTCATTAACTGTTTATCTGTTACAATAGTGTTAGTACATACATATAACTTTTTATTATTATCATGACACTGTTTTACAATATCTTTTATATCATCAAGTTCAATATTAGCAACATTTGCTCTCATATTATAATCAGTTATTCCAACATAAACAGCATCCGCACCATTATTTATAGCTGCACTAACAGAGCGTTTATCCCTTGCAGGTGCTAATAATTCAACCATAGTAATAAACACCTCAATAAATATAATTAATAAAAAAAAATAGTTTTTGAAGACATTATTCTTTGTCTTCTAATTCTGGTGGTATAACTGTAGGATAATCACCAGTTATACATCCTAAACATAAATCCTCAGCAGGTGTTCCAATAGATTCTACAAGACCCTCAATACTAATATATCCAATAGAATCAACACCAATTATGTCACGTATTTCCTCATTAGTTCTATCAACGGCTAATAACTCCTCTTTTGTAGCCATTGCAATTCCATAATAACATGGGGAAATAATTTCAGGACATCCTACAAGTAAATGTACTTCTTTAGCACCTGCTTCCCTTATCATTTTTATAATTGTAGTTGAAGTGGTTCCTCTTACAACACTATCATCTATAACAATTACACGTTTATCTTTAAGAACAGATTCAATAGTATTCATTTTAAGTTTTACTGCAAGATCCCTATCTTTTTGAGTAGGCATGATAAATGTTCTACCTACATATCTATTTTTAATTAATCCCTCAGCATAAGGAATTCCTGTCGCACGAGAATAACCTAATGTTGCAGGTATAGCTGAATCTGGTACAGCAATTACAACATCTGCATCTATAGGGTATTCCTCAGCTAATTTTTTTCCAACATTTAATCTTACATCATAGACCTTTTTATCAAATATAATACTATCTGGTCTTGCAAAGTATAAGTATTCAAACATACAGTTTGCTGTATGCTCTTCACGTGGTAGGTAGTAACTGGTCATTTCACCATTATCAATAGCTAATATTTCTCCAGGTTCAATAGAACGAACATAATCTATATCTAATGAATCAAATGCAACAGACTCAGAAGCAACTACTATGAAATCATCATTAGTTCCCAGAGCTAATGGTTTCATACCTAATGGGTCACGTACTGCATACAATACACCATTAATTAATATTACTAATGAGTATGACCCTATTAATCTACTGCATGCTGATTTTATAGACCGTATTACGTCATGATCTTTATTATATTCATCTATGATAAGATGACAGATTACTTCAGAATCCGTGGTTGATTTGAATTCATGATTTGATGCTTTTAATTCTTCACGTAGAATTTCTGAGTTTACTATATCTCCATTATGTCCCATTGATATAATAATATCCTCTTTATGTTCTACAAATGGTGAGCAATTCTCATAAGATGAATCACCAGTAGTTGAATAACGTACATGTCCTATTCCAACATTACCATTCAATATATCTAGTAAGTCATTATTAAATACATCAGATACTAATCCCATTCCAACATGAGTATTAATTCTTCCATCCTTCAAAACACTTATCCCAGCAGATTCTTGACCTCTGTGTTGAAGTGTGTATAATCCAGAATAAATCCATGATGCTACATCTAAAGATTCATCATATGAATAAACTCCTACAATACCACATTTATCTTGCAAATCATTTTGCACTTTTACGTCTCCCCATTTTTTACATTATAATAAAATCGATTAAATAATAGTTAAGTATACTATTAGTTTTCATTTTTACAATACTTATAATTTTAGATATAACCATACGTAGTATAAAGATATTACTTAAAGATTAAAGTTCAAATATAGTTATAGAATGAAATTTAGGTAAGAGGAAAAAATAAATGAAAATAAATTATGAATGTGCTCCTTGTATGCTAAGACAAACAAAGGAAGCAATAGAACAAGCTGTAGATAATGATGAAGAACGTATGGATGTCACATTAACTGTACTATCATACTTAAATAAGAATTTTAAGAAAAATACAAAATCAAATAAATTAGGAACCGATTTACATCATTTAATTATGGATGAAACAGGAAATCATGATCCTTACAAATTACTAAGAGAACAAGGAAATAAAGTAGCAGAGAAATTAATTCCTACAGTTGAAGCTATGATTAATGAAAATCCTACCTTAGAAAGATACGCTAAAGCAGCAGTTGTTGGTAATATTATTGACTTTGGTGCACTTGATAAATCAACAGATATGGAAGAATTAATAAAAAAACAATTGAAAAAGAAATTTGAGATTAATGATATAGATAAATTAAAAAAAGCATTAGCTAATGCCGATACACTCTTATATCTTGCAGATAATGGTGGAGAAATAGTATTTGACAAATTACTGATTAAAAAAATAAAAGAAGATTATGATGTTAATATAATTCTAGCATTAAAAGAAAGTCCTATACTAAATGATGCCCTATTACAAGATGCTAAAAACTTAGAATTAGACAAATACACTAAACTAATTACAACAGGTGCTGCCTCTGTTGGAGTAGTTGAAGATTACATATCCGATGAATTAAAAGAATTATTAGATAATGTTGACTTTGTAATTAGTAAAGGAATGGGAAACTTTGAAGGATTAACAGAAATGAATATTAAAAGTCCAGTATTCTTCTTATTAAATACTAAATGTAATGTTATCTCTGATGAAATAGGAGTTCCTCTAGGTAGTAATATTTTAATGAAAAAAGAACTTAATTAATCAAATTCCTTCTTCCAATGTTTATTAAATGCTAATATAAAATTTGAAATAATTATAGGATTAGTATTTAATAAACCGACCATATTCTTATTTGATACTGATTTACCTGAATTTTCAGTGAAGACCATTAACATCTCTTTATAATCCCTAATAATTAATTGAATTGCAGGTAAATTCATATATTTAACATCTACAGGAAGATTATTTAATATACTTTTAACGTCTATTTCCTGATTATCAACTGTGCATTTTGGTACTGCTAATATTTTCACTGTGACATTCTTAGCTACTACTTTTTTTAAAAGTTTTTTAATATTTTCTACCTGTTCAGGTAATATAAATCCAATTCGAATATATAATGTATTTGTTGACTTATCTAACAGCATATCTTGTTTTTGAATGATTTTATTTTGATTATCCAATGTGGTTACTGGTGTATAATTACTAGGTATTTTACTATCATATAAACTGGTTATTCGTTCCTGTATTTCATCTAAATCCCTTAATAATTTTGTTTTATATTTTGTAAATGCATCTTCTGGTGGAATTATTCTGTAATGTAATGGTCTGCCACTTATTACTTCTATAAATCCTTTTTCACTTAAACTTTCCAGTACCATGTATATCTTTGAACGTGGAACCTCTGATTGTTTACTTATTTGGTCTGCCTTTGCATATATCAGTGATACCATTGCAAGATATGCCTTAGATTCATATTCTGTTAATCCCATCTGTTTTAATATACGTAACGTGTCATCCATTGTCCTCACTCATTAAATAATGCTTTACACTTAGTTCATAAAATAGTTTTCTATTCACTCACAAAGTTACAAAATATTATATAAAGTAGAATATATTAAATATTAACAATTAGGTGATTAATTATGAATGATAAAATGTTTTGTTATCAATGTTCCCAAACCGCAAAAGGTGAAGGATGTACAATAAGAGGAGTATGTGGAAAAACTGAAACACTAGCAAGATTACAAGATAATCTAATATTTATAATGAAAGGAATAGCTGCTTACGCATACCAAATGAGAGAATTTGGAGTTACAGATGATGAAATTGATGCTTTCCTAGAAAAAGGATTATACACCACTCTAACAAATGTAAACTTCGATATACAAAGTTGCATAGATTTAGCGATTGAGGGTGGACAAATTAACATTAAAGCAATGAGTGGACTAAAAAAAGCACATATCGACAACTATGGCGAACCAGAACCTGCAGTAGTTGAAAAAGGTGCAAGTAAAGGACATGGAATATTAGTTACAGGACATGACCTTAAAGTACTAGAAGAATTACTAAAACAAACTGAAGGTAAAGGAATAAACGTTTACACACACAGTGAAATGTTAATAGCACATGGTTACCCAGAACTAAGAAAATATGAACATCTTAAAGGACAATTAGGTGGACCATGGTTTGATCAAAAAGAAATATTCTCTAAATACAACATACCAGTAATTGTAACAACAAACTGTGGATTAGAACCTGAAGAAGCATATGCAGATAGAATTTACACAACAGGAATAGCACAATTACCAAATGCACCACACATCGATGATTATGATTTCTCAGATGTAATTAAACAAGCATTAGAATTACCAGAACTTGAAGAAGAAAAGAAAACAACTTACACCACCGGATTCGGTAAATCAACAGTTCTTTCCCTTGCAGATAAAATAAAAGAAAATGTATTAAATGGTAATATTAAACAATTCTTCGTAATGGGAGGTTGTGATGTACCATATAAACCAGAAATGGAATATTACAGAGAATTTGTACAAAAATTACCTAAAGAAACAATTATATTAGGTGTAGGATGCGGAAAATACAGATTTAATGATATTGATCTCGGTGATATTGATGGCATACCAAGATTCATTGACCTTGGACAATGTAATGATTCAATAGTTGGAGCTGAAATATTATTAGCATTAACTGAAGTATTTGATATGGAATTAAACGACTTACCAGTAACATTCGTATTAAGTTGGATGGAACAAAAAGCAGTTGCAATATTATGGAGTTTATTATCATTAGGATTAACAAACATACACATTGGTCCTATACTCCCTGCTTGGATAGACGAAACAATATTAAATGTATTAGTTGATAACTTCGACCTAAAATTAATTTCCACACCAGAAGAAGATATTAAAGAAATATTAGGATAAACGAATTATCCTAATCTACCCCCTTCACTTTTTTTAAAATAAAATAGCTCATATTCTTTTATTATTAGTTAATTGATTAAAAATATTATATAATAAATTAGAAAAAAACAGTTTAAAAAAAAAAGAATAAGTAATAATTACTTTTAAAGTAATTATTTAAATAATGTTAATTTTTGAGGTTGTACTTCTACAATCAGTATAAGCTTCACGGTCACCTGTTACTATTGTTATATTATTTATTTTACTTTTAGTAGTTATATTAATATTACTTAAATCAATACTACCATTGTTAATATAATAATATATAACATTACCCTCTGAATCTCTTACTGTGTTACCATTAATTTTTACACAAATCTTATTTGTTCCAACTACTAGGTTATTATTGTAATCAGTTATGTTTGCTTTAATAGACAGTGTTTTTGTTGAATTATTCATTGTAACATTTGCAAAATTTATATTGATTTTAGATTTAAGAACATTATATGTAGTATTAGCATTATTTGATGGATTAAATGCTTTGTTTATATATGTAGCTGTTACATTATATGTTCTAAGTGTTAAATTTCCATTACCTACAACAGCAGATGTACCTCTTGGTACGTGATATGTGTATGTGGCTGTACCATTATTAACTGGTACAAGTAATGTACTATTATCAGTATCATTAATTGTTATACCATTGAGTTTAAATATCACATATCCGTCATTTATTATTGTTGTATTTTTACAATCAGTACTTGTATCTGTTACTTTTACTGTATAATTAATATCAGTATCCTGATTAACTTGATTAGGATTAACAGTTACAGTTACTGTTGCATTTCGTAATGCTACACTTGCATTAGCTACATTAGATCTATTTTGAATATACCTATAAGTTCCACTGTATGATGCTGTAACATTAACAGCACCTCTTAAATATAACTCTGCAGGTATTGTATAAACTACACTACCATTAACAACTTTAAATTTAAGTGGGCTGGCCTCACTATTAAATTTTCCATCAGTTCTTAATGTTTTACCATTTATCTTAAATACAAGATTTCCACCAGTTATTGCTCTATTATTATTATCTGTAATATGTGCAATTAAAGTGATTTCTTCACCGACCACACTATTTATTGGTTCTACTGTAATAATAGTACTTCGTATAGAATAAACAGTTACATTGCCTATTTGATTTTGATAATGTTTACTTAAAGATGTATATACTAGTTTTAGATGTGTTATATAGTCGAAATCAGTAGTATCAAGTGTTATGTTGCTTGTACCATTTATAACATCAAAAGTATCAATTAGGGTATCATTGATGTATACTGTGACTGTACCATTTCTTATAGTATCATTGTATATTTCTCTAAGATTAAGTGTGACATTGAATTTTAATCATTGTTATGTGCTGTTACATTAACTGGTACTATTAATGTATCATTTAATAAGTTGTCTATGTAGATATTATCTGATACATATGTGTTTTCTGTATTGTTACTATATAATAGCATGTCTTTTACATTATCTGTATTATTTACAAATAAGTTATTTGTAATGTTAGCTGTGTTATAGTTTTCAATAACAAATCTTGTGTCATTTAATACATAATTATCAGTTATTGTATTGTTATTTAGTACAAGTATCTTATTATTCAATATTAATCCTGCATTTTCTGAGCTAATATTTGATATGGCATTACCATTTAATAAGGCATTTCCCCTATTATATAATAAACCACTATTAGTTCTTGCTACAGAATTTTTTATAGTGTTATTATTTAATACTACTACTCCAACATTATATATGACTCCACCATAATTAGCTGTTGTATTTTGTATATTGTTTCCATTTAATGTAACATTATGTATACTGTTTGTATATACTAAACCACCTAGTACTGCTGTACTGTTGTATATGTTATTATTTGTTAATGTTACAGTAGCATTGTGTGTATTGAATATTGATCCAGCATTGGATGCTGTTTGATTTACAATCGTATTATTATCTATATATACTGTACTGTTTCCAGCTGCACAGACCAATGATCCTAGTGTAGCGTTACTATTTAATATAATATTATTTGTTAAATTGATAGTTGCAAGATGATCATTATATACTACGCCACCATAATTAGCAGCAGTATTATTTATAATAGTGTTATTTTCTATTAAAGCGGTTATGTTACTATAATAACCATAATTGTATATTAAACCACCCATATTTGTAGCAATGTTATTAAATATTGTATTATTGATTACTTCCATACGTCCATGGTTAGCTAATACGCCCCCAGTGGGTGCTGTATTATTATTAATTGTATTATATCTTAAAACAACTGTTCCGCCATTATTTAGGAATCCTGCAATATATTCTGCTCTGTTATTTTGAATTGTATTATTTTCTACTAATGAATAACCATCATTTACAATCACACCACCATCGAAAGATGCAATATTACTATCAAATAAATTATTACAAATAATACTATTACCTTTACTTTCAATTACAACTCCAGAAGGTCCATAGTTATTTAGGAATTTATTATTGGTTACATTAGTAAATCCTAAAGTATAGATTACTCCCCCATCATATGCATGATTAGACTGGAATATATTCTTAATTAATGTAATATTTCCATTTTTAGTATTATATATACAACCACCTTGTGATACTCCACTATTATTTATAAAAATGTTATTTATTAGTGTGGCATTTCCAAAGTTATATAATACTCCTCCAGATATGGCTGTGTTATTTATAATTGTTGTATTGATAATTGTTAATATTCCTGTATTATTTATAGCACTTATTCTTCTAATATTACCATTATCAGATAGTGTACTATCAGATATTGTTAAAGTACCTTGATTTTTTATAATTACCTTATTAGTAGTAATATCCTTAATTGTTAAATTATTTAGAGTTATGTTACCTGTATGGATATTAAGAAATGTATAATTTGTTCCTGTGAATGTTCTGTTGTTTCCTTCTATTATTAGATTTTTTGTTGAAGTATTGTTCCAATTTATTGTTTTAGTAATATTATAAATACTATCTCCAGATAAGTTGATTGTCATCTCATCATCAGTATAATTACTGTTAGTCATTGTATCATATAATTCGTCATAGTTGTTTACTGTGAGATTTATGCTTTTCTTTAGGTTTTTTGAAGTTTTATTTGAATTGATTGTTTTAGTATTGCTTGATGTTAATTGTTTATTATTATTTAAAACTTTTTGATTGTTAGAATTATTCATTTTATTTATTTGGTTATCATTTATATCCATATTATGTTCATAATTTGAAGTTGATAACTGATTAATACTATCTCCTTCAACAGAAGACGTTGTAGATTCAATAATATTTGAATCATCTAGACTATTTGTAGAGTTATCACTAGCTGCTCCTACAACGCCTAAACTTAATGTTACTATAATAATAAATAATGATAAACAAATACCCACATATTTATTCATAATTATCTAACTCAGTTAGTAATTTTTTTTCATATATCTAACATATCCTTATATGAAAATTATAAAGTATTAATAATTAGTTTTTATAATAATCAATACCAATAATAATATTGATGAGGATTATATTTATAATAACCTATAATTTTTTATTCAATGTAAAAAAATATGAAAAATAAATAATAACACCCATTTAATAAAATATTTATAAAAATAACCGTGATATCCTTGAAATTACTTAGTATATTATCAATTGAAATATAAAATATACAATATTTAATAATATTTAGAAATAATTATATTTTAAAAAAATAAGGAATAAAGTTTTTGACAATATCTTATAAAAAAATATAAGACATTAAATAATTTTATTTTAAAAAATAAGGAATAAAGTTTTTGATAATACCTTATAAAAGAATATAAGACATTAAATAATTATAAAAAAAATAATTCGTTGAAATAGAATGAATGAAATTAAAAAAAAAGAGAGGAGAAATATTTTTTAAACTAATCATGTCTTTGGATTAGTTGTAGTGTTTAACACATCTTCAAATTCAAGATCAGCTTCCCATTTTGATTTACATTCACATGTGAATTCTTCTAATTCTTTCGGAATTTCTTGTTTTAAATTAGATTCAATGATTAATTCTTTAAGTTTTGAATTACATTTTTTACAATTAAATGGTCCTCTTCTAGTACCAAATCCTGCAGTATCCATTATCATTGGTATATCCACATTTTTTCGAACTTGTTTTATTATTTCAATTGTACTCCAAATCCACGGTGGATTATAAGAACCTCTTTTCCATAGATAATCCATTAATGTACCTGCATGTACTGTAGCCGGACAATATGCTAATCTCTTTACACCTACTTCTTTTGCATATTTAGCTGAATCTATTGATTCTTGAATAGCTTTTTTTTCAGGAAGTAATATTGGTTTAACCAGTAGATATGCTTTTGCTCTAATATCATATTCCTTAATATTATTGATTATGTTAACAGATTTTTCAAATGATTCATTTGTTATACCCTTATTTATTTTATTTAGACGAGTATCCTCATTAAGAGTCTCAACACCTATACCAATTTCAAATATTTTATCAGGAATAATAGAACCTAGTCGTTTAAGTGAATCTTCATCAATGTATTCTGGTTTTGATTCTACAATAACCTCTTTAATATTATCATACTTGTTGAATTCATTGAAGATATGTTCTTGTACTTTTTCATCTACTTCATTAGTATTAAGAAAACTTCCTGAAACAAATAATTTTACAGCAACATTCTCATGTGAGGATATATCTGTTTTTTCAAGTTGTTTTTTCCATTCATTGTCAAATATTTCTATTAACTCGTTATCATCTATTTCACATAATGGTGAGTCTGCAATGTAACTACACATGGTACATCCACCACTTTTAGTAGCCCATTCACATCCGCTTGTAGGTAATACTATGAATATAGTATAACCAACACAATCATATAATCTATCTTTATTAGCCCAGCTTGCAGCATAGGCCTGTAATGGTTTTTTATCTTTTTTACGATCTCTTTTATTCTTAATGTTTTCTATAGAATGTTCGCGTATTTGTTTATTAATTGTTTGTACTTTCATATTATCCATCTTTTATTATTTTCTAGTTGAATGAATTTACAATGTCTTCTAATAATCTTAGAGATTTTACTCTATCCTTACCTATAGGTGAACCTACAACAAATTCATTAACACCAATATTTTCTAATATTTCTATTTTCTCAGATATTTGCTTTGGATTTCCACATACCGCAAAAGCATTAACCATGTCATTATCTATTAATGCAGTTGCTGTTTTAAAATCATATTTTGCAAGGCATTCTCTAATTTTCCCGGCTATATCCTGAGATATATTATGACGTTCCAAAACAACTTTTGGAGCTCCGGCTAAAATATAAGCTACCACAATTCTTGCATGATTATATGCTTTATCAATATCTTCATCTATACTACAGGCAGTATATGCTGCATAATTGAATTGGTTTGGTTTCACTGATGATTTCTCTAAACCTTTATTTATCAAAGGTATAGCAACCTCAAAATCCTTTGGATTAGATGCATTAATAAGTGTTCCATCAGCAACTTCACCAGAGGATTCTAACATTTTAGGTCCCTGAGCAGCCATATATATAGGAATTGAAGTTTGTACCTTTGAAGTACCACTTAAACAAGCCCCTTGTTCTATTTTATCACCACTTAATAAAGTTCTAATAGTATTAACCGCATTTTTAACTGTATTAACCGGTTTCTTCCATCTTAAATTAAGAGTTTCCATAGTGGCTTTATCACCAGGTCCTACACCTACAACAGCCCTACCATCAGAAATTTCATCTAATGTTGTTGTAGCTGCTGCTATTGTAACTGGATTACGTACATATGGATTAGAAACACCTGACCCCATCTTTATAGTACTTGTTTCATGAGCTGCTATTGCTAATACCTCAAATACATCCTTGTTATTATAATGATCAGTTATCCATACATTTTCAAAATTAATATCTTCAGCCACTCTTATTAATTCTAAAATATCATTAATTGGCTCATTAGGTAGCAGTTCTAAACTAAACTTCACAATATTCCTCCCTATAATTGTTTCCCTTAGTTATTATGAAAAAAGAATAAAAGTAAGTCAATCTCTTCATAATATAATATAAAAAAATATTTATCTATTA
This sequence comes from Candidatus Methanosphaera massiliense, assembly GCF_028890305.1. Taxonomy (NCBI): domain Archaea; kingdom Methanobacteriati; phylum Methanobacteriota; class Methanobacteria; order Methanobacteriales; family Methanobacteriaceae; genus Methanosphaera; species Candidatus Methanosphaera massiliense. The sequence goes on from NZ_JARBXM010000001.1 coordinate 119,022, forward strand.
TTATTTATTATATTTAAACTAATTTCTATATTTTATCATTTTGTTAAGATTCTATAAAATTAAATATTTCTATGTAAAGAATATTCTATATTTGATTTTCAATTTAGATACTTATCAACAAAAAAAATTAAGTAAGTTAACCAAGAAAAAGAGTATTATCATATTATCAGTTCGTACTAAAAAAAATTGTAAAATAAGTAATTAGTCCATATACCATTAATTAAGAATTAGGATTATGAATCATGTACTGTATAACATATAAAAGAATATAATAGAATTAATGTTAATTAATCCTATCTACTATTACTTTTATACAATTAATCTATTCAAATGATTCTTCATAGATTTTTACAACATCATCTACAGTAAACTTATAATGGTCTACTCCAAATAACATACCCATACTATCAAATGCTGTATGAGCCATTTTTTCAAATTCATCAGGACTTACATCATAATCAGACATTTTTATCTTATCTACTTTAATATCTTTATGGAATTGGTCTAATGCAGTTATAAAATCCATAGGGTCCTCAGAGTCTTCAATACCCATAACTTTTGCTAATTTGATAAATCTGTCATCACAAACATGTTTCTTGATTAAAAATGTAAAGTAAGCTTTACTTAGTAAAATTAAACCTAAACCATGTGGGAGATATGATGATATGCTGATAATGCATGTTCAAGAGAGTGTAAACTACTTGTATTTCCTACACTCATAACTAAACCTGATAAATAGCTTCCAAATGCTACTTTTTCTCTAGCTTCAATATCATTACCATTATTTACTGCTTTAGGTAAATATTCATGAATATTACGAATAGCTTCTAAAGCATACATATCAGAATACATGTTAACAATACCATTGATATACTTCAAGACTATGAGATATAGCATCAAATCCTTGGAATGCAGTGTATTTTTCTGGAACAGATACCATTAATTCAGGGTCTATGATTGAAAGTATTGGGAATAAATCTTCTCCAAAAATTGCTGTTTTTTCTTTAGTTTCATTGTTACTTATTACTGCACCCATATCTGCTTCAGATCCTGTTCCAGCAGTAGTAGGTATAGCTATTAAAGGTAATGCTTTATTTTCTGGAGTTTTTTTACCTCCTGTACCAAACTGAACATAATCCCATAATTTTCCAGGGTTGTTAGTAGCTAATGCAATTGCCTTAGAAGCATCCATTGCACTTCCACCACCAATGGCAATAATGATATCACAATTTTCTTCTTTTGCAATATCTGCACCTTTATCAACTGTTGTATTCAATGGATTTGGTTCAATCTCATCAAATAATACATATTCCATGCTTTTTTTATCTAAATTTCCAATTAATTTATCTAAATAACCATTTCTTTTCACTGATTTTCCATTGGTTGTAACGATTAATGCCTTTTTAGCATCAGGTAAAAATTCATAAAGATTATTTAATTTTCCACTACCAAATTCAATATGAGTAGATACTGTATCGAAAAAATTATTACTAGTTTTTAAAAATTTGTTTGACATAATTTATTCTCCTAGTTTAATAGAATCTTATCTTTATAAAATAAATATTAAAAAAAATTCAAGACTTTATATTATACTAATATATTTAAATATTTAAATATTTCTAATTATAATAAGTATAGTAAGAATAAACATAACAAGTTATTTTAAAAAAAAGAATCTTGTTTTCTAATTAATTAAATAAAAAAAAAGAATGTTATTATAAAAAAATAAAAAAAATAAATTAAAATGGTAGTTGAATATATTCATGAATTGTTCCACAGCTATTCCAATTTACAATATGTCCAAAGGTATTACTTGAAGATGTAGCATCACAATATACCCATTTATTATTAACATACGCTTTTACCCATACATGACCTACTACAAGTCCACTTCTAAATGTACATGTAGCATGACAGTATATAGCAGGAATATTTGCTGTACGTAACATAGCAATTAATAAATGTGACATGTCAACACAATTACCATATCCACGAGTTAAAGTACCAACCGCTCCATATCTAGTATTATAATATCCACTATAGTGAGTATTATCATTAACATAGTCAAATATTGCTACAGCTTGATTATATGTTCCAGATACTCCTTTAGTAGCTGCTGCAACAGCTTTTTTTATTGCTGAATTATTAACTTCACAATTAGTAGTTTTTTGAAGATATTTTGAATAACCAGCAGGTACTATATTAGTATTTGAACTTGAGTTATTTGTATTAAGACTATCTACGTCAATTACTGTTCCATAGTTAGAATATTCTCCATAATTATATATGTATGCAACTGCTCTTGTATAGAAATAAAAAGCATCATCAAAACTCATACTAGTACCATTAACTGTTATAGAATTAGGAGATCTTCCATTAATGATATAACACTTAACAATACTTCTAGCTAATCTACTGTAATCATCTTTTGTTATTTGAGTACCATTAGCACCACTAGATGTCTTAGATACATTATTAACTTTGAAATTACCTGCATAGTAAGAACTATTTGTACCATATACATTACATAATAGATATAAGAAATCTGTTGTTGTTACACTAGTTCCATCAATGTTAACAAAGTTAGGTAATCTACCATATTTCTCGATGAAATCTTTTGTATCATTAGCCTTTCTTAATATCTGTTCGTAGGTAAATTTCGTTAAATTATCTTGTACTCTTAACTTAGATGTAGCATTAGAACCATATAATGAAGAGCTACCCTCATAAATAACAGATAGGTCATGTGTTCTAAGACCTAATTTTCCACCATATGCAAATGTGGCAACACCATCATTTACAGATACAGTTTTAATAGTTGTACCGTCAATTTTAAATGTAACTTTTCCACTATCTGCAAGGGTACCGTTTGAACTAGTTACCTTTACATTAATAGTTAAGTTTCTGTATTTAACGAAATATATGTTATCTAAAGTAATTTTTGAACTTGACTTATTAACAGTTGAGTTCTTATCAGAATCATTTGAATTGAAATTATTTGTTGATATACTATTTACTTTAATCACGGTTCCATAATTGGAATATTCTCCATAATTATATATGTATGCAACTGCTCTTGTATAGAAATAAACTGCATCGTCAAAATTCATACTAGTACCATTAACTGTTATAGAATTAGGAGATCTTCCATTAATGATATAACACTTAACAATACTTCTAGCTAATCTACTATAATCACTTTTTGTTATTTGAGTACCATTAGCACCATTAGATGTCTTAGATAAATTATTATATTTGAAATTACCTGCATAGTAAGAATCATTTGTACCATATACATTACATAATAGATATAAGAAATCTGTTGTTGTTACACTAGTTCCATCAATGTTAACAAAGTTAGGTAATCTACCATATTTCTCGATGAAATCTTTTGTATCATTAGCCTTTCTTAATATCTGTTCGTAGGTAAATTTCGTTAAATTATCTTGTACTCTTAACTTAGATGTTGCATTAGAACTATATAATGAAGAACTACCTCCATAAATAACTGATAAATTACGTGTACCAAGAGCTAATCTTCCACCATATGCGAATTTAGCAACACCATTACTTACAGATACAGTTTTAATAGTTTTGCCATCAATTTTAAATGTAACTTTTCCACTATTTGCAAGGGTACCATTTGAACTAGTTACCTTTACATTAATAGTTAAATTTCGGTATTTAACAAAATATATGTTATCTAAAGTAATTTTTGAACTTGACTTTTTAACAGTTAATTTACTAGTTGCATTACCCGAATTTGTAAAACTTGATCCTCCAACTATAACTTGTATAGTATATGTTTGTATTTTTGAAGGAGCTATATAACTTATTTTAGCTACTCCTTTAGATACATTTGTAGAACCAATTGTTACACCATTTACTTTAAATGTAACTTTATTACCATCAACTGCATGACCATAAACATCTACAGCCTTAGCAGTTATTGTAACTTTATCCTTAGGTACAACAGTATAAGAGTCCATTGAAACTTTAATATTACTTTTTTCAATCTTTAAGTTAGAAGTTGCATTACCAGCTAAGCTAGTGTCTGTTTCTCCAACTTTAATCATCAAGGGATATGTTTTAGCACTGTACTTTGGAATTGTATATTTTAATGAAGCTACCCCATTAGTTATATTAGTATGACCAATAGTTACACTATTTAATTTATAAACTGCTGTAACATTATTTAAAGGTTTTCCATTAGTTAATCGTACAGTAGCATTAAGTGTGATTGTTTGATATGGGTGTGCTACATAAGAACCCATTTTAATTGTAATTTTTGATTTACTAGTGCTTGATTTAAGGTTTTTTGTTGTTGTCTTATTATTTGAAAGAGTATTGGTTTGTATGTTACTAGAAGTCTTGTTAATCACTTGATTATCCTTGGTATTTTCCCTTAGATCTGCTTCATTGCTTATATTATCATTCGTGGTTGATTTAATACTTGATTTTTCAGAAGTAACCTGACTAGAAGTATCACTTGTAGTGGTTGTTCCTATAGTAGCTTGACTTGATACGTCTTGAACATGAGTTCCTAAATCAGTTGTTGATACTGATGAATTTGATGTATCTGCTGCAGATACTGCAGTTAAACTAATAATCACAGCTACTAAAAAAATCAAAATCAAATTCCGCTTAATCTTACCGCCTCCTATAATAAACCAAAATATGAATTATTAATTCGGTTAAGTAAGTCATATATTTTATATATAATTTAATAAAATTATATAACTTAATATTCTGATTTTTGTTAGATATTTAATTTTTTTCATTTTTGAAAAAAAAAATCATAAGCTCTGAATATAAGAATCTATTATAAATCCTTATCAATACTTTTATTTTAGAAAGTATTTAAAAGTATAGGATAAACTATATATACTAAGAAAAATAAAAATAAAAATTTACATTCCTTATATGAGTACTATACACTAATAGGAATACATAAAACCAAAAAGTATATAAATAACTTCAAATAGATATTTGTATGTACTTGAAGTACAGCACGTTAGTCCCGTAGGGTAGTGGCAATCCTCCTGGTCTTTGGAACCGGGGACAGCGGTTCGACTCCGCTCGGGACTACTATTTATTAAAAAACTATTTTTATAATAATTATTTTAAATTCTAATTTTAATAAAATAGAGAATATTTTAATATAACAATAATCAATATAAAAAATAGGAGTGTATTGTTATATGCCTTATGAAAACACATTAAAAGAATACTTAGATGAAGATCCAGAAAGAAAAGTAAAATTATTCAAAATGTATACACATGTCTTGATAATATCTACATTTCTTATAGCATTCGGAGTATTTATGTTTATACTCATTGAATTCGGAATAATCTAACTACCCTTTTCTTAATAACTTTTTTATAACAAAAGAGTATTATCTATTTTTTTGAATTATACACTAATTTTTGAACCTGCTCTGATCTACTCATAGCATTTTCTAAAATTCTATCTGAAGTAATAATAGTAGCAAGAGGCTCACCCTTCTTAAACATGTAATCCTGCTTTGAAATATCATGTACAAAAGGAATATTAGATAAATCATAATAACCCTTATTTAAACAATAAGGTATCAACTTAACAGAAAACTGTTGAACACTAGGTATATCTACATGAACATCATTACAGGAATTAATATGAGCTTCTGCCAGATTCATCTTAAAACTACGCTCTACTAATTCAAATGTACCCTGAATTCTAGGATTAACCTCAATAACATATACATTATTATTATTCAAAATAAAATCCACTCCATTAGACCCAACTAATTTACACATCATAGAAATCTTAGCAGAAATATTAACAATTTTATCAGAAGGTTTAATATATGGAGTTACATTACCGCAATACTTAAAATCAGCACCACCTAACCTCTTAGAACCAATAATCTGATCAGAAGTAGTAATCATCTCAATATCATGGTTAGGATAAGATAAAAAGGAACTGCTCACTGAATCGCCGTTTATAAATTCCTGAAGTATAAAATCACCATCAATAGATAAATTCTCATTATACCATGTTATACCCATACCGCCAGAACCATAAACCGGTTTTACAATAAATTGTTTATCAGGGAAATTAGCTACAATCTCCCCAGCTTCCTCAATATCTGTTAACTTATATGTATCAGGTAAAAGAAAATTCTTATGTAATAATTTGAATAATTTATATTTATTATTAATAAAATCAGTGTCAACATTACCTATTATCTTATTTCTAGGAAAACGAGATACATCAACATCACTATTACATATAATATAATCAACTTCATTAACATACTCTAATGCTAAATCTTCTAGAATCTTCAAATCATAAATAAAAGTTCCCTCTGGAACAAGTAATTTATCAACATATTCATATTGATCAATAACATCAAAGAAACTAGTAGCATATACTGTATAACCTAATGCTTTTAATGATTTTGATAATGAACGGGTATTAGACCCTACAACTAATATTTTACTAATAAAAATACAACCTATAAAATTTAGAATTTAATATTAAAATAATTTATGTTAATAATAAAATAAGTACTTAATCAATGTAAAAATAGAATAAAATTTTTTTATAAATGATGATTAAAATGAAAAGGATGTGAAAAAAAGATAAATCATGGATAAAATCCATGACCAACTTATTCCTCTGTATCCATATTTTTCTTAATAACTTTAAGTTGAGCGAAGCTTTCCCTTTCCATTTCCTCTAATCTCATTTCAATAAATTTGATTGTGTTATTAATACGAGGAATAATTACATGCTCTAAAGCATTTACTCTTCTTTTAGTTGCTTCTACTTCTTGTGCTAACATAAAGATTGTTTTTTCAATCTCACCAAGTTCAATGATAATCTTAATGGATTCTTCAAATTCCTTAGCTGCGATATCTAAGTTAGCTGAGGTTCCAGCAAAACCATAACCTCTGCTAATTAAATCATTATGTGTTGCATGACTTTTTACAACAGGGACAGAAACACCCATAATACTTCTAGAACTTATATCGAGTTCTATAGATTCTCTTACAGATAAAGCTGCTCGTTTAACTGCCATATCTCCCATGTCTATTTGAGCTTTGTTTAGTTCTGAGTAAGCTATTGCTAATTTTTTTTCAACTTCATCTCTAGAACCTTGAACACGATCTAGAATTTCGAAAAACTCCTTAATAAGAGCATCTCTTTTTTCTTTAAGAAGACTATGACCTTTTGAAGACAGTTTAGCTCTGTCTTTTAGATTAAGAAGTTCACTACGTGTTGGATTAATTCCATCCAATTTTTCATCTGCCATTATTTAGCCTCCTTCACTAATATATCTACCAGGAAATGATAAGAATAAATGAAATTATTCTTCATCAGTTTCTTCTTGTTCAGGTAAATATTTTTCAACGTGTTCATCTTTAACACGTTTAAGCTCAGATTTAGGTAAGATGGATAATAATTTCCAACCTAAGTCAAGGGTTTCTTCAATTCCTCTGTCTTCGTCTTTACTTTGTCTAATAAATTTATCTTCAAATTCATCAGCAAATTTTAGGAATTTTCTGTCACGGTCTGTGAGAGCTTCTTCCCCTACTACTGCGGTTAAGTCACGTAAGTCACGACCTTCTGCGTAAGCAGCATATAACTGGTCTGAAACTCCACTGTGATCTTCACGTGTACGGCCGTCACCGATACCTCCACTCATTAATCTTGATAATGAAGGTAATACATCTACAGGTGGGTAAATACCTGTTCTGTCTAAGTCACGACTTAGTACAACCTGTCCCTCTGTAATATATCCTGTTAAGTCAGGAATAGGGTGAGTAATATCATCCTGTGGCATTACAAGAATAGGCATCTGTGTAATTGAACCGTCTTTACCTTTTATACGTCCTGCACGTTCGTACATACCTGCTAAGTCAGTGTACATGTAACCTGGGTAACCTCTACGTCCAGGTACTTCGTTACGTGCTGATGAAATTTCCCTTAATGCTTCACAATAGTTGGTAATATCAGTTAAAATTACTAATACGTGCATACCTTTTTCAAATGCAAGGTATTCAGCTGTTGTTAAAGCCATTTTAGGTGTCATGATTCTTTCGATAGCAGGGTCATCTGCTAAGTTCATGAATACTGTTACTCTTTCTAGAGCTCCAGTTTGTTCGAATTCGTTCATGAAGAAGTTTGCTTCTTCGTGAGTAATACCCATAGCACCAAATATTACAGCGAATTCACTGTCTTCTGCAATTACTTTTGCTTGTCTTGCAATTTGTGCTGCGAGTTCGTTGTGTGGTAATCCAGAACCTGAGAAGATAGGTAATTTCTGACCACGTACAAGTGTGTTCATTCCGTCAATTGTGGATATACCTGTTTGAATGAATTCTGCAGGGAATTCTCTAGCGGATGGGTTCATTGGAGAACCGTTTACATCTAATTCTACATCAGGTATGATGTCTGGTCCACCGTCAATTGGTGTACCTATTCCGTTAAAGATTCTTCCTAACATATCAGTTGATAAACCGATTTTTGCAGTTTCACCTGTGAATCTAACTTTTGTTGATTCTGTGTTTAGGTTACTGGTACCTTCAAATACTTGAACAACTGCAATATCATTTTCTACTTCAAGAACTTGTCCAGTTCTTTTTTCTCCAGCAGGTGTTTCGATTTCAACGATTTCGTTGTATGCTGCACCTTCAACACCTTGAACAACCATTAAAGGTCCTGAAACTTCTGATACTGTAGTATATTCTCTTGTTTTAATATCTACATCATTCATTGTCCAGCCTCATTACATTCTTTAGTTATACGACTTCTAATATCTTCTGCTTTAGCATCAAATTCGTCTTCAGGTACATATTTCATTCTGTCTAAATCTACTCTTACTTCTAAGTTTGTGAGTTTATTTACATCTGCACCGTCTGCTAATGCTGCTTGAGCACTTGTGTTGTATAGTAAAATGGTTTTTAGCATACCATATTGTTTTGTTGGTGAACAGTATGTATCTGTATCATCAAATGCGTTTTGTTGAAGGAAGTCTTCTCTTAACATACGTGCTGATTCTAATGTTATTTGGTCTTTTTGAGGTAATGCATCAGGACCTACTAATTGTACAATTTCGTTAAGTTCTGATTCTTTCTGTAATATACCCATTGCAGTGTTTCTTAATTCTCTCCAATCTGAACCAATTTCATTATTCCACCAGCTAGTTACACTGTCCACATATAATGAGTAACTGTTTAACCAGTTGATAGATGGGAAGTGACGTCTGTCTGCTAATGATGCATCTAATGCCCAAAATACTTTTGCTATACGTAATGTGTTCTGGGTTACAGGTTCGGATAAGTCTCCACCAGGAGGTGATACTGCTCCAACTACTGTTACAGATGCTTCTGCTTTGTGTGAACCGATTGTGGTTACTCTTCCTGCACGTTCATAGAACTGTGCTAATCTGGATGCTAGGTATGCTGGGTATCCTTCTTCACCAGGCATCTCTTCGAGACGTCCGGAAAGTTCTCTCATAGCTTCTGCCCATCTTGAGGTACTGTCTGCCATAAGTGCTACATCGTATCCCATATCTCTGAAGTATTCAGCAATTGTAATACCTGTGTATACACATGCTTCCCTAGCTGCTACAGGCATGTTTGATGTGTTTGCAATTAGAACTGTTCTGTCCATTAAGGGGTTTCCTGATTTAGGGTCTTCTAATTCAGGGAATTCGGTAAGTACTTCGGTCATTTCGTTACCACGTTCTCCACATCCGATATATACTACTATATCAGCATCTGCCCATTTAGCTAATTGTTGCTGTGTTACAGTTTTTCCTGAACCGAATGGTCCTGGCATAGCTGATGTTCCTCCTTTAGCTAAACAGAAGAAGGTATCTTGTGCTCTTTGTCCTGTTATTAGAGGTACATCTGGATCTAATTTGTTTGTGTATGGTCTTCCTACACGAACTGGCCAAATTTGCATCATTTGAACTTTTTCAATACCTTTATCAGTTTCAATTTCTGCAATATCATCTACAATTGTGTATTTTCCTTGACTTACAATTGATTTGATTTTACCTGATATTTTAGGTGGTATCATAATTTTATGTTCAATAGCTGATGTTTCATCAACTGTACCTATGATGTCTCCACCATTTACTTCGTCGCCTACACTTGCGGTAGGTTTGAATTCCCATTCTTTTGTCTTGTCTAATGCTGGTACGTCAATACCTCTAGGAATAAAGTCTCCTGATAATGCTTTAATTTCATCTAATGGTCTTTGAATTCCATCGTAAATTGATTTAAGTATACCTGGACCTAATTCTACTGAGAGTGGACCACCAGTACTTTCAATTTTTTCTCCTGGTTTAATACCAGCAGTTTCTTCATAAACTTGAACTGTTGCTGTGTCGCCATGAAGTTCAATAATTTCACCTATGAGTCCGATATCACCTACACGAACCATTTCGTGTACTTGGGTACCTCGCATACCGTCAGCGACAATAACCGGACCTGCAATTTTAATTATATTTCCTGTGATCATTTTACCATCTCAACCCCAATAACTCTTTTAATAAGCTCATTCATTGGATCAGTTTCTCTTTTATGTGAACCTGACTTATCGGGTACTTCAATTATCATTGGTAATGCTTTAGAACCGCTATATTTTGTAATATCGTCTCTTAATTCATCCCCAATTTTTTCAGTTGTGATAATGATTGGATATTCATCATCAACTAATTGTTTTAATGTAGTTTTTGCTTCATCTTTGTTATGTACAGGGAAACCGCTCTTGATTCCACCTAACATAAAACCAGTTACTGTATCTGGATCTGCCATTATTGCTATTTCATTTCTCATAATAACATCTCCTTAATCTCGGAACCTGGTAATACTGGTCCTCTTTTACTTCTTGCGATAATTTTTAGATTTTTAATTTCGGTTTCTTTTTTGTTCATGAAACCAATTATTGGACCTACACCAAATGGTTTTTTTCTAAAGATATTATTAGCCATGTCTCTTTCATATGAATCTAGTGCTTCATCAAATACTGTGATAGATTGTGTACTGTTATATTCTGGTATGTGGTCTGTTATTATTGAACCATATTCAGAACTTTCAATACTACTTAGTAATGAATTCATATCTTCAGATTCCATGAATTCTTTAAGTTTCCATTCACGTAATTGGTATCCGCTGTTTATTACATATGGATTAATTTGATCATATGTTAGACCATCTGCTTTTGCTCTTAATATTATTTTAATATTAGAGATATCTATTTTTGTTCCTACGTAACTGTGTAGCATTCTAGTGTTATCGTCAGCTTGACTTGCTGATTTAGCTAGTAATCTTTCGTAGTAATAATTATCTAATGCTGATTCTAATGTTAATAATGTTTTATTTTCATTATATGCTGGTAACGCATCTTCTAATAGTTTAGCATATGGTGTTCCTTCAAGAGCTACTATTATATCTTGAACAGAATCTGCTTCAATTAGTTTATCTTGATCATCTTTTAATACACCATAAGGTACTAATAATTCACGTGTTTCTTCATCGTTTAGTTTTGCTTCTTTTGCGATTAAAACACTTTTGATATTTTTAATATCCCATTGATCTAACATTAAATCAAATGTTGGTTTTAAATCTTTAGGAGCAATTCTAGCTAATAAATCATAGGATTCTGCTAAGTTTGCATCTAAAGCTTGTTCAATTGGATACTTGTCTATGAATTTTGCATAATCTTTTTGTCCTCTTAAGTAATTTTTTACTTCGTCGAGACTTTCGGAATCTGCTAATTCTGTTATTTGTTTATCATTTAGAATTTTACCTATTTTTGCTCTTACCCTAGCATTTGGATAAGTGTATGGATAATATTCCATTAATGGTCTGAATGTTATTACTACTATTACTGCTCCTATTACAGCTAGTACCACAACTAATAATGCAATGAATGACTCAGGAGAGAATCCGAAAGATGAAATTAATCCTGTAATGCTTTCTTCCATTTAATTCTCCTCCTTCTATCTAAATAGTTTTTTAGCAACCTCTGATCTTAGAGTTTTTCTGTATCGAAGCATACGTGCTTCTATGGTATTTTTAACTTCAACATCACCGTCAACAGTTTTTACAACTGCTCCACCAATAATGTCTATTGGTTCACCGATAATGAATGTTGTTTTATTACCAGTTTCTTTTTCAACATATTCTGATACTTCATCAATCATAGATTCTACATTTTCAACATCATCTGCTCTTACGAGTATTTCGAGTTGAGTTCCACCTACTTGAATAGAAGCATCTTTAATCATTGCTTTTAATGATTCCACATACTCTGCGGAATTCTCAGATGCTTGTTTTTCTACTTTTTCTGATGCAATTCTGAAAGCTTTTTCAATTAATTCTTCACGAGCTTCTAATTCTTTCCTTCTTGCATTAACTTTAGCTTCTGAAATAATTTGTTGATATTTCATTTCAGCTTGTTTTTCTGCAGCGTCAAGAATTGCTTGCTTTTCGTTTTGAGCTTGTACTTCACCATCTGCAAGTATTTTTTCACTTTCAGTTGTAGCTTTGGAGATTATTTCATCAGATTTTGCTTGTGCATCTGCTTTTATATTTGATATTATTTTATCTGCTCCAACGCTCATCTATGTTCCTCCAAAAAATATTTATCAAAGGCTAATAGCCTTTCTATTTTTAATCTATGCTCCGAGTATTCCACCGAATACTAATAATAAGATAGCGATAAGGAAACCGTAGATAGCCTGAGTTTCAGGAATAGCTGTAAATACTAAACCTTGTGCGAACATACTTGGTTCTTCTACTACTGCACCTACAGATGCGGAAGATGCGATACCTTGACCCATACCTGAACCAAGACCACCGAAACCAACTGCTGCTCCTGCACCAATTGCTACTAATCCTGAAGTTACTCCTAATGGAGATCCTCCCATAATTCCTGAGAATACTAATAATAAGATAGCGATAAGGAAACCGTAAATAGCCTGAGTTTCAGGAATAGCTGTAAATACTAAACCTTGTGCAAACATACTTGAATCTTCTGCTACTGCACCTACAGATGCGGAAGATGCGATACCTTGACCGATACCTGAACCTAATGCTGCAAATCCTACTGCTACTCCTGCACCAATTGCAGCTAAGGCTGAACCTAATGCTAATTCTGCTGCCATGATATTTTCCTCCAATTTAATGAATTGATTTTTTTTTATATATGATTTTTTTTTAATGTAAATAATATACTAATTTATTTTTTAACTTTAGTATATGTTCTTTCTGCCTTAAATGGCTTAAATTCTTCACTTTCTCCAGCATAGAAGTTACCGAAGAACTCTACAAAGTGTAAACGTAAAGCGTGTATGAATGAACCTAATGATTGGAATGCAATGTTGAATAAGTGTACTCCTATGAATACAAGTATACCAATTATAATACCTACGTATGGTACCATAGTAGCTAATAATTGACCTAATAAGTTTGCTGTCATACCAATACCACCAGTGGATAAACATAATGCTAATAATCTTGAGTATGATAATACATCACCAAGATATCCAAATATGTCCATAGCACCCATTGGTCCTGAACCGTATATTAATAATCCTAATCCGATTATGAATATAACTGCGAATGGTATTAGACCTGCAACTAGATATGCTACAATTGATAATTCAATAACAATCCAAGATAATTGTCCACCACATAATTCTTTAATATTATGTCTTTTGTAATTGTCAATAATACCAAAGATAAATGCTATGTTAAGGTGTATTAAACCTATTAAAATTGCTAATACTAAGATATGTTCTGGATGTGCAAATGCATTTATATCTGGAATTACGGTAGGTAATGGTGCATTTGCATCACCTAATATAAATCTAGGTATAAAGTCTCCCATGAAACCACCAGTTATTAGACCTAGCAATATAGTCCATAAACCCATTTGAGTAAGAATTACTGAAAAGGATTTAAATGTTTTACTTGTTTTACCTATACCTCTGTATAATAAGAATCCCACAATTGCTATTACTATTCCATATGCTGCATCGGTTAAACAGAAACCGAAGAAGAATGGGAAGAATAATGCCATGATTATAGTAGGATCTATATCTTTGTAGTTTGGTGTTGCGTACATTTTAATTAAAAGTTCATATGGTTTTGCGAAACCAGGGTTTCGTAGTTTTACTGGAACTTTGTTTTCATCGATTTCCTCATCTGTAGGATCATCTACTTCAATGATACTGTTACCATCAGTGATTTCATCGATTATGGATAAAGTTTCTTCTACATCGTCTTTGACTACCCATGCTTTGAACATTTTTGTACTTTTTGTTTCACCAAAGTGTGTGTAGATTTCAGTTCTTTCTTTTTCAAGTTCTAATTGTTCATTTATTACTAGTAAATTTTCTTTAGAACGTTGACCGACTTCTCTGATATCTTTTAAACATTGTTTTCTTTCGTCTTTACAATCATCTAGTTTACTTTTTGATGCTTCTATGATTTCATCAGATTTACCACTTAATCCGGTAACATCTAATTTTTCAAATTCTAAGCGTCTTAGTACACCAGATATGTCTTCTTCAAATTCAGTTGCACATACTATTATTAATGGTGTGTATGTTACTTCAGAGTCTGAATTTGTTGAACCTTCAAATATGTCTACTCTCTCGGTTACTTCTTCAATTTGTGATTTAGCTTCAGATAAATGTTCTGATGGTAATTTACCAGATATTATTCTTGTATGTTTTGTATCTTGTAAATATGCGAAATCTATGTCAAAGCTACTTAATTGAGTTGCAACGTTTAAAGAGTCTTTATATTTTGATTCTTCAGTACCAATTTCGTTTATTCTTGATTCAATTGGACTGAGAACTGCATCAACTTTATTTATATATTCTTCAGCCTTATCTGCTAATTCATCAGAAGGTATGGATTCTACTTCTTTTGATATTATTTTTTTAGGGCTGAAAAATCCTTTAATAACATCAGCTGCACTTTTTGATTGCTCTGCAGATTTTAATGTATCTAATATACTGTTGCATTTCATTGATAATGATGCAATTCTGCTAGCAACTGGGTCTTGTTTTGATACATCTAAACCAGTGTATTCTTCATTATCCTGGATATCTTCAGAAATATCATCAATTTGGATAACTCCTCTTTCGTGAAGAACATCTATTACAGGTTTAGTGTATTGATTTAAAGTTACTATGCTTAATTTTTGCATTCTTGCTGGCCTAAACATAGTAATACCCCTACAATACAGTTTCAATTATTATTTCTGCTGCGTCATCAACATTGTTTTCGGATCCTCTGAGGGATTCTTTAATGTCAGATTCTGATTGGTTTGTTATGATAACAGCTTCTTTACCAGCTTCTTCTTCTTTAGCTAATATAATGTGTTTAGCTTCATCTTGAGCTTCTAATTTAGCTGCTTCAATACTTGAATCTACTTTTACGCGAGCATCTTGGATCATTTCAGTTGATTTTTTATTTGCTTCTTCTATCATACTATCAGCTTCAGACTCAGCTTGTCTGATTGAACCAATAGCTTCAGAAATATTTGCCATTCGTAAATCACCCTTTATATGACCTGTTTTTTCAGTTCATTATACTCTAAAAAATGTGTATTAAAAGTTATTTTGCTAAATAAAGAGTATAAATATTGTATTAATAAATTTAATATAAAATTCTTTTAACTAACCAAGTATCACCCCAATATAGACATGAGAACATGAAATTAAACTATGCTTAAATGTTTTTCAAGCATGAAAATTTTAATCAGTTCATAAAAATATATCTTATAAAGATATATATTTGTATTCATTAGTTATATAATTTTATAAAAATACAAGAGGTTTAATTATATTCCATATAAAATAAGCTGAATATATGATGATAATAATAATGTTTTTTATTAATATATTAACATGAAAGTAATAATAATTAAATTAAAAAGAAAAAAAGTTATTGAATAGAAATCTTTTTAACTATTCTTTAATAATTGGTCAGCACCCGTAGTAATTCTGATTATTGGTTTTGCAAGATGACGTCTGGCTTCAGTAGGCACTTCATAAAATCCTGTTTCAATATCCCGTGGAATTAATTCTTTTAATTTATTTCCATTTCTTAATCGTTTTCCACATTTAGGACATTTGTATCCTTTGTTTTTTCCTGCTGACTTCATACGCTTACCACAGCTACATACTGGATTTGAGTATTTGTATTGTGGTGCTATTTTGTTAAGTTTAAATTTTTCAATGTTAAGTGTGTGATTATCATTCAATCCGCCATATATTGTTAGTTCATCTCCTACACGAAGTTTTCTGACAATATCTCTGAATGATTTTGTAGGTTCAAAAGCCGCACATTCTAGTGTATCTGTATCATCTGATACATAGAAGAATACGTGCCCTCCCTCTATATCATGTGGTTTTTCAGTAACATGACAATCAAAACAATAACATCCTGTATTTACCATGTCTTTTATCTTTACATCGTATTGTATGTGCATATCTGTATGTTGATTTGTTCTAAATATACAGTAACCCTGAATTGGTTCATGTGATATTACTATATTATGAGCTTTTTCCACAATTTCTGGAGTGTTACCTCTAATACCATATAATACAGGACAAGGAGTATGAGGTTCAATTGCCGCATAGTTTCCTTCTATGTCTATATTATCAAATGTATCTGGATATGTTTGCTCATTCATCTTAAAGATACTTTCATCATCCAGTTGTCTTTTTGTACCGAAGTTTTCAGGCATTCTATATGCTAAACATTCGAATGTCTGGTCTGTTAGCTTTATACCTATTGCAGCCAGTGATCCTATAATACCCCTACCTTTTTTGAATTTATGAACCTCTGCACCTATATGTCTTGCGAAATTTTCAGCATATTCTATGGTGTATATAGAGTATATTGCATTTATTGCATATTCTCTCATTTCATCAGTTACTTCACCCTCATAAAATACCACGCCGGGATTAGTATTAATACCATCAAACATGGCATACTTCTCAGTATACTCTAATACTATTTTCTTAACCTGGTCAACTTTTTGTCTGGAATCTAGTTCAAGAATAAAAGATAATGCACCATTACCTCTTGTTTTATAACGGGCAAAAGGATTTAATCGTATTAATCTTGGATAATCAATTGGCTTAATTCCTAGTTCTTCTAATTTTTCAATAATTAAATATGTTAAGTAAGTGGTACACATTCCATCCGCAGAATCTGTGTCGTCAATTCCAATATGTAATTTAATAATTTCTTCTGAATTCAATGTATTTTCCTCATAATAAATAATTCTCTATATTATAATATTATTATAAGAAAAAATATATATTATATTATTATGACAACAGATAATTCAAAAATCACACGTGAAAACATACTTCATGATGTAAAAATTCTACTATCTACATATGGATTTAAAACATCCGATATATATGATAGAAGTTGTTTCGATATCCTGTCAAGAAAAGATGATATATTAATTATATTAAAGATACTTGTAAATATTGACAGTTTAACTGCAACACAAGCTGAAGAATTATCTAAAATTGCAGGAACCTTTCTGGCTAGTCCTATAATAATAGGATACAAATCAAAACATAACTATCTAGAAGAGGATGTTGTATATGAAAGACATGAATTACCAGTAATATCTCCTCAAACATTATGTAATATTATAGTAAACAATATTCATCCAGAAGTATTTGCAAAAAGAGGAGGATATTATGTTAAAATCAATGGAAATCTACTCAAAGAACTACGTGAACAAAATCATTTATCCTTAAAAGAATTAGCAGATATTAGTCATGTATCACGTGAAACAATATATAAATATGAACAAGGAAACTCACAAACATATCCTGAAACTGCAATAATGCTGGAAAAGGTATTTAATAGTCCTATTACAATGTCAATAAACTTATTAGAAGCAGATAATATCAAAAATACTTTGGATAAAAGAATATCTGAACCAAAGGAACTAATCAATTTAGGATATGATATAAAATCATCAAATAAAACACCATTTGATGCTATATCAGAGAGACAAAACGAAACACAAGAAATAATCAAACTAAAAGAAAAACTAGAAAACAAGATAGACGAAGTAGAAAAACTAAGAAATGAACTAAACAAGAAAATAAACAACAATATCCTAATTACAAACCTAGAACGAAATAGAAACGAAAAAACACTGAACAAGATAGCAAACAAAACAGAAGACATCGCAAACATCACAGACCACGACGCAATATTCGTACTAGAACATGAAAAAGATAAAGATTACATCAAAAAAATACCTGCAATATATACATGGGAACTCAATGATATGGACAATATAGAAGACCTAATTAAATTAATAAAAGAAAGAAAAGAAGAAGCAGAAACAGAAGAATCATGATTTAACACTATTAATCACATTCAATGTTTCTTCTGCCTCACTAACCTTAGCTAATCCAACACAAACAGCATCAAGATAATCAATATTCTTAATAAAATCATAAGCCTCATTAGGCTTTAAAATACCCGTAGCTAAAGTACGATTAGCAATAATTTTCTTATCCAATCTTCCCATTATATCCTTAATCTTATTTTTATTATCCTTATTAAGAAAATTACAATCCATCATATAACCATAAAAATTTAATGGAAACATGATAACATCAAAATCATCAAGAAAACTAGATTCTTCAATGATAGGTAAATGTTTAAATGGAATCCTTGTTTCAATAGCAGGAACATAACCCCTACTTCTAATATCACATAAATACTTAGAAACTAAATCAAAATCCTCATCTTCAATACATTTATCAACAAAAAAACCATCCAACAGGACCATAGTAGTATTATACTTTTCAAACAAAGCCATGTCTGAATCATAATCATCTGTATTAGTCATACCAATAACAGACCAATCATTACCCCTAGAAAGTGAGAGATCCAATGCTTTTTCCACATCATCAGAAGACTTTAATAAGAACTCATTAACCCCCAACTCATAAGCCTTATCCATAATCTCTGCAATATTATCAGGTTGATCTTTAAAATCTAACTCATACAATCTAGTTCTATGACCAAATTGAGGAGCAAAAGTAAAAGGAGAACTACCTAAAATTACTTCATTAAATGTCATGATTCAAAACCTCTAATTATTAATTTAATATAATATTACTATAATTAATATAATATAAAAAAACTTCTAGCATGATATATTTATAATAAAAACAACATAGATATTATAAGAGTATTAAACCACATTTATTATAAATTAATGAAAAATAAATCACAGGTTTGAACTACTAACTATTATTAAGATTATAAATGGAAAATCTATCCATTATCAATACAACTAAATAAATATAGGAGAACAAACATGCCAAAAGTATTAGTAGCTGATAAAATTAATGAAAAAGGTGTAGAAGTATTAGAAGGATCTGCTGAAATTGTTAACAATCCTAAAATAACACCAGAAGAACTTCTAGAAACAATAGACCAATACGATGCAATAATCGTAAGAAGTAGAACAAAAATGACAAAAGAAGTCATTGAAAACGCAAAAAACCTAAAAATAATTGCAAGAGCAGGAGTAGGTGTAGATAATATAGATTTAGATGCTGCTACAGATAATGGTATTCTAGTAGTAAACGCACCACAATCAACATCAATAACAGTAGCAGAACATGCAATGGGTTTAATGTTAGCTTTAAGCAGAAAAATAGCAATAGCAGATGCATCTGTTAAAGCAGGAAAATGGGAAAAGAGTAAATTCATGGGAATGGAACTAAGAAACAAAACCCTAGGTGTAATAGGTATGGGAAGAATCGGAAGCCAAGTAGTTAAACGATCAAAAGCTTTCGAAATGGATGTAATAGTATACGACCCATACATAAGCGAAGACGCAGCAAAAGAGTTAGGTGTAGAAATTGTATCCCTAGACGAACTCATAACTAAAGCTGATGTAATGACAATACACGTACCATTAACACCAGAAACCAAAGGACTAATAAGCAAAGAACAATTAGCAAAAATGAAAGACCATGCAATTCTCCTAAACTGTGCTAGAGGCGGAATCATCAATGAAAAAGATTTATACGAAGCACTAAAAGAAAGACCAGACTTGAAAGCAGGATTAGATGTATACGAGAATGAACCATTAGAAAACAGTCCACTAACAACACTAGACAACGTTGTATTAACACCACATATAGCAGCATCAACAAAAGAAGCACAACGTGATGCAGCTATCATCGTAGCTAAACAAGTGAAAGAAGTATTAAATGGTCAAACACCAAGTAATGTATTAAACATGCCCTTAGTTGATTCAGAAACATTTCAACAATTAAAACCATACTTTGAACTAACCAAAAAATTAGGACAAATATTAGTTCAAACAACAACATCAAACATATCAGAATTAAATATAGTATACAGTGGAAAAATAACTGGAAGATCCAAAGAACCATTAACCAGAGAATTACTAAAAGAATTCCTAAATCCAATACTCACCGAACCGGTGAACTCTGTAAATGCTAAATCAGTAGCAAAACAAAGAGGCATTAAATTAACAGAAGGCGAAACAGACGACAGTGGAAACTACGATGCAACAATAAAAATCAACGTAAAATATGATGATAAAGAAATGACCATTGAAGGTACCGTTGAAAACGATGAAGTTAAAGTTATATCAATAGATGACTACGATGTAAACCTTAACCTAGAAGGATTAATGGGAATCATCAAATACGTAGATTTACCAGGCACCATAGGAAAAATAGGAAAAGTTCTTGGAGATTACAAAATAAACATTGCTGAAATGAAAGTTGGAAGAAAATCCGAAGGTGGCGAAGCAGTAATGGTTATTAAAGTAGACCAAGAAATAACTGATGAAGTAATTTCAGAATTAGAATCCACTAAAGATATTGATTCTGTAAAATCAGTAAAATTATAAATTGTAATAAATTAAATTATTACAACATCTTCTTTACCTCTTTTTTTTAGAAATTAATAGCTTTATAGAATAGCTATTTTTATAAAAGTGTATGTTCCAATCACATATATTACAAATTCACTATTGAATTGAATATTCCAGAGTTAATATTTAACAATACACGATTAAACAATCCTGCACAAAATGGAACAATACTAGCATGAAAAAAACTATAATAATTTTATAATAATTTAATGGATTAAAAAAAAAAGTTTCATCAGCATCATTTACACTATTTTTTTTATTTTGATTTGATGAAAGATTACTTTTTTAGAATTAATGATTTTGATATGAAAAACAGATAATAGTCTTAAGTAATAAAAAAAATTAGGAATTTTTAGAAGAATACCCTTCTAATTATCTAAGTCATCACGTAAACGCTTATTCTCTTTTTTGATTTTAGCAATATCTGATTCCATTTCTTTAATTTCACGGTCAATTTCCTCTGAAGATTTAGAATCAGATAGTTCCTCATTGTCTAATACAATATTAGGGTTATCATTAGATTTAATAACATTTAAAATTATTTCATCAATTGAATCTCCTGGAGTTTGATCTGTACGAATATCAACTTCTATCTGGTCTCCCGGTTCGTATTCTGGAGGTAATGGTAACTGTTGATTAATTATTTGACCATTTGATTCTAGCTGTAATGAAATCATTGCCGGTTCATCAGGTACTACTTCTGCATCTGCAGATTCTGTGTAATCTTCATTAGTAGAATCATTATCTATGTCTTCCTCGTCTTCCTGATTTTCTAATTCTTTAAGTTCAGAGATTAGTTCATCATCAAAGAATTCACCATCGAGTTCATCCCAGTCTTTGATTTCAACTTCATCACCTAAATCTTTAATAACATAGGACATAGGTATACCTCCTGCATCATATGCTCTGATGGTTGCTTGTGAATATGGTCTGCATATAATCATATGGAAAAGTCCATTTTTTCCAAAGAATGATAAATCAGCATTTGATGGCTGTGCACTTGGCCCTGGATGACTATGTACCGAACCTACAGCATCAGTTGTTAATGGTTTCATAAATACTTGCATTACTGCACTAGTGTCTGATGCTTCAAATGGCAAGAATATTAATCCTGTAATTTTAAGTATTTCATCTTCTGTTTTTCCTGATAGTAATGCTACAAACTCCTTTGGATCTGCATTAATAGCTATTTTTATTATTTCATCAATTACTCTCTGATCTATTTGTACTTCCTTAATGTTTTTATCATTGCCCAATAGTTTAGATAAAGTATTATTAATATTCATAATTAGCCTCTCTTTATATAATTTCTTGAAATAATTATATGAATATTTTGTATTTATTTTATTAAAGATATATTCATATTAATTTTTATCTTATTTCTTGTTGAAATTGTCTTTTTGTTTAGTTTTGGATTATATCCTTCAATTTCTTCTTTTGTCTTATAAATAGCTACTCCTCTTTTATGCCATGTGGGTACATGAGCAATATTGATACCATGTTCAAATAATAAATCATGTATTTCTGATTTATTCAGTTTATATAGTAATTTTGCAGTTTCTTCATTTGAATGCTCTTTATTTAGTAATGCCTGTGCATAACTATTTAGACAGTTTCTCCATGCTTCATCTTGTCTCCATTTAAAATAATCTTTCACATGAGTTGCTGTGGATATTATTCTTGAATCAAAAGATACTGGTTTTAATTCTGTTACATCGATATCGAATAGATTATTATTCAAATATAAATGTTTCATAAAGGAGCCTGTTGTATATGATGAAAATACAGAGTCTATCTTTTCTATTCTACCCTTAAATGGTATTTCATCTAAGAGTATGTTTATTTCATCAGAAAAAGTGTAAATATATTTCGGACTAAATTCTGACATTAAATCTTTTGATACTTCAATAAAAAGGTCTCGTAATCTACTATCAAAAGGCTTATTTAATTTCAGATTTTTAGTATAATTTGAAAAAGAACGTCCATCAAGACGTATAATAGTTGGTATATCATTCACTAATTTTATTTGAGAAAATTGTTCATATTCTTTCAAAAGATATCACCACTAATAAATAGAAAATTATAATATAATAAAATAAAAAAAAAGGATGCTAAGATAAAAATCTTAACATTAGATGAAAAAAATCTATGAACCAATTTGAATGGTATTAGATAATTTGTTTAGTAAACTTGCAGCAGAGAATGCTGCTAACATACTGGTTTTTGGATTATCAGGACTGCTTACATTAGATGTTGTTGTTACTAACTCACCAAAAGTTCCTTTCACGTGAATTTCATGTGTATTATTTTTAACTTTTGAATCTGCAATTATCGTAACATCAGCATCTACACCTGAAGCTAAACTTAATGTAGATGATACATTAATGTTTTTTGGAAATTTATTAACTGCATCTGATGCTTTACCTTCAAATAATATTTTTTCATCACAATCTTCTAACTCAATATCTAAAGAAACTGGTGGTTTACGTGTTACTAAAGATACTGATTCAATATCTCCCATTGTTGCAGCTTTAACTGCATCTATTCCTGTAATAGCACCTGTTGGTAAATAAATTGTAGCATTATTTTCTTTAGCTAATTTTTCTAATTTATCTTTAAAATCAAAGTCCATCAAAGCTCCAACACTCATTATGATAACATCAGTTCCACCTTCGAGAACCTCTGGAATTGATGCTCTAACAGCTGCCTGTGATGCTGATTCTAAAATTAAATCAGATTTTTCAATTAATTCAGATATAGATTCTACTGCTTCCCCATCAACTTTTTTTGCTAATCTTATTGCACTATCTTTATCTAAGTCATAAAAATAAGATATTGTAACATTTAATTTTCCTTTTAATTGGAAATTTGTTAATGTATTAGCAATAGATCCGCAACCTATAACACCTATATTCATTAATAATACTCCATTTAATTAGCTTTAGGTACTTCTTTTTTATAGGTTTGTTTTCTGTTATTATTTGCTTTATCCATACGTTGTTGTGCAGCTTGGTATTGTAATAACTTATTTTGATCAACAATTATTATATCACCTACTGCTGTTACTATTTCATATGGAATATCAATTATTCCTTCAGTTCTTACTGTTGAGAACTCTTCTTCTTCTGGTACAAGTCTCATAGAGTTTCTTATAACATCCCTTAATCCAGCGTTTCTGTTGTCTTCTGTTAATGCTTTTGTTTTGAAGAAGGATATTCTTCCTTTTTTAATATTTAATACTACTTCGTTTACTTTTCCTATGTATTTTCCTTCGGTATTGTAAATGTTTAAATTATAAAACGTGGATAAATTTACCATAATATCACCAAATATGTCTTTTATTGAATTTGAAATGAGATATGAATTAATATGAGTTATATTGGTTTAATATCCCTTATTGAAATTAATATATTAATAATTTCTTATCTATTTAATATATGTTTACTATAATATATAAAAATAACCTTATCCATAAATTAATTAATTAAGAAAGGATTTTTAATAGATAATTTAATTAAATTGAACTCCTTATCGATAATCCATATAATTAAGAAAAATAAAGTACAAACTAATAATATAATATAAATTATTAACGAAATATTTTTTTGATTAGGAGATAATATGTGGGATACAAGTAAAGATTACAGATTAAAAGTTGCAGAAAAAGCCATAGAACAATTTATTAGAGTAGTAGAGGGATCTAATCTAAGAGGTTCATGGAATAAAAAACAAGTAAGAATGATTGCTAAAAATATGAATCCTGACATTCAAACATTGTATTATTCTTATGTGACTCCACAGGAATTAGCAAAAGCACCTCAGATAGATAATCTTTTAAATAGTGTAGATGAAATAATAGAAAACTTAGGGGGAGAAGATTATTCTAGAAAATTCTTATCTGAGGTAAAAGGTGACGAACGAGAAAAATTAGAATTATCCTTATCTAAAATCAAATTCTTTATTTACACTATTCGTGAATTACCTGCTAGATTAAATCTTGGAGAAATCGATGACCCTGTCATTGGTGTTGACATAAAAGTAGGAGAACTAGTTAGTGTAAGTAAACATCCTAAAACTGATACATTAATGGTTTGTAATGTTAATTTAGGTAGCAGAGCTATAACTGTTATTACAAATGATTTATCTGTTAAAGATAATGACCGTGTGGGCGTAGCATTATTACCTCCTAGTGCATTTATGGGTATTAGTAGTGAAGGAATGTTTTTAGGTGCTGGTGAAGGTATATTGAAGAATGTTGAAGGTGAATTAGGTAGTTTACCACAACATATTGATGTAGCAGCATTAAATGAAACAAGAAATCTTGTAGATCAATTTATTAAAGAATAATCACCCACTTCCTACTTTTTTACATAATCATTTATTTTATCAATTTTATTAATTAAATCATTAACTTCATTATTGTTTAATTCATCGGATAATGAAACTAAATAGTTTTGATAGATATTCATTGCTAATAAGATTATCATTATCATACCCGCGAATAATAGAATTAATTCAGTTGATGTTTGTCCTGATTGTTCTTGATATAACATTATATTCCACCAATTCCTAATATATTTTTAAATATTAACTGAGATATGTAATAAACTGCTAATGATGAAGGTATTATTAATAATAAATATTTTACACCTTTTTTCATGTCTGAATACATGATTATTCCTAGTAATATGCTTACTAGAATTGAATGTATTAACATGTATCCTATACTAGCTGTTGGTATTACTGTTGTTAATGGATTATTTCTTCCAATTTGTTCTAGAAATTCAGAGTACAATCTTATCATACCTAACGCAAAGGGTGTTGCTATTATGGATGATATTAATAAGAACATGACTGACATCATAACACTAGCTCTACGTTGTTTTTTTAGCATGATTTTATCATTTAAATCTGCAGCTATAGATTCAAGAATATTTGCTAGATTCCCACCAGTTTCTTTACTTTTTATTATTATCTGAAAGGTATATTTCAAGTTATCAATATTGTTTCTTTCTCCAATAGATAATAATGCATCATTAAATGGTTTTCCAAACTTTGTTTCTACTAGTGCTCTTTTTATTTCATTATTTAAAGGTCCTTTATTAGTTATAGATAGCTCATTTAATGCTGTTTCTAGTCCTAATCCTACCTTTAATAAGGAGGATAATTGATATAAGTAATCTGGTAGTTCTTCTTCTATTTTTGTTATTCTTTGTTCATTCTTATAGATAACATAATTAATTATAAAAATAGAAGGCACTAATGAAAAAATTAAACTAAATTTTGTTATGTTAAATATTAATGAGATTATGTATGTTACAAAGAAGATACCTATTGTCATTATTATTATCATGGAGATTAAATCTTCTATTTTCACATACCAATCAATTTGTAATAATGCACTTTGCATTTTGTTTAATTTTTCTGGTTTGATTGTTGTTTTTATAAAGTCACTTAAATAAGTTATTAATTTTTCATACATAATTGATTATTATAAGTATTACTTATTTTAATAATAGTATTAATAACTATATGTTTACAAAAAAAAGATGGAAAAAAATAGGATTTTATAATGAAAAGTCTAACTTCTTATCTAAACTAGTTAAAACTTCACTATTCTTTTTAACAAGAACGTCATCCTCAATACGTACACCTAACTCACCAGGAATATAAATACCCGGCTCAGCTGTGACAATCATATTCTCTTCTAGAACACCATTAGAATTATAGGATAAATTAGGATTTTCATGAATATCTAATCCAAAACCATGACCAGTACTGTGAATGAAATAATCACCATAACCATACTCTGTTATAACATCACGTGCAGCCTTATCCACATCAGCAAATTTAACTCCAGGAGCAATAGTATTAATTGCTGCTTTTTGAGCTTCTAATACAATATTCCATATTTCTTCCTGACGTTCTGAGTCAATGAATGTACGTGTTATGTCTGAACAGTAATGATCATATCTAGCTCCCCAATCAACAACTATAGGTGTTTCTACCCTATTCATAGAAGTTAATGAATGTGGTGAACTAGAACGAGTACCGGATGCTACAATAGTATCAAATGCAGGTTTAGTAGAACCATTAATAGTCATGTCAAATTCTAATGATGCTGCAGCATATTTTTCGGTACTGGTGAAATCTATTTCTTTAATACCATTTTCTGCTATACCTATTGAATTTCTAATTTTTGTTATTTCTTCTTTGGTTTTAGTTTGTCTTTTATCCTCAAAAACAGTTGATGGAGTTAATGAATTTAAATCATCTGTTAAGAACTTTAATAAACCAAAATCAAGTGACTCTTCAACAGCAATATTACCTTTTAATAAATCTTTAACTTCTCCTAATCTAACAATATCTCTTGTTTCAATTGTTGATTGTTCTTCTGCATCCTCTTTATCTATACTGTTAACATATAATACTGGTTCTTCATCAATGATAAGATATGCGAAACTGGATGGGTAAAAATCAGAAATATATTTAATGTTTTCTGGTTTATATACGAACATTGAGTCTATGTTTTCATCTTTTAACTGGTTTAATATTTCTTCATTTTTCAATTATAATCCTCCAATAATTTCTATTATATTAAAAATATTCTTATGTTATACTAAACTATATAATAATATAATTTCAGAAGTTAAAACTTTTTTATATAATAAAGAAAATAACAACTTACTATAATTGAAATATAAAAATAAAAAATAGGGATAATATGGTAACCTTTTCAAAAACAGAAATTAGAGATTTGATAATATCCATTTCAGTAATCACTATACTATTTGCATATATGTTTAACGGCACAAATGGAACTATAGGAATGTTCCTCCTGTTAATACCTATTTCACTAATTACTGTAGGATTAAGTTTCATATTACACGAGCTAGGACATAAAGTTGTAGCACAAAAATATGGATTTTATGCAGAATTCAGAAGATGGGATGCCGGACTAATACTAGCTATTATAACAAGCTTATTTGGATTCATATTCCTTGCTCCTGGAGCAGTATACATAGGTTCCTATACTGGTATGATAACAGAAAAAGAAAATGGAGTAATATCTATTGCAGGACCCTTAGTTAATCTTGGATTAGCACTAATCTTTCTCTTGTTAGGATTCAGTATACACCCATGGCTAACATCTGCCAACATGGATATAATAGCATATCTATTAATTACATGTACAATAGGATTTAACATTAACAGCTTCCTAGCATTATTTAACTTACTTCCAATACCTATGTTAGATGGATCAAAAGTACTTAAATGGAACATGCCTATTTGGTTAGTTACAATAATTTTATCAGGTATACTAACCTACTTATCATATACTATATCATTTATTTAAACCTACCTCTTTTTAATCCTTTTATTTTTACTTTTTAGAAATAAAACATGATACTAAAAAAGTAATAATAGAATTAAATACAAATCTATTATTAAATCTAAAAGAAATAACCATATTAAAATAAAATAAAAATTTTTAATCTGATTAACATGTTAAATGAATCACCTATCACATATAAAAAATCAACACATCGTACAATAAGTCCTGAGGAAACTTTAAAAAATATCTCAAAAATTACAAAAGAAATTGGTTTAACAAGAACTTCTAATATAACACACCTTGACAGACTAAATATACCAGTATTTACATCTATTAGACCACTAGCACAGGAAGGAGCAGTTAGTGTTTATGCAGGAAAGGGACCAAATGAAATACATGCTAAAGTATCATCAATAATGGAAGCTGTTGAAAGATACTCTGCAGAATTACAGGGAAATGAGAATACAATTATTAAAAAATATAATCCTGATGATTGTATAAATCCTGAATCATTAATTCTACCTAAAAATTCGTATAATGATGAAGAAATAGAATGGGTTAAAGGATACTCTATAAAAAAGGATGATGAGATATTCATACCAGCAAATGCTGTCTTCCACCCCTATAATACTCCTGATGTACATCATATATTTCTATCAAATACTAACGGACTTGCCTCTGGTAATAAACTAGAAGAAGCAATATTCCATGGAATGATGGAAGTAGTTGAAAGAGATTCATGGAGTTTATTTGAAGCATTTAGAGATAATCGTGCAGAAATAAACTGTGAAAATACAGATAACGATTATATAACAGAATTATTAGATAAATTTGAATCTGCAAATGTTTCAATTAAATTATTAGATTTAACTAGTGAAAATAAAATTCCAACTGTTGGAGCAGTATCTGAGGATTTATCATTAAAAGATCCTGCACTATTAACATTAGGTGTTGGTACACATCTTGACCCTAATATCGCAGTGATTAGAGCAATTACAGAAGTTGCTCAAAGTAGAGCTACTCAAATTCATGGTACTCGTGAAGACACTACCCGTGCTAATTTACTACGTGATACTGGATATGAAAGGATGAAACGTTTGAATAAACACTGGTTTAGAGATTCAAAAGAAACTATCGATATCATGGATATGCCTAATCTATCTAAAAATTCATTTAAGGATGATATTAATGTAACACTTGATTTATTAGATAAATCAGGAGTAGATGACGCATATTATGTTAATTTAACAAGAGATATTAATATCCCTGTTGTACGTGTTATTATTCCCGGATTAGAATTATTTAGTGTTGATAGCTCACGAATTGGTGAAAGACTACGTCCAAAAGATAGGATATACTAAATGGAGGTTAAATATGAAACAAGTTATTGTAATGAGAACTGATTTAAAGATGGGGAAAGGTAAGATTGCTGCCCAGGCATGTCATGCTTGTTTAGCATGTTACAAAAAGGCTGATAAAGATAGGTTAAGAAAATGGGAAGCAACTGGACAGAAGAAAGTTGTTCTCAAAATACCTTCCGAGAAGGAATTACTTGAACTTCATACTATGGTTAAACAAACTGACCTTCCATGTTCTCTTATAACTGATGCTGGTCATACACAGATAGAACCTTCAACTAGAACATGTCTTGGAATTGGACCTGGTAGTGATGAAGAGATAGATAAATTAACAGGTCATTTGAAATTATTGTGATGAGGTCATGTAATTGGTAACTGTTGTTAAAATTGGAGGCAGTTTGTTTCCAGAATATGTTAATACATTATGTGATTATCTTTCTAAATCCAAGGAAAAACTTGTCCTGGTTAATGGTGGTGGTGAATTAGCAAATAAGCTAAGAGAATATGATGAAAAATATAATTATTCTAGTGATGCTAATCATTGGACTGCAATCAAATGCATGGATATAATAGGAAATTTAATTGCAGATAAAAATAATCAAATTGTATTAATTAATAAATTAGAAGATATTTCCAAAGTTCATAAAGAGGGTAAGATACCTTTATTATTAACTTATGATTTAATGAAGAATGAAGATCCATTAGAACATAGTTGGAATGTTACTAGTGATTCAATTGCTTGTTGGGTTGCAAGTAAGATAAATGCCAAACTATTAATATTATCAAATGTAGATGGTATATATAATGGTAACATTTTCTCAAATAACAAAAAACTTATTAAAAATATAAGTGCAAACGAACTATTATTTTTTGAAGAAACTTCTGTAGATAAATGTCTACCAAAATTACTAATTAAATATCATTTAGACTGTTATATAATTAATGGCAAGTACCCTGACAGGGTGCTATCTCATTTAAACAGAGATTATATAAAGAACAATATTTATACATATATAGGAGGTAAATAAATGGCAGAAAAAATGATTTGTACTTCATGTAAACAAGAAATCTCACCAATTGATGAGTATGTTAAATTCCACTGCCCAGAATGTGATGCAGTGATTTACAGATGTCCTAAATGCAGAACTTTCGGACACGAATACACATGTGAATGTGGATTTAAAGGACCATAAATTAAGAAATTATTTATTTAACGGAGAAAATAAGAATGTCTGATGTAGTAGCTATATTAAAAGTAATGCCTGAAAGTCCTGATGTAGACTTAGATGCATTAAAAGAATCAGTAAAAAGCGTTTTAAACGACGGTGAATTTGAAAGAGTAGAAGAAGAACCAATAGGATTCGGTCTTGTTGCATTAAATGTAACTATTGTTGTTGATGATGGTGAAGGTGGAACTGAACCTGCAGAACAAGCAATAGCTGATCTTGATGAAGTTCAATCTGTTGAAGTTACTGATGTTAGAAGATTAATGTAAATATCCTAGGATATTTACCACAAACATCTATTTTTTTAATAAGAAAAGAAATACTATTTTTTATAAAATTTTAAAATTAAATAAATTCAAAAAACATTTGTTTCAGATAATATTAAGTAATACTTTTAAAAAAATTATTATTAAAAATATTATGATTGAAATAATAATAACACTAATTCTAGGAGTATTCCTAGGTACTATTACAGGAATTATTCCTGGATTACATGTAAATACTGTTGGTATAATAATATTCTCAATATCAACAACATTATTAAAATACACAACCGCCTTATGTTTATGCACTTTTTTTGTATCTCTAGCTATATGTCATGCAATGATGGAATTTTTACCATCTTTATTAATAGGAGTACCTAATGAGGATACAATACTAAGTATACAGCCAGCACATAGGCTTCTATTAAAAGGAGAATCAAGAAAAGTTATAAGATTAGTTAGTTTTGGAGGTTATAGTTCCATAATTATATTAATACTCATCATGCCTATATTATTTGTAATACTACCACCAATTTATTATGGCTTAAAAAATTATATAGGTTATTTACTTATTATAGTGATGAGTATTATGATATATAAAAGTAATAAAAACAATATAACCCGAATGATGAGTCTCTTAATATTTCTTATTTCGGGAATACTTGGTATAATTATACTATCAAGTTATCTGGGTAGTAATATGGGCTTATTATGTATGCTTTCAGGATTA
Organism: Candidatus Methanosphaera massiliense; assembly: GCF_028890305.1. Classification (NCBI taxonomy): domain Archaea; kingdom Methanobacteriati; phylum Methanobacteriota; class Methanobacteria; order Methanobacteriales; family Methanobacteriaceae; genus Methanosphaera; species Candidatus Methanosphaera massiliense. The sequence continues at coordinate 150,921 of NZ_JARBXM010000001.1, forward strand.
TTTAGTATCAGTACTCTTCTATATAGTGTAAATAATGAATCATCAATACCACCACAAAATAATGATAAAAGTATAGTTGTTAATTCAGACTTTAAAAAATCTGTTTTTGCTGGAAGCATTTCAGGTTGTATTCTAGGACTTCTTCCAGGACTTGGACCAGCTCAGGGTACACTTATTGCTCAAACACTATTATTTAAGAAAAATATAACACCAGAAGACTTTCTGATAACAAATAGTGGAATAAATATTTCGGACACATTATTTTCATTAATGGCTATTTATCTGATAAACAATCCCCGTAGTGCAATCAGTGTATATGTTAATGATTTAATACAGAATATTACATTAAACCATGTGTTATTCTTTATATTTGTAAGCTTAATGAGTGCTTCTTTATCATGTATTCTAGCAATAAGGATTGGAGATAGATTGATTGATAATATTTCAAAATTTAATTATAGAAAGTTGAATATTGTGATTATAGTTTTAATAACTGGTATTATCTTAATTTACTGCATTGTTAATCATGGGTGCTTATGGTATATTTTCCTATGTTATATTACTAGTATTGCACTTGGAATTTTAGTTAATGTCCTTGATTTAAGTAAAAGTAATTTAATGGGGGTTCTTATAGTTCCATCTATTTTAATGTACTTAGGTATTCTCTAAATTATTATTACTTTATCACAGACTTTCTCTAATATTTTTTTATATTCCTCTGTATCTACTCCTGGAAATGCATCTATAAAACCTATATCATATTGTTCTAGATTGTCTACTAATTCAAAGATATCTTTATTTGTAATTTCATATTTATCCTCGGATATTTCATTGATTTCTAAATTTGTCTTAGTAGCTATTATTGCTGGTTTGTATATATCATTGAATAGTACTTTTTTTGCATTTTTCATTAGAGTATATATTCCTAGTGTGCCCGGCCCACATGTAGCATCGATTACTGTAGGATTTTCATATTCATCTAATACTCTATCTACATCTATTATTTTTGGTGACTCTATTTTTGGATATTCAATATGTATCTTAGATTGTTGTTTATATATGCAAACATCACCATATTCTGTTGGCTGAATATCACATCTAATATCACAGCCAGCTAATAATTCATATTGATGTATGCTTGTTGTCTCATTTAATTGACCTACTGTGTTATTAATATCACCTTTCATAACTGCTTTTACTTCTGGTACCTCTTCATGTATTAGTTGTGCTACATTTTCATCAATTTTAGGAATTAGTATAACAAGAGTATTTTCCGAGAGATATGGTGAATTCTGTAGAGGTATAGCTGGTGTTATTAGAGGAGAACCTACCTTTCTTATAGAGCTAGATGCTGATACAATATTATTATTAATCATTATTTTTAGAATATGAGCCATTACTGTATCAATATGACGTTTACCACATGTCGGACATTTATTGTAATTAGAATCTATTTTATCTAATTTTATTTGTCTTCTAAGAGGTATTGATTTTTTTATTTTGCTTCTTGTACAATTGGAACATGGCTTATATAGTTGATTAATATTATCCAGTACTTCTTTTTTTGTTTGAATACAATTTTTTTCACAATTACATTTCATAGTTTATATTTATGTATTTGTTATACATGAATATAAAAAAAGTAATACTATTTATTAAATAATTAATAAAAATAGTATTAATAATTATGAAAAATGAAAAAACATACTTACCCCTATATAAATCAGAAAAATTACCAGAACTAACCAACGACGAACAAACAGAATATCAAAAAATAAAAGAAAGAATAATACAGTACAACATAAATGAAGAGAGAACAAACCTCAAAAAAGAAGAGATAAAACAGTTACTTAACACAAACACAAATAACCAGAAAATAGTAAATAAAATACTCAACGACCTACAAGGATACGGTGAAATAGATAAGTTACTATCAGATGACAATCTTGAAGAGATAATGATAATAGGTAATGATAAGCCAATATACGTATATCATAGAAAACATGGGATGATGATAACAGATATACAACTTAAAGATAGAGAAATAAGACAAATCATAGAAAAAATAGCCAATAATGTACAAAGAAAAATAGACAAACAAACACCGATATTAGATGCCAGACTTCCAGATGGTAGCCGAGTGAATGCTACAATACCACCAGTAAGTGCAGATGGACCAACACTCACCATAAGAAAATTTAAAAAAGATCCATACACAGTAATTGATTTAATAAAATCAAATACAATGTCATCACAATTAGCATCATTTTTATGGATAGTAATAGAAGGATTGAATGTCCGTCCCTCCAATATTATAATAGCAGGAGGTACAGGATCTGGAAAAACCACAACATTAAACACGTTAACAACATTCATACCACCTTATGAACGTATAATAACAATTGAAGACACATTAGAAATGCAAATACCACATGATCATATTATTAGAACAGAAACAAGGCCACCAAACATAGAAAATAAAGGTGAAATAACAATGAATCTATTATTAAAGAATTCATTAAGACAACGACCTGATAGAATAATTGTTGGTGAAGTAAGATCAAGTGAAGCAATAACACTATTTAGCGCACTTAATACAGGACACTCAGGTATGGGTACATTACATGCTAATTCAACCAATGAAACAATAACAAGACTGACTAATCCACCAATGAATGTACCAAACATCATGATAAACTCTATTAATTTTATAATAATGCAGAATAGAATATATAATGCTCATATTGGTACAACAAGACGCATCACAGAGGTAGCAGAAGTTGTTGGAATGGAAATGGGTCATGTTCAGTTAAATAAAATATTTCAATACGATGCAGCTAATGACACAATAACATATACTGCTATAAATTGCAATGCTATAAATAAGATAGCTCAATTGAAGGGAATTAAATACACTGATGTTATGCATGAAATGGATAATAGAAAGAAATATTTAGAAAAAATTAGTAAAAAAAATAATCTAAATATACATGAAGTCCAAACATACATTGATAAATATTACAACTAAAAAGAATATTAAAAATAACTAATTTAAAAAAAGAAGATGCTAACACAAATACTTATTAAAATAGGGTCAACTACAATATTATTAAAAAGAAAATTGTATGAAAAAATTGGAGACAATGATAAAACAGAAACTACCGAATACCAAGACTTAGAAAAAGAAATCAACAAGAAACTATTAGAAAATGAAAATAGTACCACACCTAAACTAAAAGATAAAAAATTACTAATCATAATACCCATAATAATAACCTTTCTCATTAACATACAATTAGGAACACTGACTATATTAATTGTAATATTAATCATAGCAACAAAAAAAGAAATACCTAAAATTAAAAAAAATAAGAAACAAAATAATATCTCAAAAATACTGCCATTTGCATTAAGACAACTATCCACAGAACTTCAAGCAGGAATAGGCTTATTCGATGCTTTAAATACAATAGCAAATAGTAATTATGGTGAATTATCAAAGGAATTTAAAATAACATTAAATGACATACAATATGGAACCAATTATATAGAAGCATTCAATAAATTATCTCAGAGAGTTGACACAGAAATTATGAACAAAGTAATAAGTCAAATTATCAGAACTTTGACAAACGGAGGAAACCTTGCAAATACACTGAATATAATAGCAAATGAGAATTCTAAAACTATGAAGATTAAATATAAAGAATACTCAGAGAAATTAAACTCAGTAATGTTATTATACATGTTTATTGCAGTGTTAATACCTGTAATTATATTTATCATGATAATTGCAGCAACTACAGTTATGGGATCAATAATAAAACCAGAATTACTCCTAATATTATACTTATTATTTTTTCCAATGATAATCACGTTTATGATAATAATCATAAAAAATATGGAACCAACATTATAAAGAAAGTCTTAAGAAAATGATATAAAATAAAAATAAGATAATACTAATTAAAACAAGGGAAGGAGAAGAAATTGACAAAAAAAGAAGAAGATTTTATAGGGAACTTCAAAGGAAATCGTGAAATAATAAGCCAATTTCTTGTAAAAACTAAAGAAATAAAGAGAACAAAAAATAATAAACCATACCTTGAATTAACTCTACAAGACAAAACAGGTCAAATTAAAGGAAGAATGTTCACAAAACAAACATATAAAGAGTTTGATAACATAGAAGTTAATAGTGTATGGAATATTGTTGGAAAAATTCAAGAGTTCCCGGTAGGATCTGGAAAATACAACATACTAATAAAAAAATTACATGTTTCAAAAAAGTATGAAAAAGATGAATTTATACGAAAAATAGAACACTATGATAGTCATGTGAAATATCTGAGAAATGCTATTAAAGGCGTTGAAAATCCTCATCTTAAAAAAATATTAACAACAATATTTGAAGATCCAGAATTTAAACATAAATTTTTCACTGCTCCTGCAGCCAAAATACATCACCATAATTATACTGGTGGATTACTAGTTCATACTAATGAAGTAATTGAAATCTGTGAAACAATATCTAACATATATGAAGGTATTAATCATGATTTATTAATAACAGGAGCGATATTACATGATATTGGTAAAATAAAGACGTATGACTATGATACAGAGGACATTGAAATAAATTATGAGGGAAGAATGTTAGATCATATTTTTATTGGAGCTAACATGTTAGAGACAGTAGTAGAAAAGATAGATACTCCTAAAACACTTCGAATACAATTGATCCATATGATTTTAAGTCATCATGGAAAAACAGAATTAGGATGGGGTTCCACAGTAGATCCTAAAATACCAGAAGCTATAGCTCTACATCATGCCGATGACATAAGTGCTAAAATCACAGATTCATTAGAATAAATAAAAGCATGTTAAATTAGGAAAAATTAATCTATAAATTTATTATTAATTAAATCAAGATAGTATAATATGAATTATTATTTTTATTATTATTTTATGAAGGAATATTAACATTCACTAGTATGATATAATAATTTAATTATTTTTTATTAGACTTCATAATGATATATAAGGTGTAACGATGGATAAAATAAAAATAGCAATTGTTGGAATAGGAAATTGTGCTAGTTCTTTAATACAAGGAATTTACTATTACGCAGATAAAACAAAGGAAGATGTTGATGGATTAATGCATTGGGAAATCGATGGATATAAACCATCAGACATAGAAGTAGTAGCAGCAATAGACATTGATAAAAGAAAAGTAGGCAAAGACGTTAGTGAAGCAATATACGCCAAACCAAATTGTACAAAAATATTCTACCCAAATATGGAAAACATGAACGTAAAGGTTTCAATGGGTAAAGTATTAGATGGTGTAGCACCACATATGAAAAACTATAAAGATGATTCTACATTCATAATATCTGATGAACCGGAACAATCAAAAGAGGAAATTGTAGAATTATTAAAAGAAAGTGGTGCAGAAATGTTAGTAAATTATTTACCAGTAGGTTCAGAAAAAGCTGGAAAATTCTATGCTGACTGTGCATTAGATGCAGGAATAGCCTTTATTAATTGTGTACCAATATTCATAGTAAGTGACCCTGAATATGAAGCAAAATTCAGAGAAAAAGGAATACCATGTATTGGTGATGATATTAAAGCACAAATTGGTGCAACTATCACACACAGAACATTAGCTAGTCTTTTTAAAGATAGAGGGGTGAAACTTGATAGAACATATCAATTAAACACCGGTGGTAACACTGACTTCCTAAATATGTTAAATCATGATAGATTAGCATCTAAAAGAGAATCTAAAACAGAAGCTGTACAATCTGTACTAGCACACAGATTAGATGATGATGACATACACATTGGTCCTAGTGATTACGTACCATGGCAAAAAGATAACAAATTATGTTTCTTACGTATGGAAGGTAGAACCTTTGGAGATGTACCTATGAACATCGAATTACGTTTAAGTGTTGAAGACAGCCCAAATAGTGCCGGATGTGTAATTGATGCTGTAAGATGCTGTAAATTAGCATTAAAACGTGGAATTAGTGGTGCTTTAACCTCAGTATCCTCATATATAATGAAACATCCACCTGTACAATATACAGATGATGTGGCTCATGATAAAGTTGAAGCATTCATTAATGGTGATTTAGAAAGATAACTTTAAATCACAAAAACTCTTTTTTTATTAAAAATTAGTAAATATAACTCAAATAATAAACTCTTTTTCAATACATATATGAATTAACACTCTTTTTTTCTGTAAAATATGATTTTAGATTAAAAATAGATTCTATCTAAGACTCAATATTCTTAGAATAAATTAAAAAGAAAAAATAAGATTATTCTTTCTTAATAACTTCTTTATGATCATTATTAGGTACAATTTGCATTTTACCATCATCATATGTGGTTTTTAATTCTTCACCATTCATAAGATAATGTAAACATATAGCTAATGCTGCTACCTCTGAATGAGGCTGATTGGTTACACTTAAATTCCAATCAGCAGCTTCATATACCTCTGTTGGTACTCGTGAACCACCAACAATAATTAATTTATCTCTTCCATCATCACGTATAGTTGGAACAACATCCTCTACATGTTTTCCATACATTGTTAAATGTATTACCTCATAGCCATCTTTTAAATGCTGTTTAATTACGGGCATGAATGCCTTATGATATTCTACTTGGAAGTCACCACCCCAATTTTCCACAACTTTCTCTACTGATTCAATAATATGCTTATCATGTTCCCCACTTAATATTACTTTATCAGCTCCAAATGCCCTAGCTGTTAAGCAAACATGTGTTGTGATTCTAGTATCTCTTCCAAGTCTATGATCTAATCTTAAAACAGTTATCATTTATTTAATCCTCACATTATTTTATCAAAAAATTTATAATAACATTACATTAAGTATTATGAATATTAATGATACAACTCTTCCATATTCATTAGATGCACCTAATATATCCCCTGTAACACATCCAAAACGTTTTTCAGCAAGGTATGATAAGTATAGTCCACAAATTACAGAGACAAATACTGCCAGTACACCTGCTGCATCTAATAATAAATAACCTATTATTAATGAAATTATAATGTTAACTACTAATACTTTGTAATCCATTCCTTTTTTAATTTCTTTTCCAATACCTTTACTATCACTAGTACCGAAAACCATTGAAGTTACCATGCTTAATTTTGCACATAATTCCATTAGTATTATTGCAGGTATTAAATATATTGATTGTACTGATGCTATTGCTGCAATTGTTGTTATTGCTACAATGAAAAAGCTTGCTATTCCACCAGTTCCAACCATTGAATCACGCATAACATTTAAACGCTTCTCTGGGTCTCCATGAACCATTAATCCATCACCCATATCCATTACACCATCAACATGATTAAATCCTGTAAACCATATTAAGAAACAATATATTAATGTTGCTGTTAATATATTTGAGAAAGATAACACATTATTTAATATAAATGATACTATAGCTCCAATTACACCAATACCTAACCCGATATATGGCCATAATATTACACTACCAGCCATTTCTTTAATGGTAATATATCTATTAATTGGGATTCTTGTTGAAAATGAAATTAATCCCAGGATACCATTGAGTGATGGTGATACTTTCGCATGTTTGCTAAAATTCTGTTTTTTTGTCTTGGTCATTATACTCCTCCTTTATTATCCATATTTAAGTTATCAAACGATTTTTCTAAGGCTTCATTAACTAATTCTTTAACCTCATAAAATAAAGAAATATCAAATGATATGTTAACATCTGCCTCAGATCTACATGCAATAAATATTATATTATAGAAATTTCCAACCTTATTATCTAGTTTATCCTTGTTAATTGCATTAGCCATCCAGGAAGTTGATGCTATTGATTCTACTACTGTACGATATAAATTAATCATAGTCAGATTATCTAATTTAACATCTAAAATTAGGCTAATATTTGTAAAGTACTTTTTCTCTAGATATTCAACTGTACTTATAACCAATATTCCATCTTTTTCAATTTTAAAACGTTTTAGTGATGGATTATTATAGTAATGGTTGTCAAATTTAGTGGCATATTTAAAGTCATAACCTTTTCTATTAGCAAGTACATATAATGGTTCTTCGCTTTCAATTACAAGACCATTATATTTCTCGTAAGCTATAACTCCATTCATTTCTAGTTCCATTATTAACTCACCATTAATTAGAAAATATATTATAAAATTTTTAATAATTTATATTATATTGGTAATTAAATAAAAAGTATTATAGAATATAATTTTACAAATACAAGTTTACTTAATTAATAGGAATAATAATCATATAAAAATGAAAAAATAATATTGATGTATTTAAAAACATGAATATGATAACAAGAATATAAGGAGAATTAAAGAATGGTATTGATTATAGACCCTCAAACATCTGGTGTTGCAGGAAACATGTTTATTGGAGCATTCATAGATTTAGGAGCAGATTCTGAAAAAATAAAAGAAGTAATAAACACATATGCTAAAGAATTCGGTGAAGTAACAGTAAACATTACAAAAAAACCTAAATCAGGAATTATGAGTACATACGCAGATATCCAAACAACAGACAATTCACCAAGACATTACACAGACATCATAAATAAAATAGATGAAATAACAGAAAAAAAATATCCAAACAATACAATAATAACAAAAACAGTTACACTAGCAAAAAAAATATTTAAAACAATAGCCTTAGCTGAATCAAAAGTACATAATCATCCCTTAAGTGAATTACACTTTCATGAAGTAGGATGTGCAGATGCAGTAGCAGATATAATAGGATCATCTTATGCATATCACCTACTAGGATTAGACAAAGAAACAATATATTCACTGCCCGTTGCAACAGGAGCAGGAACTGTCAATACACAACATGGAATACTACCAGTACCAGCACCAGCAGTACTAGAAATCCTATCAGAAACACCAACAATTGGAGGACTAGCAGAAACAGAATTAGCAACACCTACAGGATCAGCAATACTAGTAAATATTACAGATGAATACATATCTTCATATCCTTTAGTAACAAACAAGAAAATAGGTTACGGAGCAGGAAAAAAAGAACTAAAAGTATTGAATGCTTTAAGATTAGTTCATGCTAAAACAATTACAGAAAAAAATACTATAACTGTATTAGAAACTAATTTAGATACGTTAACTGGAGAAGAATTAGGTAGTTTATTCGAAAAACTATTAAATGAAGGAGCTAGTGACGTTACAATAATACCTACTATCATGAAAAAGAATAGGCCCGGACAAATATTAAAAGTTATTACAAAAAATAGTAATGTTGAACATTTAATACAAGTAATCATGAAAGAAACAGGAACACTAGGAATTCGTATTATTCCAACATTACATAGAGGAGTAGCAAATAGAGAAATTGTAACAAAAAATATACAAATAAATAATAGTGAAGAAACCGTTCATTTTAAAATTGGATATATGAATGACGAAATTATTAAATGTACCCCTGAATATGAAGATATAAAGAAATTATCTGATAAAACATCAATTCCCGTTAAAGATTTAATGAATTTAGCAAAAGCAGAATATATAAGATTATCTGGAAGTGAATAAATATGACCAAAAAAGGAATAACCGTTCTTTCTGGAGGACTTGATTCAACAGTAGCAACATCAATATATGCAGAAGAATATGATTTAACCGCATTAACATTTAACTATGGTCAACAAAGCTTTGACCAGGAAGTTAAACATGCAAAATTATTATGTGAAAAGTTAGGCATGCACCATGCTGTTATTGATTTACCATGGTTAGAACATATAAGTACCTCTAGTTTAACAAGTGATGAAAAAATACCTGAACCTAGTGATGATGACTTAGATGATTATGATGCAGCACTTGAAACGGCAAAATCAGTATGGGTTCCAGCACGTAATACTGTTTTCTGTAGTATAGCATTAGCTTATGCTGAAAGTATTCATGCAGAGATAATAATTGTAGGATGGGATTACGAAGAAGCCGTGACCTTCCCAGATAATTCTAAAGATTATCTTGACGCTTTTAATAAGACAATAAAATATGGTTCCTTTGATAACATTGAAATAAAAGCACCATTAATTGATATGAATAAAGAAGATATAGTTTCTAAAGGTCAGGAAGTTAATGCACCAATGGAATTAAGTTATTCCTGTTATACTGGTAATGAGAAACATTGTGGAGTTTGTGAATCCTGTAAAAGAAGAAGACGTGCATTTATTAAAGTTAATATTGATGATCCAACAGAATACGAGAAGTAAGTGTATATTATGAAGGATATTAAATATAATGTTGAGCGTTTTTATAAAACATTAACGACCGATGAATTTTATGAAAGATTCTCTAACTTTGAAGTAGTACAAGGGTATTGTAAGGAGTGTCCTCGTTATGACACTAATTACTCTTGTTCACCTCTTGGCATAGATATTAAAGAATTTATCACTAGTTATGATTATATTGATATTATAGTAACACAAGTCCAATATGATGAGATAGTCTATAATGCTGATTATAGTAAAGATGAATTGAATGATGTAATTAATAAAACATTTTTTAAGGAAAGAAAGAAGGTGGTTGATAAATTATTAGATTCTGAAAAAAAATACACTAAAGCAGAAAGTTTAACTGGCCCATGTAATCACTGTACACCTAAATGTAAAGAAGTCTACAGTGAATGTAAACATCCTGAAATAAGAAGATATTCCCTAGCATCCTTAGGTATTGATAGTAAAAAGATACTGAAAGATTTATTTGATATTGATTTAATCTTGATTAATGGTAAATTACCTAAATATATGAATAATATATCCTCAATTTTATATACAAAATAAGTTTATAATGATTTAATAAAAATAATAAGAAGTAATATTTAATTTAGTAAAAGTTTTTTGATTAAATTATTTATCAAGAAACTTCTGATCTTTTTTAGGAATTCCTGTATCATCAGATACATAGCGTTCAGCTGTAACAGTTAAATCATATTTATCTCTAAGTTTAAGAATAGTACCCATAGTTTCTGATGAGTGATGTTTATCAAGTGCACTTTGATTTTTCCAACTATCAATTAGAAGAACCGTTTCAGGATTATTAATTGATGTAAAATATTCATAACGAAGATTTCCTGAATTAGAACGTATTTTATCCACAGTACCAGAGGATATCATTTCTTTTGCAAATTTTACTGCATTTTCACCACTACCAGTATAATAAAGATTCATTGTTATACTCATAATTAGCCTCCGATTTTCTAAAAAGATTTATTTCATTAATGTACCTTTGTTATATAGCTTTTTGAATAGAAAAGGTCTAATTAAAAAAAGCACTATATGTAATATAAGTTTATAATTATTTTAATAAAAAAAATAGTGTTGTATAAATAAAAAAGAATAAAAAATTGAAAGATGTATTTATTCAATAACCATTAATACATCATCTTTTTCAACTATGTCTCCCTCATCTATTAATATATCAGTTACTTTTCCTGATTTATCTGCTTTTACATCATTTTCCATTTTCATAGCTTCAAGAACTGCAACTGTATCTCCAGCTTCTACATTATCTCCAACTTTTACTTTAAGTTTTACAATCATACCCTGCATTGCAGATCTTAAACCGTCTTTGATAGATGTTTTTATTTGTTTAGATGATGGTTCCATTTCCATGTATCCTGTAGGTAATATTTTAACATTGAATGTTTCACCATCTACTTCTACATCATAAGAGTTAGGTATACTTGATGCAGCATATTCTCTTTTAGGTTCTGGTATTTCTTCTTCTACAGCTTCACCTTTGAGGAATTTTTCTCCAACTGTAGGATATAATGCATAGGTTAAAACATCTTCTTCTTTAGTGTATAAGTCTTCGTCTTTAAGTTTTTGTCTGATGCAGTCTAGTTCTGGTTTTAATAAATCAGCTGGTCTGCAAGTAATTGGTTCTTCATCACCATTAGCTTTTTTATAGACTTCCTGATTTATTTCTGCAGGTGGCCTACCATAGAATCCTTTAAGGTAATCTTTTACTTCTTTGGTAATGTTTTTATATCTTTCACCTGTTAGAACGTTCATTACTGATTGTACACCTACTATTTGACTAGTTGGAGTTACGAGTGGTGGATATCCAAGGTCTTTTCTTACGAGTGGTATTTCTTTAAGTACATCAGGATATCTGTCTATAGCACTTTGTTGTTTTAATTGTGATACTAGGTTAGATAACATTCCACCTGGAACTTGATATCGTAATACGTCAGTATCTACTTTTGATGCTAATGGATCAAATAATGCAGCGTATTTGTCTGTTAAATCTGCAAAGTATTCTTTGATTTTTGTTAGTAAATCTAAATCAATACCTGTATCGTACTTAGTTCCTCTTAATGCTGCTACTACACTTTCGGTAGGTGGCTGTGCGGTTCCTCCTGCAAATGGTGATATAGCTGTATCTACTATGTCTACTCCTGCTTCAATTGCTGCTTCATAACTCATTAAAGTCATTCCACTAGTACAGTGACTGTGTAAGTTAATTTCTAAGTCCACTTCATCTTTTAATGCTGTTACTAACTCTTTAGCAACTACTGGAGTTATTAATCCTGCCATATCTTTTATAGTTATAGCATCACAATCCATTGCAGCTAATTCTTTTGCAAATTCAACGTATTTATCAATTGTATGTACTGGACTTATAGTATAACTTATTGTTCCTTGAACATAAGCTCCCTGTTCTTTTGCTGTTTTAATAGACATTTCCATGTTTCTAGAATCATTTAATGCATCAAATATTCTGAAAACATCTACTCCATTTTCATAGGATTTCTCCACAAATTCTTTTACAACATCATCAGGATAATGTTTGTATCCAACAAGATTTTGTCCCCTTAATAACATCTGAATAGGAGTTTTGGTTACGTGTTCTTTGATAGTTCTTAGTCTTTCCCATGGATCTTCATTTAAGAACCGTATACATGTATCAAAAGTTGCTCCACCCCATGCTTCTAAAGAGAAATAGCCCACGTTATCAAGATCTTCTAATATAGGAACCATATCAGAGGTTCTCATTCTTGTAGCTATTAGCGATTGGTGAGCATCACGTAACACAGTTTCTATAATTTTAACTTTTGCCATTTATGACACCTGCCTTTGTTATATAATTGTTATGATCATGTAATATTATTGTGTAAATTTTTATTATAATATTATTAAGTTAATGTATTAATTAATGAGTAAAATGAAATTATATAAAATTCCACTAATCTAACTTCTATTGTTAATATATGTTTAAACTAATATACCTATTTTACTATAGATTTACCAAAAGAAATTAAATTAAAATAAAAAATATCAAAAAATAGTTTATATTATAAAGATAATATGAAAAAAATAGATTCATAATCAATCTATTTTAATCTTTTACCAGTTACTGGTTTTTTATTTTGCCAACTGTATCTTCTTAGTCTTTTAGATCTACCGAAACCACATGAAGCACAGTATTTTTTAGTTGGATTGTATGCGTTTTTACCACATCTGCGACATCTGATATGGTTATTTTTATTACGCTTACCAAATGATGGCGTTCCTTTCATGCTAATGTCCCCTCCGAATAAATTTTTTTTTAAAATAAATGTAATAAACCTTTTAAAAAAGGTAAAAAAGAGAGAATAGAACTAAAATTCTATTCCATTCAGATATACGATCGCTATATCTCCATATTTAATATTTGTAAAATTTTATAATAAGGACGATTAATATTAATAGATTTAAACTACTAAGGTGTCCTTTACTAATTATTCTGGTGATATGTAGACAATGTTATCTCCACGAACTAGGACAACGCCTAATCTGCGAACTGATTCACCGTCTTTTAGTTCTTCTGCATCGTTGATTACTAAATTCATGTGCATGTCAAAGCTTTGTAATGCGCCTCTGAATTCTTTTCCACCTTTAAGTTTTATAAGAACTTGAGAATTTAAAGCTTTTCCTAATGCATCTAAAGGTCTAGATGTGTTATTATTATTTTTTTGATCGTTCACTATTAATCACCTTATCAATAATATATGTTTTTATTTGTTTAGAATTATATTTAAATGTATTGTATTGTGATACAAAAAATCAAACAAATAATTATCCATAAATAATTATATATTATAATATTACTATATGTTAAAACTTTCTTTAATATTTATACTAAATAAGACATGTGTATATATAAATAAAATAATTATATAGTTAAAATTGAAGAAAATAATTATTTTTAATATTAAAGTAGTGTAAATAAATAAGATTAAAAACAATTGAAAAATAATTAGAAAGGTGAAAAATTGAAAATTAAAAAAAGAAATTTCCTTAAAAATAAGAAAATCAAAGAGATAAAAAAAGAATTAGGTAATTATGATAACATAATACCAAAAAAATCAAATGTAGAACTAATTCAAGTAGAAGATTTACCTGACGTACTTCTAGTAGATGGCGAACCATTACTTATGCAGACAGAGGATAGAATTATACCAACACTAAAAGCAGCATTAAAAATGGATATCACAGAAAAATATGCTACAGTTGACATGGGTGCAATAAATTTTGTTATTAAAGGTGCAGATATAATGTCACCCGGCATAGTTGATGCTGATAAAACAATAGAACCTGGAGAAACAATTATTGTAATAGAAGAAGGTCATAAAAAACCGTTAGCTATTGGTATTAGTCTAATAAGTGGAGAAGAGATGATTGAAAACGATAAAGGTAAAGCAATAAAAAACCTACATTATGTAGGAGATCCAATATGGGAACTTGAAATATAGAGGAAACAATATATGAACCATGATAACTTCAAATTAAAGTATTCTTCAGGAAATATATTATCAGAAAATATACATGAAATTGGAATAATTGCTCTCGGGTCACACTTAGAAAATCATGGCTCTGCACTACCAATAGATACTGATTCCAAAATAGCAGCTAATGTAGCAGTTAATGTTGCAACAAAGACAGGTGCTATGTTTTTAGGAATATTCTATGCTGCAACTGAATATGATTATGTTAAACATGGTATACACTTAAAAAAAGATGACTTAATATACAAACAAATAATACCTCAACTAATAAATATTCGAAAACAGCTGGGAATAAAAAAAGTAATTATTGTAAATGGACATGGTGGAAATAATCAAATAATAGATGATATACCGACAATATCCGGGAAGACAGCCCTGGAAATAGTATTCAATAATTCAATAATTGAACATGAAGGGCCTCATGCATGTACTGGTGAATTATCCATGGGTAAAGTTCTAGGAATTACTGATGAAGATTCTATAACTGAACATGGAGATTTCAATAAAAACCCTGAAGTAGGTATGGTCGGCCTAAAACTAGCAAGAGAAACCGAACCTATAATAGATGAAGAAGCAAAAACAATAGAAAAAGAAGGATTTGAAGTTAATGAAGAATTTGGAAGAAAACTATTAATTAACGCTGAAAAAAGTATAATAGAAGATATTAAAAAACTATTATAATTATTTACCTAATTCTATCTTTTTAATTAGTTTTTTACATCTATTACTTGTTTTTTTATTATTAAATGCTAGACTTATTCTTGAAATTGATTCTAATGTCCTTATTATTTGGTCTAGCCAACTGAATATATCCCCAGGATATATATGTATATCATAATTTGTCATGAAGAATTTACTTATTCTATTTGGACTCCAACCATGAATTCTCTGTCGTATTATTTTATCAGATATATTATTTTCAAAACATTTACAGAATGGTCTTTCCTCACAGGTACATGATAAGAAATCAACTTGTAATGTTATAAGTTTATCAGCATATTGTGGGTCTAATTTAGAGATTACATCACCTGATGTTATAATATCTCTTGTTGAATCTGCAAAAAGTCTTGAACTAACATTTGTTTTTAATGCAGAAGATAATCTGTTTATCAACCTATTACTTAAATATGCACTATCGAATGGTTCTATATTTTCTGCTGTTAGTAATGGATCCTGTTTTAAATGTTTTTTAATGTATTCTGCTTTATATATTTTTAGAAATGATATTGAAACTGCTCGTCCATACTTTGTTGGTATATATATGAATCGTTCGCCTTTTTTTGGTTTAATGAGTTTTTTATCATATAATAGATTCATAACTTCTTCAAAGAGAACATGGGATTCTATTTTATTATATCTTTTCTTTATTTTTCGAATATCTGCATTTTTAATTGCTGATATATCAGCTAATACTTCTTCATATGCATCATCTTCCTCGAATTCCACTGTTATACTGTCCACATCACTATCTAATAGTTCTATAGCTTTTTGTTCTTCTGATTCATTGTCAAATTCTTTTCCTAACTCCGGTAGTAAATATACTTTTCCAATATCGTGGAATGTCGGTCTTCCTGCACGTCCTAACATCTGTGAAAATTCATTATTTGTTAGCCATTTATTTCCCATACGTAATGTTTCAAATAATACTTGGGAAGCTGGGAAATCCACACCTGCCGCTAGTGCTGCTGTTGTAACTACTGTTGATATTTCCTGATTTGCAAATCCTTTTTCTATCTTTACTTTCTTGGAATAAGATAATCCTGCATGATAAGCTGCTGTTGTTATACCTTTTTTCTCAATTTGCTGTGCTATCTGATGTGTTTTACGTCTTGAATTTGTAAACACAATTGTTTGACCACGATAACCCTTAGATGATTTAGATTCAAATTCTTTCTTAGATAGTTTTCCGAGCAAGTCCTTTTTCTCAAATTCACTCTTTGTGAAGATTAAATGTCTTTCAAGAGGTACTGGTCTCTCCTTATATTCAACTAATTTCATGTTGAAATCATTAGCAATCTGTTTAGAATTTTTCACAGTTGCTGAAAGTCCAATTAATTGAGCTTTAGGAAAGATTGTCATTAATCTGCGAACTAATCCGTTGAGTCTTGGTCCTCTTTCTTCTTCATCAAGCATGTGAATTTCATCAATTACAACCGTGCCCATATTAGATAACTGGCCATAGTTTCCGGACCTTAATAGGAAATCTAATCCTTCATAAGTAGCTACAATAATATCTGCTTTTTTAACAGATTTATTAGCAATTCTTAATTCACCTTTAGCTTTCACACGATTAGATCCTACTTTTATAGCTACTTTCATACCTAATGGTTCATATTGTTTTTTAAAATCCCTGTATTTCTGGTTAGCTAGTGCGACTAGTGGTGTTAAATATATTAATTTCTTATGCTTCATTGCTTTAGGTATACCTGCAAGTTCACCAACTAATGTTTTTCCTGATGCTGTAGCTGACACAACTAGTAAATTTTTATCTTCCAGTAATCCTGCTTTAAGTGCTAATATTTGTACTGGGAGTAATCGTTTAACTTTTTTTGATAAAAGTCTTTTGAATGATTTAGGTATCTTCAAGTCATTTACAGTTATTTTTGGATATTTTGTTTTTTTAACCTTAATTTTATCATATAATGTTAAATCATCGTGTTTTATAGGATTAAATTTAGGGTCAAATACTTGTAAAACTTTTTCTAAATTATGTGTCTTATTTAATAATTTTTTAAAACTTGGATATGATGCTTTATCATATCCTTTTAATTCCATAACCCTTTTTACTTCCTTTTCAGCACATTTTTTACAGATATATTCTCCATACAATTTATATGATTCTGATTTTTTTAGTATTGTAATATAACCCTCAAATGTGCAATGTCTACATATGTCAATGTATTTGTATGGAATATTAAGGGAATTTAACATGGACTCAATTTCTTCATCCTTTGTAGCAAGAAAAACATTTTGTTTTCTTAGTGTTCGTATTACATCTTTTGGTGATTTTAATGTCTCTATATTATTTTGTTGTATAATGAAACGTTGAGGTCTTATTTTACCATCAACTTCATGAAGTTTAAAATAACTATAAAATAAGGGTTCTCTCTGTGTGTTTAATGCTCCCTTTGCTGATCCTATAGGATATAATTCAACTATTTTCTTGTTACGTCTTAATATTATCATATTATCAAAAAATAAATTTTTATAAGAAATATTCAAAAATCGTTATATAAATTTCTAAGGTAGTTTAGTTCTTGTATTATTTTTTTATTTAGTATATTATATTCTTATATTATTTAATACATATCTTATAATATAATAATGAAATTATATACAATTCAAAAAGAATTTATAAATATTAAATGGATGTGAAAACATGTACAATATGGGAGCATCAACTAAACCAGGGTATGATATTGCTAATAAGAGTAGAGAAATTATTAAATCTTTAATTGATGATGATACTAAATATTTATCATATGAAGAACGTGACATAGTAGAAAGAGTAGTACATTCAACAGCAGATCCTGAATATGCTAAACTAGTAAAAATATCACCAACATTTGTAGAAACAGCACTACAATGTTTTGATAATAAGGAAGACATATTAACTGATATTAATATGGTAAAATCAGGAATTACACGTTATGAAGGTAATGTATTATGTTATATCCGTGATGAAAAAGCTAGAAAATTAGCTAAAAAAGAAGAAATAACACGATCTGCAGCAGCAATGAGAGTTGCAGCTGAAAATGGATTTAAAGGAGTAGTTGCTATAGGAAATGCCCCAACAGCATTATTCGAAGTAATGAAATTAGTAGAAGAAGGACAAATGGATGCTAAAGCAGTTGTAGGAGTTCCAGTAGGATTTGTAGGCGCTGCTGATTCTAAAGAAGCATTATCTAAAACAGATATACCATACACTATTACAACAGGTCCAAAAGGTGGAACACCTATTGCTGTAGCTGTAGTAAACTCTTTATTAAATATAAGAAAAAACTAAAAAAGGAGATAGAATGAATCAACAAAAATCAAAAGAATTATACGAGGAAGCTGTAAATTACTTACCTGGAGGAGTAAATTCACCAGTACGTGCATATAAACCATATCCTTTTTTTGCCCAAAAAGCTAAGGGATCAAAAATATATGATGTTGATGGTAATGAATACATAGACTACTGTTTAGGATATGGTCCAATAGTATTTGGTCATGCTAATGACTATATTGTAGAACAATCAATTAACCAATTAAAACTTGGTACTGATTATGGTGTACCTTCTGAAAAAGAAATAGCTCTTGCAAAAGAAGTTATTAACAGAGTCCCTTGTGCTGAAATGGTAAGATTCACAAATTCAGGAACAGAAGCAACAATGAGTGCAATTAGATTAGCTCGTGGAGTCACAGGAAAAAATAAAATAATAAAATTTGAAGGAGCATACCATGGTGCTCACGATGCTGTACTAGTAAAATCTGGTTCAGGAGCAGCAGGTAAACCAGACTCACCCGGAATCCCAGAAGAAGCTACAAGAAACACGATACTTGCACCATTCAATGATGAAAATGCAATAACAAAAATCATAAATGAAAACAAAGATGAAATAGCATGTATAATTGCAGAGCCCGTTATGGGAAACATTGGATGTGTACCACCTAAAGAGGGTTACCTACAATTTTTAAGAGAAATAACAGAAGAAAATAATATTCTATTAATTATTGATGAAGTAATCACAGGATTCAGAATAAGTAAAGGTGGAGCACAGGAATATTATGATATTACACCAGACCTTGCAACATTTGGTAAAATTGTTGGTGGAGGATTCCCAATAGGAGCAATAGCAGGTAAAAAAGAATACATGGAACAATTCACACCTAGTGGAAACATATACCAGGCAGGTACATTTAGTGGAAATCCAATGTCAATAAATGGTGGACTTGCAGCATTTGACATATTAACAGATAAACGCTACAAAGAACTACATGACAAAGGAGATTACCTACGTAATGGTATTCAAGATATACTCAGTAACCTAAATCTAGATTATCAAATTAATGGTGTTGAATCAATGACACAGGTGTACTTCACAAATAATGAAGTATATGATTATGAAACAGCACAAAAATCAGACACAAAAGGATTTCTTAAATACTTCCATAATTTATTAGAAAATGGAGTATTCATAGCACCATCCCAGTATGAATGTACATTTATATCAACAGAGCATTCAAAAGAAGACCTTGATAAAACATTAGAAGCTATTGAAATATCTTTAAAAGAATTATAAATAAACATTAACCATCTTATCTTTCCTTTTTTTAACTAACAATTTTTACACTGAAAATTAAAACCTATTTAAAAATGAAAATACATATTAACTATATAAAAAAATAGGTTATGATTATGAAAATCGCAATAGGACTCGGAGAAAATAAGAATGTATTAGAAGCTATTAAACAATTTTCAGATGTGGATATTGAAATAGCTACATCCAATGAAGAATTAATTAAATACATTCATGATCCAGAAATCGATGGAGTAATTCGTGGATCATTACAATCAAACATTATTCAAGACATACGAAAAGAATATCCTCACATATTCCGTGCGTCTATACTGGAAATTAATGGACATAAATTCATGTTAACACCAGTCGGCATAGATGAATGTGACACTAAAAAAGCTAAAGAAATGATAATTAAAGAATGCTCCGAAGTCATAACTAGTACAGGACATACTCCTAAGATTGCTTTAATATCCGGTGGAAGAAAACAAGATAAAGGACGAAGCACAAAAATAGACAGAAGTATTGAAGAATGTGAACAAATTGTTGAAGAACTTAAAGAAGAATACAATATTAAACATTATTACATACTCATAGAAGAAGCAATAAAAGATCATGCAAATGTAATTATAGCTCCTGATGGTATTATAGGTAATATAATTTTTAGAAGTTTAGTATTAGTAGCTGGAATGAAGAGTTATGGAGCATTAACATTAAAACAGCCAAATTTATTTATAGATACTTCACGTTCACAAACAGTGCAAGGATATGTTAATTCAATACATCTAATTTCTAATATCATTAATTCTAGAAAATAAAAAAAGATATTAAACTTATTAAATATAGAAATAATAATATGAAAAATTAAAGAAGGATAAATTAATGATGTTACTACAACCATTATACTCAATATATGAATGGTATATTTCCCATAATCTAGATAAAAGTAAAATGCCAAAACACGTGGCAATAATCATGGATGGAAACAGAAGATACTCAAAAATACAGGGAAACATGCCAGTTATAGAAGGTCATAAACGGGGAGTTGACACCTTAGAAAATGTACTTGAATGGTGTATCGACCTTGATATTAAAATAGTAACAGTATATGCATTTTCAACAGAAAATTTCAATCGTAGTGACAAAGAAGTTTCTGATTTAATGGATTTATTCGTACAAAGTTTTCTAAGTATCAGTACTAATAAAAAAATTCATAAGAATAAAGTACGTCTTAAAGCTGTAGGAAAATTAGATTTATTCCCACAGAAAGTAAGAGATGCTATAGCTGATGCAGAAAAATCAACAGAAAATTATCATGATAGATTAATCAATATAGCAATGGGTTATGATGGAAGAGCAGAAATAGTAGATGCTTTCCGAAAGATAGCAAAAGAAGTAAAAGCTGGAAAAATAGAACCTGAAGATATTGATGAAGATATGATAAATAAAAACCTATATACTGCCGGACTTGAAGACCCTAATCTTATCATACGTACGAGTGGTGAAGAACGATTAAGTGGATTTCTATTATGGCAATCATCTTATTCAGAATTATACTTCACAGATAGTTTATGGCCAGAACTTAGAAAAGTAGACTTTTTAAGAGCAATACGTTCATACACTCAAAGACAAAGACGTTTTGGAAGATGAAAGAAAAAAAATAATAGGTGATTATATGATTGATTCACATTGTCATCTTAGTTTTTCAGATTTCGATGACACTAGAGATGAAATAATAGAGAATACTAAAAAAGAATTTAAATATATTATAGATTCAGGAGCAAGCATTGAAAGTAATGAAAGATCATTGAAAATAAGCTCAGAATACAATGATTTTATGAAAACAACAATGGGTTATCATCCAAAATACGCTGGAGTAGATGATAAAGAAACCATAAATAAAACATTAAATCAAATAATTGATAATCTTGATAACATCCAAGCTATTGGAGAAATAGGTCTTGATTTCTCTGAGAATTTACCTGAAAATGAAAATAAAAGACAACACACTGTTTTTGAAAAACTTTTAAATATAGCTACTGAATATGACATGCCAATTGTTTTACATGTACGTAATGCTGAGCAACATGCATTAGATATAGTAAAGAAATATACAGAAATTCCAAATGTTATATTCCACTGTTTCACAGGTACCAATGAAACAGCATTAGAGGCTGTGGATTATGGATACTACTTGTCTTTTGCTACAAATTCTTTGTTTTCAAAAAAACAGAAAAAAATAATGAAACAGGTTCCTCTGGAAAACATGTTAACAGAAACAGACAGTCCTTACTTATCACCAGTGAAAGGAGAACCTAATCAACCATTAAATATACGTAAAATAATAGAAAGAGTTTCAAGAGCTAAAAAAATTGATTTTGAAGATATTGAAAGAGCTACAGAGCGAAATGCTATGAATGTTTATAACTTATAACTTATAACTTAGAAGAGGGAATTAATATGGAAATGGATGATATGTTAAAAATTTATGTTGAGAAAAGACATCAATATGAGGATAAGATTCAGAAAAATTTATTAGAAATAGAAGAGTCTGTTAGTGGTATTGCTGAAGTTGGAGATTATTTTAGTATCAAAAATGATGATTTGTTAATAACAATAAAGTTAGTTGAAATTAATGGTGAAAAACATGTTGCAGTATCTACTGATTCTAATAAGGAAGAAATACCATTTAATGAACTTACATTAACTGAGCATCCTGATTTAATCTTATGGATTATTCAAAATGATGCTTTAATTAAAGAAGGATTCCAGGAAGTACTGATAAATGCTGTTAGAAATGGTGAAAATATTATTAACACATTAAAACAGTTAAAAGTTAACTATGAGTGATGAAGTTGAAACCATTTATTCACTTGAATTCTGCCATGACTGTTGATGGAAAAATTGCAACTGAAAAAAGTTCTATGAAGATATCTGGAAAAAATGATGCAATACGTGTACATCAATTACGTAAAAAATATGATGGTATAATGGTTGGAATAAATACTGTGATTGTTGACAATCCTAAACTAACAATTCATAAAATACCATCAAAAATAGAAGAGAATCCTGTAAGAATTATTATAGATAGTAATGCAAGAACACCCTTAAATTCTAAAGTACTAAATAATAATGCAAAAACAATTATTGTAGTTTCAAATAATGCACCTCAAGATAAAATAGAACAATTAGAGAAACATTGTGAAATAATAAAAACAGGCGATAAGAGAGTAGATTTAAAAGATGCAATGGAAAAACTATACAACAAAGGTATAAAAAGTATACTACTAGAAGGTGGTTCAACACTAAATTTTTCCATGTTTCAAGAACAATTAATTGATAAACTAACAATATGTATTGGCTCTGAGATTCTTGGTGGAAAAAAATCAAAAACATTAGTTGATGGTAGGGGATTTAAAAAAGACAATTGTGTTAACTTAAAACTGGAATCAATCAATAAAATAGATGAAGATGTACTACTTGAATACTCTGTAGTCTATTAAAAAAAAATAGTTAAGTGATGGATTAAATTTATAATCCATGCTTTTTAAGAATTTTTTCAGGATTATCCTGTAATATTTTAGGAATCTCTTCCTCAGGAATCTCGGCTCCTCTTGCAATTCTTTCAGCTAATTCATAAGTTACAAGGTCACCTGGAGCATGAGTATCACTATCTAGAACAAGATTTGCACCTAAGTCTAAACCTAATTTTGCTACGTGTCCATTACCTAGACAATGACCAGCACGTGAACTAATTTCTAATGAAACATCATTATCAATAGCTATTTGAACTTCTTCTGGAGTTATAAGACCTGGATGTCCTATAATATCAACAGATGGAGATTCAGCTGCCATCCTGTTAGTTCCCGGTTTAACAGGTTCAACTATTGTTTCTCCATGTACAACTACTATCTCAGCACCATACTCTCTTGCTTGATTAGCTAATTTATCTATCACTTCTATTGGTGTATGTGTAATTTCTACTCCGGGAATGGCTTTAATATCCCAATTATCTCTAATATCATTTACGGCATCAGCTATTTTTTCAGCAATTTGAATATTTGATGCATCCACATGGTCTGTGATTGCTATTACTTTATGTCCTAATACATCTGCTCTTCGAATTAATTCTGATGGTAATAATTCCCCATCACTGAATAGACTATGTGTATGTAAATCTATCCTCTTATTTTCAGACATTTTTTCATCCTTCCTATGAGTATATACTTAAATATTCTTATTAATTTAAATTATTTCTATAATCTTATTTATAGATGTGAAACGATATAAATAATTATATGATTAAAGAACTTAAAGTATTTGTACCTGCACATATTACTGGTTTTTTTGAAATAATAGGAAATAATAATCCAGCTTTAAAAGGATCAAAGGGTGCTGGTATTACATTAGATGAAGGTGTTGTTACAAGCACCAGTATTAGTGACGGAACTGGAAATATTAGTATTACAGTTAATGGAGAAATTGATGAATTAAATACTATTAGTCTAAAGACTGTAGAAATTATAAAAGAAAAGTATAATCTTGTATTAGATGATTATGATATAACTATTAATCATGAATTAAATTTACCTATTGGTGCTGGTTTTGGTACTAGTGCTAGTTTTGCTTTAGGTATTAGTTTTACTTTACCTGCATTGTTTAACATTAGTATTACATACAAGGAAGCTGGTGAGATAGCACATCTTGCTGAGATTTCCCAGTCAAGCGGTTTAGGTGATGTAATTTCAGAATTATATGGTGGATGTGTTATTCGATTAAAAGAAGGTTCCCCTCTAAATGGTGTTATTGATAAAATTTCAATAACTAGACCCATATATGTTATTACAAAAACTCTTGGAATACTTGAGACTAGTGAAATAATTGATAATCCTCTTCATCAAAAACGCATAAATGAAAATGGTAGTATTTTACTTAGACAGTTAATGAATAATCCTACTATGGATAACTTTATTAAATTATCAAGAGAATTTGCAATTAACACTCAATTAATAAATGAGGAATTACAAGAAATACTGGAAATATTTGATGATGAAACAATTGGTTCTTCAATGGCAATGTTAGGAAATACTGCCTTCGCCTTATCTTATACTCCAGATACATCGGTAGAAAAATGTAACATTACAAAAATTAATACAACTGGAGTACAATACATAGAAAAATTAGAAAATTAATTATTTAAATAAAAAAAAAGATTATTGAAGATTATAATTTTTTAACATCTTCAATACAATAGACTATACCCTTTTCTTCTAAACGAGATGTTATTCTGTTAGTCATTTTACCTACTGCA
This sequence comes from Candidatus Methanosphaera massiliense, assembly GCF_028890305.1. NCBI lineage: Archaea > Methanobacteriati > Methanobacteriota > Methanobacteria > Methanobacteriales > Methanobacteriaceae > Methanosphaera > Candidatus Methanosphaera massiliense. The sequence continues at coordinate 176,408 of NZ_JARBXM010000001.1, forward strand.
AATACTAATACACGTAAACCTTTTTCAGCAGCACTACAAGTTGCTTCTGCAGTAGCAAATTCAAAATCTGGATATACATTTAATTGGTTTGTGATTGCTCTTGCACTTGTTCCAAGTACTCCTATTCTATCAAAATCTTGTGCATATATTTCATTGATTTTATCCATGTCACAAGCTCTAGATCCACCTTCTGCTATTGGTGGTATTTTTACTATAACTACATCTTTAGGAACTAAATCTATCTCTCCTCCAAGATTTATAAGAGTTACATCTTCTCCTTCTAATGCATCACTAAATACTTCTGCATATGCTCCTGATTTATCCTCAGTATCTGCATATAATATTCCATCATCCATATTTAACCATACTTGTTCACCTTGATGTAAATCTTCTGCAGCTATTGCAGGCCATATTAATTTATAACCATTCATTACTGTTAATACCATGTCAGAATAAGATTTAAGATTAATAGCGTCTGTTTTTACTTTGTCAATACCATATTTTGTTATTTTGTATCTGAAATTAGAAGTACCTGTTTCTACATAGCCATCCTTAACTAATGATTTAATATTTTCGGATACTGCTTGAACAGTTATTCCTAATTCATCAGCTATATCTTTTTGTTTGAGGTGAGGTTCTTGCTGTGCAATTTTAGCTAGAATTTGGAATTTAGTAAATTCCCCTTTATTTTTAAATATTCTCATCGTGCTACCCCTTTAATGATTATCTTATAATACCAATCATTGTTTTTTTAATTCTTAATAATAATATATAAGAGTTACTTTATTTAAATTTTTATAATTATTGCATATCTTAAGAAAAAATATAAAATGTTTGGTAGTTATTAATATAATGTATTATATGTTGTTAAAATGGGTGGATGTATAACTTATAGTTTTACAGCATTATTTAGTAAATCTATAAATTGTCCTATGTTATCTTCTGGAATATATGCTCCACATGCAACACTATGTCCTCCACCTGATCCACCACATTTCTCAGATATTTTTCTAACAATGTTACCATAATGTATTCCATCATAGCCTAGAAGTTTAGAGCATCTTAATGAAACTTTATATCCCTCGTTTTCACCGTTAACATGAGTATATCCTACAATTGGTTTTTGCCAATCATAATTATTTAAAAGCATGCCTGCTATTGTTCCAACAACACTTGGCTTTATTCCATCACCATCAAAGTATTGAATATTATCTAATATTTCAACAGAACCCTCTTCTAATACTCTTGACATATTTTGTGCTAGATATCTTTTATGTTGTTTAACTAGTGATTGTAATTCATCCTCTATTAGATGCCTATTACCTTTTATTACTTCCATTCCTAGCTCATGACGATTATTTCTTCCACATGCATTAATAACTGTACTGTATTCACTAGCATCTTTAAAAGAAGTGTAATCCTGTTCAAATGTGAATTCATAGGATTCACCCGATATTAATTTAGGAAGATATTTGATATATCTATCGGGAACTTCTCTTGTCATCATCTTTAAGAGTTCACTAAACAATCGTGATTTTTCATCCATAGATAAATCACATAGATATCTTACTGTTCCAAGTTCATTTTTTACAGGAATATCTAAACCTTCAAGGAAATGAATACATTCATTACGATTATTTGTTAAAGGTAGATGAATATCTCCAAAGTAGGATAATGCTACAAATAGCGGTCGTGTATTACGCCCATACAATAATAAATCATTAATATAATCAACACAGCCTACTTCTGTACTATCATGTAATATCTCCTTATTTAATCCCCTTAGTTTACCAGTCATACTATTTTGCATGTCACCAACAGCACTAAGAATACCCATCCAACTTAAATCGTAGAAATGAAATGATTTAGCTAACAGATAGGATAGACCTCCACCAGAAATTGTGTATGACCCATCTAATCCATAATAATTAGGATTAATTTCAATCAAATCACCTTTTAATTGTGTGCCTAATCTTCTTATAGGTGGATGATGGTCTAAAACAATGACTGATTTATTAGAATTATTAGCTAGATTAGAAATATCTTGACCTGCACCTAAGTCAGATACAATAGTCAAATCAGTATCACTAGTAAGAGTATCTACTTGATTAATTTCAACGAAATTTACTTCATGGTCTATTTCTAGTTTATCTAATATTGATGAAAGTATACTTCCAGCTGTAATACCATCACAATCAGTATGTGTGTAAATAGTTACGTCCTCTGCACCTAAAATCTTATCTTTTGCTTTATTAAATAATAAATCCATTTGATTACGTGATTCTGTTATATTTCCATCTTCTAAGTTCATTTAACATCGCCTTATAAAAAATATATAAAAAAAAGAAAAGTTAATGGTGGTTAATTAATTATCATGATTACGTGACAATCTAATTTGAGTTGAAATTGCACGTAATAATTCGATTTTTGTTTTTTCGTCCTGTTCTACTACAACCCGGCCTGAGTTTTCCCACCAAGATCCAGGATAAGATTTACTGTGGTCCACTATGTGTTGAATTTTCAGTTTTCTTAAAGCTTGACTTATTTCTCGAATTTTCGGATTACTAACTGATTCATCTAGAGATAATTTACGGCCTTCGCCTCTAGTGTGCTCTGAGTTTAAATATACTGGCCAAATAATAGTTTTCATTAAATTCAACTCCTAATTAACTGCATCTATTATAGCATCAATCATGTTTTTCACAGTGTACCTTTGAGGTTCTACTGTATCTATATTATATTCCTTACATACTTTACCCGTGATTGGTCCTATTGATCCTACAATCACATTGTTTTTTAATGCATCGACAAGAATATTAAATTCATCAGGTTTTTCTGTTTTAACAACTTCAAATAAATTTTTTATTGTTAAAGGACTTGTGAATGTTACAATATCTATATCACTATTAATAATCATATTTGATAATTCTAATATTCCTGATGTGTCCCTTGGAATTCCTGATGTATATGCCTCCGCAATTAACACATCTGCACCATGAACCTCAAGACCTTCTGGTAATACTTTTCTAGCACTTAATGTTCTAGGTAATGCTATTTTTTTATTATTTAAATCTATTGATTCAAATGATTTAAGTAATCCTTCTGCCGTGAATTTTTCAGGTATTAAATCTGGATGATTATTATGTTTTTCTAATTCTTCCTCTGTTTTAACTCCTATAACCGCAATTTTACATGGAATACTTTTTTCTCCATATAATTTAAAGAATGAAGTTACACCTGCTGGTGAAGTAAAGATTATCCAGTCAAAATCATTTATATTATCTACAATGTAATGTAATTCATCAGATTCTACTAACTGTAATTCTAATGTTGGAATTATAATAGGTTGTCCACCCTTATCTTTTATAATATCTGCTAATGCATCTGCTCTTTCAATTGGACGTGTAATAACAACTTTTTTATTGTTTAGATTACGATCTGTCATTATTCCATTTTACTCCTTAATTCTTCACATTCTTTGTAAATATTTACTACATCTCCAATAATAATTAATGCAGGTGGTCTGATTTTCTTTTCTGTTATATCTGCTAGTGTTCCAGTTATTATTCTTTGGTCAGGTAATGTACCTTTTTCTATTGCACATACTGGTGTATCTGGAGATCTGTATTGTAGTATTTTAGGAACATATTTTTTAAGTAATCCAACTCCCATGAATACAACCAATGTATCTGCAGTGTAATCCCAATTTACTTGTTTTTCTGATTTTTCAGGATCTTCGTGACCTGTTACTAATGTTAAACTTGTTGCAACTGCTCTGTGTGTTAGTGGTAAACCTATTGATGTTGCTGCTCCTATAGCAGAGTTTATACCTGGTACAAATTCAACATCTATTCCTTCTTTTAGTAATGCTAATTCTTCTTCGCCACCACGACCAAATATGAATGGATCTCCACCTTTTAATCTTACTACATTATCATGTTTTTTTCCTTGTTCAATTAATAATTGATTTATTTCAGGTTGTTTTCGATAGTGTTCACCTGCTCTTTTACCCACATATATTAATTCAACATCGTCTGGAGCATATTCAAGTAAGGAATCATTTGCTAAATTATCATATAATATTACTTCTGCTTTTTTAAGAATTTTTATTGCTTTTAGTGTTATTAAATCAGGGTCTCCTGGTCCTGCACCTAACATGTATACTGTCATTAATATCTCCTCTATACTCGATTAATTAGTATTATTTATAATAATTCTATATATTAAATATGCATTATAAAATAATTGAGTTTTTATTAAAAAATATAAATTTTATTAATAAATTAAAAAAATAGTTGATAAAAAAAAGAATTATTAAAAAAAAGTATCTAGTCAAGAATACCTTTAAAGAATTTTAATCCGTCTTCTGAACGTAATAGTTTTTCAACAGCTCTTTCTGGATGAGGCATTACTGCAACAACATTTCCTTCATTATTACATACACCTGTTATATTATCTAATGAACCATTAGGATTTTCATCTTCAAAAGTTAGAACTATTTGATCATTATCATATAATTCTTCAAGGTTATCAGTATAATATCTTCCTTCTTTGTGAGCTATAGGTAGATTTACTAGTTCATCTTTTTTGTATAATTTTGTAAATGGTGTTCTTGTAGTATTAATTTTGAGTTTTTCATTTTTACATATGAATCTAGCATTTTCATTCTCAATAAAAACTCCAGGAACTAAATCAATTTCACCTAGAATTTGAGCACCATTACAAATACCTAAAACTGGTTTATTTTCTTTTGCAAATTCTTTTATAGCTGTAATTATTGGTGTTATACCTGCAATTGATCCAGCTCTAAGGTAATCACCATAAGAAAATCCACCAGGTATTATAACTACATCCATGTTTGATAAATCTTTTTTATTCCAATCTATGTAATGTGGCTTAGCACCTACTATATTAACTGCATATTCTATGTCTCTATCACAGTTAGTTCCAGGAAATCTAATAATACCTACATTAACATCAGTTACATCTGTCAATATTATTCCTCACTAATTGTTATTTCATAATCATGAATCACAGGATTACATAATAATTTTTGACACATTTCATCTACTTCTTTGTATGCTTCATCTTCATTGGTTGCATCAATTGTGAACTTAATTATGTCTATAGTTTGTGTATTACTTACTTCATAATTTAGTAATGCTAATGCTTTTTCAATAGTAGATGCTTCTGGGTTTAACATACCTTTCTTTAAACTTATTTTAACTTCCACATCAAAATTCATAATAAAATACTTCCTGACTAATTAGTTTTTTTAATTATTCTTAAATCTTTTCTACATTCCATTTATCTTTTTCTTCATCAGTTAACACTAAATTAACTACTTTATGGTATGCGTCAACAACACCTTCTTCTCCTTTTCTGAAGATATCTTTGTCAAAATTATCTAATGTTTCTGCATCCCATAATCTTGTTGTATCTGGGCTTATTTCATCACCTAATACTAGTTTTCCATCTTTGTCAAATCCAAATTCTATTTTAAAGTCAACTAATATTAATCCTTTATCTATTAAGAATTTAGATAATACTTTATTTATTACATGGGTAATTTCTCGTATTTTATCTAATTGTTCTTGTGTAGCTATTTCTAATGCGGTTATGATACTATCATTTAACATTGGATCATGATAAACATCATTTTTGTAGTCAAATTGCATTACTGGAGGTTCTAATTTTTGGTTTTTGTGAAATGGATATTTCCTAAGAAGACTTCCGGTAGCGATATTACGACAAATAACCTCTAATGGTATCATGTCAAGAGATTTTGAAAGCATTTGGTCAGGTTCTACTAATTTAATATATTGAGTAGCTACACCATGCTCTTCTAATACTTCAAATAGTTTTGCAGAAATTAAAGCATTATATGCTCCTTTTTTACTTAAAGTATCTTTTCTACCACCATCGAGTGCAGTAATATCATCTCTGAATTTAATGATTACTTTATCATCTTCGCCATCTACTTTATATACATCTTTTGCCTTTCCTGTGTATAGTAATTCTTTTTTTATTTCAGTCATTTTTAATTCCACAATATTTTTTAAAATAGTCTAATAATCGTAAACAATTAGACCTGTTATTCTAATTGATATTATAATATATGTCAATGATAAGTATTATAATATATGAATTAAATAGTTTAATACATAAAGATAGAAAATAATATATAAATAATTTAGATTAACTTTAAGCTAATCAGGAGATTATAATATGTGTGGAATAGTAGGATGTGTATTAAATAAAAAAGCTGCTCCAACAATAATTGACTCAATAAAGAAATTGGAATATAGAGGCTATGATTCCGTAGGAATCGCAACAGTAACCGATAAAATAAACGTGAAAAAAGGTAGCGGAAAAATAGATGAAGTTGACTCAAAAATAAATCTTAAAGACATAGATGGAAACATAGGAATTGCTCATGTAAGATGGGCAACACATGGTAATCCCACAACAGAAAATGCACATCCACATTGTGATTGTAAAAATAAAATAAGTGTAGTACACAATGGTATAATAGAAAACTATAAAGAATTATATCAAGAACTTAAAAACGAGGGACATGTATTTAAATCAGAGACTGATACGGAGGTAATACCTCATTTAATAGAAAAATACATGGATGAAGGACAAGATTTGTTAACTGCAACACAATCAACAGTTAAACGTCTAATTGGTTCATATGCACTAGCAATAATATCTTCAGATGAACCTGATAAAATTATAGGAGCTAGAAATGAAAGTCCTCTAATAGCAGGAATATCTGAAAATGGTAACTACTTAGCTTCTGACGTACCAGCAATACTAAGTGAAACAAACCAAATAATCTACTTAGAAGACAAAGAAATTATACAAGTAGACAAAAATGGCATTAAAATCATGGATTTAGACCTAAATCCAATAGAAAAAGAAGTAACAACAATAACATGGGATCCTGAAATGGCTGAAAAAGGTGGATTTGACCATTTCATGATTAAAGAAATCTACGAAGAACCACAAATAATAAAAGACACCTTATCCGAAGAAAATAAAATTAAAGAAATTGTGAAGAGATTCAAAAACTTTAACAGAATATGCTTCGTAGCATGTGGAACCTCATATCATGCATCATTAATCGGAGAATATCTCATAGAATCAAAGATAGGTATACCAACAGAAGTAATATTAGCATCTGAATTTGAATACTTCAAGAAAACTCTTGATGACCACACACTAGTAATTTTCGTAACACAATCAGGAGAAACAGCAGACACTATAAAAGCACTTAAAATAGCAAAGAAAAAATCTGAAACATTAGCAATTGTTAATGTAGTGGGTAGTTCAATAACAAGAGAGGCAGACCATGTTATATACACAAGAGCAGGACCTGAAATAGGTGTAGCAGCTACAAAGACATACATTAGTCAATTAATATGTATATACTTATTAGTTGCATACTTAGATGAAAACCAGGAATTACTCGATAAGCTACATTCATTATCAGGTTTAACAGAAGAGTTACTAACAAAGGAAAAACAAATACAAACGATAGCTAAAAAATATAGTAAAGCAAAAGATTTCTTCTACATTGGAAGAGGATTTAATTATCCTACTGCATTAGAAGGAGCTTTAAAACTTAAAGAAATAACCTATATCCATGGTGAAGGTTATCCTGCAGGTGAATTAAAACATGGCCCATTAGCATTAATTGATGATAATATTCCAGTTGTAGGAATACTACCACCAGGTCCAAGTTATAATAAAACATATAATAACTTGCAAGAAATAAGAGCTCGTGGAGCAGATGTTATTATCCTTGGTGCAAATAATGATACTCAAATAAGTGATTTTGAAGATAAACTCTTATTTAATCCAATAATTGATGAAGAGTTAGCACCATTACTGTATATAATTGATTTACAATTACTAGCATATTATATAAGTATAGAAAAGAATATAGATCCTGATAAACCAAAAAATTTAGCTAAATCAGTGACAGTTGAATAAAAAATAGATAATATAAATAATATAGGTGATATTATGAATGATAGTACTAAAGGTGGATTCATTGTAGTATTATTAATTGCCATAATAGCATTTGGTTCTGGAGCAGTATTCGGAATGAATAATATTGGTGAAGATATGTGCAAACAGATATTACCAACTTCTATTAGTACATCACCTGACAATATAAACACTATAAATGAAGATTCATTTACTGTACAAAATATATCTTTACAGAAAGATGATAGTAATTATACTAATACCGTAGACCCTGTTAACACTACAGACAATATAAATAATACAAATAACATTACTAACAATACCAACACAGCTAATAATAAGACTACAAATACAACAAATAATACAACAGTTGCAAATAACACAGCCAATACCGACAATAACACTGTATCCGAGGAACTTGATTATAATACAAAAAACATGGAAACATTAGAAGGTATTACAAATAACTTTATTCAAGAATTATAATCTTATCCCCCCCACTTTTATACTTTTTTTCAGATAATAAATTTTTAGATAAAATTAATTAATTAAGAAAAATATTATAATAAGAAAATTATAGGAAGAATTTGAATGTTTACTACAACAATAACCCCACGTATAGGCGATACTGATGGATTAAGACATATAAATAACAATGTAGTACCGATATGGTTCGAAACTGCAAGAAATCCAATATTTAGAATATTTGTACCAAATTTAGAATTAACATATAAGAAATGGAATTTAATTTTAGCTCATACTGAAACTAATTACATTAAACAAATATATTTTGGATATGACGTTGAAATCAGAACATATGTTTCAAGAATAGGTAATAGTTCATTTACAATAATACAAGAAGTATGGCAAAATGGACAGTTAAGATGCAGTGGTCTTGCTACAATGGTACATTTTAACTTTATAAAACAAAAAAGTGAAAGAATACCTGATGATGTTCGTAAAGAATTAGAAAAACATTTAATAACAGAAAAAGAACTCAAAATAAAAAATGATAAAGAAATGAAAGAAAATAAAAAACATATAGAAGAATTTGATTATATTGAATCAGATATGTAACTCATCTTCTCCTTCTTCTTACATTTGATTACCCATAATAAAACTAATTATATCATCCGGTGATGATCTATTTACTATAGATAAATAGGGATCCTCTGATTTTTGTTTTATTACTAAAATATCTGAAATATTACCTTCTTGAATACTTATATCCTTACCTAATATTTTAAAACCGTTTATTGTAGCCATTTTAAGAATATCATGTGCTGTTATTTTATTTTTATATGATCCACGTACTGCTTTTAGTGTATATTCCATTTCTCTGAACATGTCTGGCTTATTAAACATGACATTATCAGTTCCTAATGCTACGTCTATCTGTTGTTCTGCATATGCTGATATTGGCGGTACTCCTACTGATAACATACCGTTAGACCTAGGACAAGATATAATAAAGGGACTTGATGAAGATAATAAATCTAAATCCTGCATTATAGGATAAGTTACATGTACTAGATTTGTGTAACCTGCACGTAATGCTCGTTCTACTTCTGTTTGATTTGTTAATTGAACTGATTGTTCCTGTAATTCATAGTATTCTGCTACATGAACCATTGCTATTTTATCCTCTGCATTACATACTTCAGCTATTTGAAGCATTATCTCAGGGTCAACATCTTGCACACCACTTAATCCTATTCCATCACAATGCTGTATTAATTCTCTTGTTATTAATCTTGCTTCTTCTGGTGTTGTGTTTGGGTCATAGTATTTATCACTTCGTCCTAATATACATGCATTTATTGGAAGGTCATATATTGCTTTTTTTAGTAATTCAATACCTTTTAATCCACCTTCTCTGAAATCTATAAATGTTGAAGTTCCTGAATATAACATTTCTTTTGCTGCTTCATGCATTGATTCAATTATCTCTTGATCAGATGCTTGATTTAATTTTTGATGTTTAAGTCCATTTGGTGGTTCAACTAATTCTTTTATAGATAAACCATCTCCTACATCCTTTGCTATAGAGTCTCCTATATGAGTATGTGCATTTATAAAGGCAGGTGTAACAATACAGCCTGTAGCATCAATTATTTCACCTTCTTCATAATAACGTGATAATTTAATAATACGTCCTTCATCATTTATTACAACATTAGTGTGAACAGGATCTAAGTTAAATCCTGTGAGTACTAAACCATTTTTAATAGTCATCATAAAAATCATCTCGAGAAAAATTTGTTAAAAAAAATGAAAATTTAATAAAAAAAATAATAAAAAGAGTATGGATGTTAATTTAATTCAATTAATGTTATAACTCACCATATTCATTAAGTGATTTTACATTAAGGTCTCCAGAACCTGCTTCTTCAATTGCTTTAAGAACTGCATTTGCACCAGCAATAGTGGTTACGTATGGAATTCCTAACTCAATAGCTAATCTTCTTATAATATATCCATCATCAGCTGATTGTTTACCTGATGGTGTGTTAACTACAAATGCTACTTCACCATTAAACATTGCATCACGTATATTTGGTGAACCTTGACTAACTTTTCGTATAATGTCAATATCAACATCAGGTGCTGCATTAGCTGTACCTCTTGTTGCTATTAAATCAAATCCTAATTCTTTTGCTTTTTTAGCTATTGGTGCTATTTTTGGTTTATCTGAATCACGTACACTTAAGAAGAATTTACCTTCTGTTGGTAATTTCATATTAGCTGCTAGTTGTGCTTTATAATATGCTAATCCAAAGTTTTTATCAATACCCATACTTTCTCCAGTTGATTTCATTTCCGGTCCTAACACTGTGTCTGCATCAGGTATTTTTAAGAATGGGAATACTGATTCTTTTACTGATACGTGTTTTATATCAGAATAATTTACTAAATCAAAGTCAGTTAATTTAGCTCCTAACATTAGTTTGGATGCTATTTTAGCTATTGGTATACCAATAGATTTACTTACAAATGGTACTGTACGACTAGCTCTTGGATTTGCTTCAATTATGTATAATTTTGGTTCAGGATCCATTTTTATAGCATATTGTATGTTAATTAAACCAATTACTCCTAGTTTTAATGCTAGTTTTGTAGTATAGTCTTCTACTTGTTCAATTATTTTTTCTGGTATTGTTTGTGGTGGAATTACACATGCTGAATCACCTGAGTGTATACCTGCCTCTTCTATGTGTTCCATTATTCCACATACATATACATTTTCTCCATCTGCTAGTGCATCTACATCTAATTCTATTGAATCTTCTAGGAATTTATCTATAAGTATAGGATGTTCTTTTGATACTTTTACAGCTTCTTTCATATAATCTTCTAGTTCATCATCATCATATACTATTTCCATTGCACGTCCACCAAGTACGTATGATGGTCTTACTAGTACAGGGAATCCTATTGAATGAGCTGCTTCTCTTGCATCATCTAATGAGTTTGCTATTCCATAGTCTGCTTGTGGTATTTTCAATTCATTTAAAACTTCTGTGAATTGTTCCCTATCTTCTACCATATCTATACTTTCGAATGGTGTTCCTATTATATTATATCCTGCTTTACTAATAGCTTCTGCAAGGTTTATTGAGGTTTGTCCACCAAACTGTACTATTACTCCATCAGGTTGTTCTTGATTTAAAACTGCTAGTACATCCTCTTTTGTTAATGGTTCAAAGTATAGTCTGTCTGATATATCATAATCAGTACTTACTGTTTCGGGGTTGTTGTTTATAAGTATTGTTTCAACATTTTCATCTTTTAATGCTAATGCTGCATGTACACAACAGTAATCAAATTCTATACCTTGTCCTATTCTTATTGGCCCTGCACCTAGTACTACTATTTTCTTTTTATCATCTTTTATTATTTCTGGTGCTGAATCATATGTTCCATAGTAGTATGGTGTTTTAGCTTCAAACTCAGCTGCACATGTATCTACCATCTTATATTCAGGTTGTAGATTAAGTTCAAGTCGTGCATTTGTTACACTATCTTCATCTAAACCAATTAATTCACCAATTCTCTTATCACTGAATCCATATTGTTTGATTTCTCTGAATAATTTTGTATTATATAATACACTGCTTCCCTGCATTTCAATTCTTTCTTCCATGTCAACAATGTTCTTTATTTTATGTATGAAGAATGGACTAATATTTGTAATCTTTGCTAATTCATCTATTGATCTTCCATCTTTTAATGCTGAATATAATTGGAATATTCTTTGATCAGTAGCATGTTCTAAGTCATAATCTGTATATTCTGTGTACTCAAATGCTTCTTGATCTATATCTAATGAACGTATAGCTTTCTGTAATGCTTCCTCGATTGTTCTACCTATTGCCATTACTTCTCCTGTAGACTGCATTTGTACTCCTAATTCTCCAGTATTACCTTTGAATTTATCAAATGGCCATCTAGGTATTTTTGCTATTACATAGTCTATTGCTGGTTCAAATGAGGCTGGTGTTTCCTTAGTTATGTCATTACTTATTTCATCTAAGGTCATACCTAAAGCTATTTTTGAGGATACTTTAGCTATTGAATATCCTGTAGCTTTTGATGCTAATGCACTACTTCTACTTACCCTAGGATTTACCTCGATAACTTTGTACTCCTTTGTTATAGGATGTACTGCGAATTGTATGTTACATCCACCACATATTCCTAATGCTCTGATAATTTTTATTGATGCATCTCTTAATCTTTGATTATCCTCATCAGATAATGTTTGTGTTGGAGCTACAACTATACTTTCACCTGTATGAATACCCATAGGATCAATATTTTCCATGTTACATACTATGATACATGAATCATTTTTATCTCTCATTACCTCATACTCGAATTCTTCCCATCCAAGTACTGATTCATCAATTAATACTTGGTTGATAAAACTCATTTCTAATCCATGGTTTACAATTTCTTCGAATTCTTTCTTATTATGAGCTATTCCTCCACCAGTTCCACCAAGTGTAAATGCTGGTCTTACAATTGCAGGATATCCAATGTCTTCTACTGCTTTATATGCTTCTTCTAATGAATTTACAGCATGACATTTAGGTATAGGTTCATTTAGTTTTTCCATGAATTCAGCAAATAAATCACGGTCTTCTACATTATTAATTGTTTCTATTGGTGAACCTAATACACGTACTCCTTCAAGTGCACCCATCTTCTCCAAGTCTATTGCAATATTTAAACCAGTTTGTCCACCCATGGTTGGTAAAATTGCGTCAACTTGTTCTTTTTCAATTATTTTTGCTACTACTTCTGCTGTTAGTGGTTCTACATATACTCTATCAGCAGAATCAATATCTGTTTGTATTGTAGCTGGATTACTATTTACCAAGACTGTTTCAACGTTTTCTTCTCTTAATGATTTACATGCTTGTGATCCAGAATAATCGAATTCTGCAGCTTGTCCTATTTGTATAGGTCCTGATCCAATAATTAATACTTTTTTAATATCTTTATCCTTTGGCATATCGACTAACTCCTAAAAAAAATTTATAAAATTTAATAGTCCACCTAGTAATTCTTTATTGTTTCTACAAACTCTTCAAAGAATTGTTTTGAATCATGAGGTCCCGGTCCAGCTTCTGGATGGTATTGAATACATGATATTGGTAATTCTTTGTGTTTAATTGCTTCAGGTGTTCCATCATTTAAGTTTATTTGAGTTATTTCTAAATCAGTACCTTTGATTGATTCTTCATCAACTGTGAAGCTATGATTTTGTGATGTCATGTAAACTTGACCAGATTCTAAATCTTTAACTGGCTGATTTGATCCTCTATGTCCAAATTTCATCTTATAAATCTTAGCACCATATGTTAGAGCTATGATTTGTTGTCCAAGACAGATACCTGCTACTGGAAGTTTCTGTGCTACTTCCCTGATAGTGTCCTGTATATTATCTACATTTTCTGGATTTCCAGGTCCACTTGATACGAGTACACCATCCACGTCCAAGTCAAATATTTCCTGTGCACTTGTTGATGAAGGTACTAATGTTATTCCTACTCCTTGTTTTGCTAGATTTTTTAGAATATTTTTCTTTACACCACAGTCTATTACTGCTACATTGTATTCTTGTCTTTCTTTGATTATTTTAGGTTCTTTGACTGTGACCTTATCAACTAACTTCATATCTTCTATACGTGGTTGTTCTTCAACTATTTTCATTAATTCTTCATCACTAATATCTATATTAGCTACAGCTGCTTTCATTGAACCACGTTCTCTGATTTTTAGTGTTAATGCTCTTGTATCAATATTACTGATACCTGGTACATTAAATTCTTCTAAGAATTCAGATAATGTTTTTTCAGACTTTGGATGAAAAGGATCTTTACATACTTGTCTTACAATATACGCTTCTACTTTAATATCATCTGATTGATACCAATCAGAGGATACTCCATAATTTCCTTCTAAGGGATAAGTTGACATTAATATTTGTCCCTTGAATGAGGGATCAGTTAATGATTCAACATATCCTGTCATTGCAGTTGAAAATACAATTTCTCCGGATTTAACGGTTTCAGCACCAAAACCTTCTCCTTTTAATATTGTACCATCTTCTAATGCTAATTTTGCAGTTTTTACCACTTTAAAACCCCAATTTTATGATTATGATATTTTTTTATATTAATTATGATTTACACTAATTTTAGTTAATATCATAAATTTCATTTTATTGCTTTAGTGAATTGATAAATGAACATGAAAATACTTAAAAAATATAATTATTTACCCCAAAAAATAATTCTTTAAAATAGAAAAGTTTTCTATTAACAGATAATATTTTATATTAAAATTCATGACATATGTAAAGTCATTTTTCTAAAATAATATGTTATTACACTCTTATTTTTATAATAAAAATATATCCTATGTTAATAGTTCCGTTAAAAGAAAATATCTTATTTTTAATTATTAATTTTCAAAAAATCTTTACATGCCCATTCCTAATATTAATATATATGATTTAATAGTAAAAAAAAGTAACGGTAAAAATAGTGGAAACATGATTAAGTTTCATGTTTAGAATATTCCATAATTATTGCTGCTTCTCCATCATTATAATAATTATCTTCTTCATCTACCTGTACAAATCCTCTTCTACAATAGAATTTCCTTGCACGAATATTAGATTTACGAACTTCTAATCTGATTTTGAAAATATTATTCCTATGGAATATGTATATAGCTTTTTCAAGTAATAAAGACCCTACATGCATATCCTGATATTTAGAATCCACTCCTATTGCAATGATATGACCAAATCCTTCTTTAATCCAGAAAATAACATAGCCTATAACCATGCCACTAATTTCTGCAACTAAAAATCCACAGCCAACATTATACAATTGAACTAATACATCAATAGGATATGGATCATCAAACACGTCAAATTCAATTCGAACTACATCGTCTAAATCGGATAATATAAAGTCACGTATAATCATTAAATAATCACTCGAAAATACTTTCCTTAATTATAATATATATGTTTATTAATTAATTAAAGTCATATTATATTTATATGATGAAACTATGGGAAAACTTTACAGAATATATTATAAATAATTACAGTGATAGTAATAAAATTATTGAAGTTGGAGTAGGTAAGATATTACAGCCTAGCCAAATATTAAAAGAACAATTAAAAGATACCGAAATAAAACTAGTAGACATTAATCCCTGTAATGATACAGTAATTTACGATGATATAACAAAACCGACTGATGAAATCTATGAAGATGCTGACTTAATCTATTCTATAAGACCGCCCGAAGAGTTACAATATGATTTATTCAAGTTATCAGAGAAATATGGTGCTGATTTATTAATAAAACCATTATTTACAGAAGAAGTAAATTACAAACTTCAAAACAAATTAAAACTTGTTAATTACAAAAAAATAGCATTTTATGTTATGAAAAAATGAGTGGTAAAAACAATGGAATGGGAAAAATTAACTATACCTGAAGTTATTACTGAATTAAACACTACACAGGATGGATTATCGAGTAGTGATGCAGAAGAAAGACTAGAAAAACATGGAAAGAATGTACTTAAAGAAAAAAAGAAAGAAAGTGAATTAAAAAAATTTCTATTACAATTCACAGAACCATTGATGATACTATTAATCTTAGCAGGAATAGTTTCAGCATTGATAAATGATTTTCTGGATTCAGCTGTAATATTCTTTGTAGTAATATTAAATGCAGTTTTAGGATATAGACAGGAAAGAAAAGCTCAGAATGCCATGGAAAAACTAAAATCCATGACTACAATGACAACTGTCGTACTGAGAGATAATCAGAAACAAGAGATTAATGTTGAAGATATTACAGTAGGTGATGCTGTAATACTTGAAGAGGGAGATAATGTACCTGCAGATGTAAGATTAATTGAAACATATGATCTTAAGGTTGATGAATCATTATTAACTGGAGAATCATTAGCAGTTACTAAAACAGCCACAGATGAAAATGATAATCATGAAAACATTGTTTACATGAACACTGGAATAACTCGTGGAAGAGCTAAAGGACTTGTAATAGCAACAGGTATGAATACAGAGATTGGTAAAATAGCTTCCATGATTCAGGAAGAAGAAGGAAGTGAAACTCCCCTAGAAATTAAAATTGATAAATTAGGAAAGACATTAGGATTATTCTCAATAATAATTTGTATTCTTATATTTATACTTCAATTATTCCATGGATTTGACATAGCAACTACATTCATGACTGGAGTATCTTTAGCAGTTGCTGCTATACCTGAAGGATTACCTGCAGTGTTAACATTAACACTAGCTCTTGGTATGCAGAAAATGGCTAAAAATAATGTTATTATTAGAAAATTATTAGCTGTTGAAACACTTGGGTCATGTTCTGTTATTTGTACTGATAAGACAGGTACATTAACTCAGAATAAACTAACAGTAACTGATTCCTATATTACAGATAAAAATAAGGCCATTCTAGTCTCAGGGTTATGTAACAATGCTAAGGTTAATAAAAGTAAAGATGTTAAGATTGGTGATTCTACTGATATATCAATACTAGAATTTGCTCTTGATAATGGTTTTGATGATGATATTTCATATGAGCGTATTGATGAAATTCCTTTAGATAGTAATCGTAAGAGAATGACCACTATAAATAAAATAGGTGGTGAGGAATTTGTACTGATTAAGGGAGCACCTGAAATTCTTATAGATAAATGTAAATTTATTGAAGAAAATGGTGAAATTAGTAAATTATCATCAGAACAGGTTCAGCATATCAAAGATAAAATAACAGAATATACAGATAATGCTCTTAGAGTAATATTATTAGCATATAAGAATATTGATAATTATGAGAATTACGCTATTAATAGTCTGGAAGAAGACCTTATATTTGTAGGTCTTGTAGGTATGATGGATCCACCAAGAAAAAACGTGGAAAATTCAATAAAAATTTGTGCTAAAGCAGGAATCAATGTTAAAATGATAACAGGTGACCATAAAAATACTGCAGTAGCAGTAGCTAAAATGGTTGGAATTAATCATCCAGATAAAGTATTAACAGGTGACGAAATTAATAAAATGTCTGATGATGAATTCAGGGACGTTGTTAAAGATGTGAATGTTTTTGCAAGAGTATTTCCAGAACAAAAAGTTAAAATTGTTAAAGCATTGAAGAGTATCGGTGAAATTGTTTCAATGACTGGTGATGGAGTTAATGATGCACCAGCACTTACAAGTGCAAATATAGGTGTTGCAATGGGTTCTGGTACTGATGTTGCTAAAGAATCTAGTGATATGATTTTACAGGATGATGATTTCTCTACCATCACTTATGCTGTTAAAGAAGGTCGTACAATTTATTCAAATATTAAGAGATTCCTCAAATATCAATTATCAACCAATATTGCAGCAATAATTACTATATTAATTTCATCAATAATGTCATTAACATTACCATTTAATGCTGTGGAACTTTTATGGATAAATATAATAATGGATGGACCACCAGCACAGTCATTAGGTGTAGAGCCATCAGATGAAGACATTATGAATGTTCCACCTAGTGATGAAAACATTGTATCAAAAAATAATTTAATACATATTATCCTAGTAGGATTAGTAATGGCTGCTGGTACACTTGGATTATATTTATATGAGCTTTCAATAGGTACAGAACAAAGACTAGCAGGTACAATAGCATTCACAGTATTTGTAATATATCAATTAGTAAACGTATTTAACTGCAGATCTAACAGTAAAGAAACAAATAGAACATTAATTATATCTATTATAATATCATTCCTATTACAGTTATGTGTGATTTACATTCCAGTGCTACAAGAGATATTTAGAACAACAAGTATTCCTTTAATATCATGGATTCCAATTATTATCGTAGCACTCACAATATTAGTAGCTGAAAGAATAATTAGATTATTTGAAAATGAGATAATCTAATACTCACATCCTCTTTTTTTATATAAAATTTATTTTAATTTTGTGAAGCATAAATTAACATAACAAGTATTAGTTATTATTTAAAAAAATAATCATAACAAAAATGATTTTAAAAAATACAATAATTAATGAAATAATTAATTTAAATATATTGGAGGCATGCTAAATGAGATATATTGTAATGTCTGGTACATCTGATTCAAGTAAAGTTATAAATTTTCTAAGTGAAGATGAAAATAATTATATCCTCGCCACAACAGTTACTGATTATGGATCAAAAATAGCAAAATCTGCAGGAGCAACTGAAGTTATATCAAAAGCATTACGAAAAGAAGATTTTATTAACGTAATAAAAGAAAAAAATATAGACACACTCATTGATGCTACTCACCCTTTTGCAGCAGTAGCAACTGAAACCGCTATTGAAAGTGCTGAAGAAACAGGAATAAACTATATTAGATATGAAAGAGCATCAACAATTCTACCAGAGTCTGATTTAATAAAAAAAGTTTCAACATTCCCTGAAGGAGCTTTAAAAGCAAAAGAATTATTAGGTGATAATGAAAAACTTATGCATCTAGCAGGAGTTATGACCTTACCAGAAATAGTCAAAGAAGTAGACCCAAAACAAATAATTGTAAGAGTACTTCCAAACACGTTCAGTATTTCAAAAACCCAGAAAACAGGTATTCCTGCAAGTAATATAGTTGCTATGCAAGGAACATTTTCCAAAGAATTTAACATGAGTTTAATGAAAGAATTCAATGTTAAAGCTGTAATTACTAAAGAAAGTGGTGAAAGTGGTGGTTCTGAGGAAAAAATTAATGCTGCAATAGAATTAGGACTTCCTGTAATACTAGTTACAAGACCTGTAGTTGAACAAATAAAGAACCATACAGTGGTTAGATCAATTGATGAATTAAAAGAAGTTATTTAACTATTTTAATTTAATTATTCTTTTTTTAAAAATTAGTAATTTTCTTTCATTATTTTAAGGGTGGTTAAATAAAGTTAGCCTCAGATCGCCCATCATTCATCATCATATCAGAGCTCATAGGGTTCATCATAGGCTATTTTTTTAAGTTAAAAAGAAAAGATTAAAGAGTATTATATAACATGATTAGTTATACATTACTCCTGCTTCTTTAGATAACTCATTTCTGTTTTTATTTTTGTTCATCACTTTATCTAATGCATCTTCAAAGTTTTTAGATGATACACTGTGATGATTTTCTCTTATTGCGAACATACCTGCTTCTGTACATATTGATTTAAGGTCTGCTCCTGATGCCGTTTTTGCTTCAGTTGCAATTTTATTAAGATCAACATCAGAATCTAAGGACATGTTTTTGGTGTGTATTTTAAGAATTTCAAGTTTTCCTTCTTCATCAGGAACTGGAACTTCTATAATACGATCAAATCTTCCAGGTCTTACTAATGCTGGGTCTAATATATCAGGCCTATTAGTTGCTGCAATTATACCAACATTTCCACGGGATTCAAATCCATCCATTTCTGCTAGTAATTGCATGAGTGTTCTTTGAACTTCACGATCTCCACTTGTAGATCCTTGTAATCTTTTAGCTGCTATAGCATCAATTTCATCTATAAATATTATGGCTGGTGCTTTTTCTTTAGCTAATTCAAATACTCCTCTTACTAGACGTGATCCTTCTCCTATGTATTTTTTTACAAATTCAGATGCTACAATTTTTATGAAAGTTGCATTTGTTTCATGTGCGACTGCTTTTGCTAGGAGAGTTTTTCCTGTACCTGGTGGACCATAGAATAATACACCTTTAGGTGGTGTAATACCAACTTCTTTGAATATTTCTGGATTTTTTAATGGTAGTTCTACTGTTTCAACAGTTTCACGTATTTGTTTTTTTAATCCACCAATGTCATCATAGCTTATATTTGGTTTTTCATCTATTTCCATTCCAGATACTAATGGATCTTTTTCGGAAGTTATAATATCAACTATGCTGAATGTTTGTTGATTTAGTGCTACTCGTGATCCAATTTCTACTTTATCACTGTCTTTATCAGAGTATCTTAGTAAAAATGATGGTCCTGTGCTACTTTTTACTACTACTTGGTTGTTATCTAGTATTTCAGAGACAGTTGCTAGTACTAATGGTGGTGTTCTGAAACGATTTATTTCATTTTTTAATGATTTAACTTCACGGTCTAATCTGAGATTCTCGTTTTCTAGTAATACTTTGTCTTTTTCTAATTTTCTTACTTCCCATGTTAGATTACGTTCGATTGCCTCATGTTTATCTAATATGTTTGTTATTTCACGGTCTTCTTCTTCAACTGTGTTTAAAGGTGATGATTCTTCCATAATTATACCTCCTATTAGGTATCATTAATTTTATTATTTTTTTTCTACATTGATTTTGTTTTATTTTATTTTTCTTTAATCAATATAATTATATATTTATGTTTTTAAATCTTTTTTCTACTACTACAGTATATTTTTTTAAACTTTCTTATTATTATACTATTGGATTTATGGATAAATAATATTCTAATAATATTACAGTAAAATCAAAAAAGTAATAATAAAAGGGTTATACTAGTTTAAATACTAGAAAAAACTATAACTATTATAATTAAGAAAAAAATATTTATATAAAAATTAGATTCAAGTGAATAAAATGAATTGTGAAATATGTGGAACAGAAATTAAAGGACAACCTTATAAAACAAAAATAGACAATTCCGTAATGATTACATGTAAAGAATGTTCAAAATATGGTAAAGTTCAACACCAACCACAAAAACAGAGAAATAATAGAAACAAAAAACATAATAATAATCATTATAGAAGTCGACGCCCACAGAAATCCTATAATAAAAGATCAGAAGATGAATTTGAGTTAGTAGATAATTATCAAAAAATAATTAGACAAGCAAGAGAGAAAAAAAATCTTACACAGAAAAAACTCGGAGAAAAAATATATGAACGAGAATCTGTTATTGCTCATATTGAAACAGGAAAAATGGTTCCTACACCTCAACTAGCTCGTAAAATAGAAAAAATACTTAATATTAAAATTATAGAAAAAATAGAATCTGATGAAAGAGAATATCAGGATGTTAGACGCTTCCATGAAGCTACCATTGGAGATATTGCTCGTATAAAAAGAAATTAAAATGAATAAGAGGATTACCTCTTACATTTTATATAATTATACTTTTTATTTATCTTGTTTTTTAGACTTATTTTTAGCAGAATAATATCCATCAAATACTTTTGCATTATAATACTCATTATTTAATGTTTTGTATTCGGGATACTCTTCACTAATAACAATTACATGAACCGGTGGATGTATTTTTCTTAAGTTCATTATACTTACTGTTGTATCCTCTTCTACTTTAACAAGAACTGCTACTTTAATGTCATTGCGAGGTTCTTGTTTAATTACTCTTTTAGTGACATCGTGAATTTTATCTAAAGAAATACTCTTTGGTTTTCCAACTATTGTTAAATTTGCATGTCTTTCTAAATCTGCTAAGCCATTTAATGCTTTTTTTCTATTCATTGCTCTTATTAATATTAATGCCATTATAATCTCCTAGAAAAAATTTTATACCCTAATAAAAACTGAAAAAAATTATTTTAATATCCAAAAAAGAAAATGGTAGAAGACTTATCGTCTTCTGAAGAATGATTTGATTAATGTACTACGGAATAAAGCTAATAATATTAATAAAATACCAATTAAGCTTTCAATATTACCTAACACGTCAAATACATTTGAATCTATAGGTAAGTTCCATACAGGAGCACTTCTACCATTTGGTGCAGGAGTATAATATACACCTACAGCTTTAATGTTCTCCCTTACATTTATATCAGAGGAATCAACATATTCCACTCCAACAATACTACCACTATCAATTGCTTTGTTAATTGATTGAGCTATTTTAACTGGATCATATCCATTTTTTTCAACAGAAGCATCTACAACACTAGTTGTTGCTTCAGATATTCCTTTTTCATCTGATCCATATGTTGATACTGATGGATTATCATCGGATACTGTTATTGTATTTCCTAATGCTTGGTAAGCATATACTGTTGTTAGTGGACTTCCATCTACTGGAGATACTTGATAGTTATCTGCTTCAGGATAACCTACACTCCATCCAGAACTACTAACTTTACTGTATGGTTTTTCCATTTCATAACCTGTATCATTTAATTGATCAGGAGTAAACATGTCTCCGGTTGTAACACCTGATACGAGGTTAATTGCACCTCCACCATGGTCTTCTCCAGAATCTCTAGCAACTTCACCAAATGCTTCGGATACAATTTTTGTTGCAGGATAACCATCACGAATCATTTTACCTATATTCATAGCAGTTTGTAATCTTACTGTTTCTGCTGTTCCTGATTTAGGGTTTCCTTCAGAGTTACGAAGGTGTATTATTGCGCCTTTTGTACCTGCTGGTACTGTTGCAACTCCTCCACTAGCTGCTTGAACTTTAATAGTACTATTGTTATCTACCGTAACAACATATACATCAAAGTCTCCACCTACAGCAATACCTTCAGTAGGATTTACAGCCATTAAACGAATACCCTGATAATTTTGTGCGACACTTACCACTTGAGCAGGTGTTCCATTTTTTTGTAGCTGAGTTAATGCATTGATAATTGCAGCTACACGAACATCAGATGTACCTTCTCCTCCTGATAGCAATGCCATTTTATGTTCTTGTGAAAAGATAAAAGTTGACTGGAACATGTTAGCAGCAAATGATTGACTTCCTGCAGCACATCCATTAGGATCTTTACCTGTTGGGTCGGTTATTACTGCAACGTTCATTGTTGCTGAGGCAGTTGTCGAAAATACCATTACAATGATTAGGAATAAGGCTAATTTTGATAATGTAGATCTATTTACCATAGTATCACCCATCATCCTGTCTCAGAAGTTCCTTGATAATCTAAGGAACTGCCTGTTCCATTTGTACCGTTTGTTCCATTTGTACCATTTGTACTATTTGTTGTTCCATTGGTTTGTAATATTGAAAAGTCTTCTACTACTGTAACAACAACATTTCCTGTAGTTGAATCAACTTGAACATCTACCGAACTTATAGGAGCTATTGAAGTACCTGGTATTGTCGATTTTTTAACCATTTGCTCTGCATTGTTAATAGCATCACTAAGAAGTAATTGTCTTTGTGACGTAATCAAAGTACTTCCATTAATATAACTTCCATCTCTAAATCCTGCAGCTTCTACATTGGATTTGATAGTTGATGTAGGTATTATATCATTTCCTTTGACCATTATACCTGCAATTGGAACTCCATCATCAGTAGAATTAGATGATGCGAATGCTACATAACTCATTGCACGTCCAGACAAAATTAATATAAATGCCAAGATTAAAATGATTAAAGTATCTCTCCTAACTTTTATAAACAAAATTTCACCTCTAATTTTCGAGAATTCTATATATCTATGATATTTAACTAGAAAGCTCGAAAGTACAATCATAATAAAATATATACATTATATAATAATAAAGTAAATTTTTATATTGAATTAATCTATTATATATTTTTGATTTTATACTATTTAATAATAACAACAATTAAAAAAGTGTTTTTAAATGGGTGGTGATAGTTAAAAATAATAATAAAGGAAAATTTATTGTTTATTCCCTTATCAATTCATTTTTATATTTGAATGCTGCTTCTCCTGTACATACCACTAGATTAACATCAATTTCTAATGCTTTATTAAAGCCTGCTAATACTTGTTCTATTGTTGCTCCAAGAGTACCTTCTTTATCTCCCTTAGGCATAGTATCAGGTAAAACTATTTTATCCGTGTATAATCCTTTTTGTAATGCTTTTTTAGCACATATGTATGAGTTATGTGATGCTGGTACAATATAATCAGCATATTCCGCTGCACATTTTAGTATTTCTTTATCTCCAGCCATTCCTGATTCTGAGGATGTTGTTATAACATTTACTAGAGTACTATATGAATTTTTTAATTCTTTTAATACTGTTGTTATACCTGCAGGGTTATGTGCATAATCTACCATGATTTGCTTACCATCAATAGTACCTATTTTTTCCATACGTCCTTTAACACCTTTAAACGAGTATACTGCTTCGGCTATTACATTATAGGATATGTTAAGTATTTCATGTGCTACAATTATAGAACCTACTGCATTATAGATGTTATGTATTCCGTTGATACTTAGTTTAAATACGTGTTCTTCGTTGTTTGGAGTGATTAATGTGAATTTATTATGTTGGTCGTTTATGTTTGTTGCTATGTAATCTGGTTTTTTGTATTCTATTCCACAATCACACTTATATGTTCCTACTCCAGCTATAAATTCCTCTACCTTAATTTCCTTTCCACAGAAACATTTTTTTGTAGATGTACGTACTGGTTCAGTATCTACTCCAAATGATATTATATTTCCATGATAATTTAATTCTTTTAATAATCCTTGTATTGTAGGGTCATCATTATTGATTATTAATGTTTTTTGGTCTAAAAGTTCTACAAGTTCACCTTTTACTCTTGCATAATCTATGAAATTAGAATTTTCAGACAGATGGTCTGGTGTTATGTTAGTTATTACTCCAACATCTGGTTTACATTCTTTTGCTAAATTATATAAACTTCCTTTATATCCAAAGGTTCCTGTTTCAAGGATATTAACATCACCCTTTAATCTTGCTTGTAGGGAAGGTATATCCGCAGTATTTCCCTGTAATCCCTCCAGGTTATGTTCACAAGGTTTTAAATTAGCAGAATATGCTATATGTTTTAATAAGGTTGTTGTGGTTGTTTTACCATTTGTTCCGGTTATACAAATTACAGGATGTACTGGCTCAAACATGTCACGTATATCTTGAACTGTTAGTATTGGAATATTATATTTTTTTACTTTCTGATATAGCATTGATTTTGATTCGATTAATGCTGTTGGTAAAATCATGTAATCAGATTCTGTGAAGAATGATTCTGGTATTTTTCCATAGTATATTTTCATGTCAGGATAATCTTTTAATGAACTTTTAAAACGACAGTCTTCTTCATTAACCATGTCATTTGCTTGAACTTTGTATCCATGATCCATTAATATTCTAGCTATAATATTACCATTTATTCCACATACACCAACTACACTAAAAAGTGAATCTTTATCAATATCAGTTATTTCCATAACGTTTACTTCCTTCTTTTAATCCTTTTAACATTCTTGTTTTTACTTGCTCATATGAATTTGATGCACCGGGACCTAGGTGAACTATTATATCTCCTGGTTTAGCATATTTCATTGCTAACTCTGCTGCTTCATCTATAGTGCATACTGCTAGTTTTATCACATCATCATTTTCTATTGCACTGAGTAGTTCTATTGCTCCATTCATATTGAGAGTATCAGTTATTTCAACATAACCTGTTGCTATTACCATGTTAGCGTAATCACCTATTACTCTGCCGCTTTCTGATTTGTCTCGTATTGTTGTTGAATCTACAGAATTATATAATATTATAAGATATTCATCTTTTATGGCTTCTAATGCTTGTCTTACACTTTGATCACCATAAGATGCATCATAATATGCATCAACACCGTTGAATTTACCAAGGTACTCCATACGTCCACCTACTCCAGTAAATTCATTAATTCCCTTTTTAACATCATCTATTGATAATCCATAAGTCATACTTGCTGCTATTGCTGCTGTAAGATTTTCATAATTATAATATGCTATTGTATCAATATCAATAGTGGTTTCTAGTTCTTCACCATTCTTATTTATTTTAATATGATATTTATCGTCATCATAGAATCCATCATAAATTGGAACATATTTATCTGTATGAGATGGTTCATCATTTTCAAAGTTAAAATAGATTGTATCTTCACGTTTATATGTTAATAAGTCACCACATTGAGAGTTAGCTACTAACAATTGACTTGCTGGTACAATACATGCTTTACGATCAACATATTTCTGCATTGAACCTCCGAATTCGCATAAGTGTTCTGGTCGTAGATTAGTTAAAACTCCAATTTTTAGATCAAGTTCACCCATAATACCTAATGTCCCATGAGGTAATTCTAGTATAGCAATATCTGCTCCCTTATATTCCCCTCTAACAATATCATCAACTATAGCCTCACTAACTAGGTTCCATTTCATAGATGAACACTGATATACTTTATATCCTGCAGCTTTAAAGATATGTGTTAACATGTCTGTTGTAGTTGTTTTACCAAATGACCCTGTAATACCAATTTTATCCATGTCAAGAATATCATTAACAATATCACTAATTATCTTTCTAGTAACTATAATTTTGGATTGATTATCAACTTCTTTACGGATAGGTGCTGATTCAGGTATTGTCGGTGCTAAAAATACAGCTTCATAATCTGATATATCTTGTTCTTTATCACCTAGGTTAAGTGTAACTCCTTCTTTATCTAATATGTCAAGCATTTCCTTTCTTCTATTAGTAAACTCATCGTATGTTTTTGAATCACTGATTGTTACATCAACCCCTATATGATTCAGTAATCTAGCTACTGGTCTTCCAGCATTACCTGCTCCTATTACTAAGCATGACTTAAACATTGATATTGCAACTCCTGTAATTTAATAATAAATAATTTTTTTTTAAAAACGTGATATACATAATAATTTCATAAATTTAGTTTAATACATGAAATAAATTATCATTAATTAAAATATGTATCTTTATAAGATAAATAATTTTAATCTAAAAAAAGTAAAAAATAGAAAAATTATTCAATTATATTGTTTTTTCTTAATAAATCGCTAGCAGGGTCCATTCCCTGTGCACCTAACAATAATATAACATCATCATCTGATGCTTGGTTAATTGTATTTATTAATGCTTCTTCTAGGGATTCTATAAGTGTATATTGAATATTATCTTTATCTAAGGTATCTAAGAAAATTTTTAGTTCAGAATCAAGAACTGTATTTAAATGATTCACTACATCAACACTACATGTTAGTACAAGAGTATAATTATCTCTATCTCCAAGTACTTCCGATAATGCCTCTGCTATTTCACGGTTAATATCCTCCCCTCTGGAACCTCTAATTGCATCAACAACAAATAAATTGTTACCGAGTTTAGCTCCATTTTCAATCGTTAATTTAATTCCTGAAGGATTATGAGCAAAGTCATCGATTATTACTGGTGAATCTTTTAATCTAATAAAACGTCTTGCTAAAGGTTTATAATTTCTTAAGGATCCTATAACGTCTTCCCTTTTAATATCTTCTAATGAGGTTACAACTGCTAATGCAGCCATAATATCCTGTATAAAGTGTGCTGATGTGAATGGTAACTCTTTTTCTTCTACATATAACTCGTCTTTACAGTATATCCCAACACCTTCCTTATATGAGATATCAAGTAAATTATCAGGGTTATAATTTCCGAAAAATAATACTTTACTATTAGTATCCTCTACTATCTTACTCATTTTACGAATATTCTTATCCTCATAGTTAAGAACTAGTAATCCTTTATTCATATCTCTAATAGTTCTTGCTGCACCGGATATTTCATACAATAAATTTTCAAATGAACCTGCTAAATTAATATGATCCATTGATGCATTTGTTATTATTACTGCCCATGGCTGTAATGCACTCATCATCTGATAACAATGGTCTTCCATTATTCTATCATCCCATCCTTGAACTTCTGATACTTCTAAGGCAATTGCCTCAACTTCACCTTTAGTCTCATAAAATTCAGCTAATTCTGATGCCACACGTGGATCAATAAGTGTATTACCCTCTGATTCTGCATCAGTATTAGTATATGTGTTATAACCTAAATCTGAAAAAATAGTATAAAGAAGATGAGTGGTTGTTGATTTACCATTTGTTCCAGTAATTGCTATTTTTAGAGCATCACCTGCAAATTCCTTAACACTTTCATTTAATGCTAGTGCTGTTGCATATTCTATATGACTAGTTACAATTAATGTAAAATCTAATTTTTCAGCTACTTCTATAGCATTATCATGAGGATTCTGTGTTATTAAACAAGAAACTCCCTTATTTTTTGCAATTTCAATACCTTTATCATTAATTTTATGTCTGATAACTATATCATTCAAACTTGCTTTATTTAAAAAAGTAAATTTACCAGATAAAATAATATCTGGACCATATAATACTCCATCAATTTTATCTGCTAATTCTGATGCTTTAATACTATAATTCATACATTATTCCCCGAATCAATCTAAATTATACCAAATATGAATAATGCTACAATTGAAGCTACTACTGTAAGACCCCAATATAGTAATACTATCTTTTGTTCAGACATTCCGTGATAATTTAATGTGTGATGTAATGGTTCAACTGGTAATGTAATAACATGTGCCCTATGTAATAAACTTATTATAACAGATACAATAGGTACAGCTAATGCAATAATGGAAAATATTAAAGAATTTCCAAGTAAAGCAGCCACCATATATCCTGTTCCTAGAGCATATGAACCTGTATCGCCCATGAATATTTTTGCAGGATAATGATTTAATACTAAGAAACCAACAGAAGCACCTGCAATAACAATAAATGGTAATGAAGCAACTGAGCCTGTAGCAATATTAGCATACAGTGCGGAAGCTACAGATGCTATAGCAATAATACCTGCTGCTAAACCATCCATTCCATCAATTAAATTAATTGAATTTATAGAACCAATTATTGCACATATTGCTAATGGAATCATTAAATAACCAATTTCAAACCCACTAATATTAGTTGGTAATACTCCTGGTAAAATAATAAAACAAGCAACTACAAACTGAGTTAGAATTTTTTCTTTTTCAGTTGTTTCACTCTTAATAGGTATTTCATCTATTACTGTGAGTTTATGTTCTTGTTCTACTATTTTATTATAATCTTTTTTAGCTTTAGGTGATGCTATTCTAGCTTCTTCACCTGGTTCTAATGTTAATAATCCTATGTGAACTGGTTCAGTTCCATCATTACGGACAACTTTCTGATATTCTTTTACCTTGAAACCAAGTAAATCATCAAACATTCCGAATAAACCTGCAACTACCATCATGAACACAGTTATAAGCAAATAACTGGAAGAATGCCAATCAAATAAAAATAATGCCATTAAAAGTACACCTAAGATGATTCCAAAACCACCCATTGTAGGTGTTCCACTTTTCTGTCTGTGTTCAGATATAATTGGATTATCTCTTATGTCTGCTACTAATAATTCCCTTCTAACAACTGACGTGAAAATTGCAGTTGCAATGATTGTTATTAGAAAAATTAGTATATCTACTTGTCCAATCACATTTTAACCCCCTAAAGTTAAAAATTGAATTTTAATAATTAATATTTATTTTCATTAACATTAAAATAAGTAACTATTAAAAAAAGTAAAAATAAAAGATATTAAAAAAAATAAAAAAAGTAAATTAAATAATATTCAATCAAAATGAATATTATTCTGATTAGCGTAATTATTTACAAGTTCATAAGTCAAATCGTTCAGATTACCTCTGTTTTCTGCTCGAATTGTAACTCTTTGGTAATGTTTTGGACCATGAACAATATAAGAATTATCACCATCAAATTTTTTTGTAGCGGGTATTTTTTTATCAGCAGGAAAATCTCCGACAGGTAATTCTGCAGAACAATAGTTTTTCATGGAATTTTTAACATTTTTAGCAGACCAGTTGCCTTTTGCCATGTCAATTAGTTGACATAATGGATAAATATTAGTGGTAGCTGCTGTCATATATCTTGTTCCACTAGGTCTTGTATTTAATTCTATGATATAATCATTGTTAGAAGTGTTATCATGTAATATGTCAATGTCCATTGTTCCTTCTACACCGACTAAATCTGCTATTTTCTGAGCTAATACCTGTAATTCTTTGTTATGTTCTGCATTATCTATATCTTGAATATTTAAAGGAGCTTGTTTAATTTTCTTTAGAGGATGTGTACCTTTTAATGTTGTATCTCCTTTATATACTGGACATAAAGCTACTGATTCATTATTCCAACGTAGCACTTCTATTGAAACTTCAAATCCTTCTATGAATTCTTCGGTGAAAATATTATTTTTTGATGATACAAATTCTTCAATATCCTCTCTATTAAGAGCTATTTTTACACCGGTTCCACCTTGTCCTTCTGGTGTTTTTAATACTATAGGTAATTCCTCTTCAATACTGCTAATATTATAAGGTTCGTTTAGATGCTTAAATTTTGGTGTTTTTATATTATTTTCCTGTAATAATTGTTTAGTGGAATATTTATCAGCAGCTAATGTTGCAGTATATTGAGAAGCGGCTATTACTGGAATATCATTTTCTTTTTCTAGGACATCTTTCATTTTACCTACTTCTGGTAGTGGAGGGTCAATCCCTATTAATGGAATTACTGCATCTACATCCTCTTTTATTGCTACTTCCATTGGTTTATCCATTCCTCTTGGTACAATATATTTTTTATCTGCTAAATCAAGGTTGTCTGCATGTTCATTAGACTCTGTAACAATAGATGTTATACCCTCTTGTTTTAGATACCATGAAACGTCATCAAATAATCTTGACCCTATAAATAATATTTTCATTAAAAAAAACTCCTTAAACAATTTCTACTAATAAATCTGTAAGCTCTTCAATACTTTCTTTTACTTCATCTGAAATCACGTTAACTAAAGTCATGTCTTTTGGTTGTATTCCAATAGTGAAAAAAGTACTTCCCACTGTTTCTTCGATAAAATTTATTATAAAGGATATGGGCATAGTGTGAGTTGATAAATTAAATGTATCAATTTGCTCCTTCTCTATTTTAATTATTGATCCCGGTGTTGTATCAAATTCTACAGCATCTATAATTATTATATGTGATGGTTTTAGTTTTCTTATTTCTATCGTATGATTTTCAGGAGCTGTTCCTGCATTTAAGAGATAAATATTGTCTGTATTTTTATCAGTTACTTTTGTTAGTTTATCATACAATATATCTAATGTTAATGGTCCTAATCCATCATCACCTCTTAATGTATTACCTATACCTAGTATTAATAAGTTATCATAATCTTTTAGAAAATTACTTAAGTCTTCTGATGTTTGCTTGGATATTATTTAATCCACCCCCCATTACATAATTAATATTAATAATAATTTTTTCACCAGCTGTTACATCTATTTCATCTACTGGTATTAGTAGTGGTGGATTTAACATTGGTGTTGGTTCTAGTATTATATCATCAGTTATTATTGTATATGTTGTTAATTTAATTGCATTAATTTTACCACTATTAGTTGTGGTTATCTTAATATTCTTTTCTACATTTTCATTTATTAATTCTGAGAAATTAACTCGCTGATATTTTAATTCATCAGATAATGATTCGTATTTTGGAAGATTATCTTCATAATAGGTTATATGATTAATATTTGTTGATATTAACTGTACTGTTGTATATACTGCTTTAGGTATGAATATTGTTGAATCAGTGATATATTTATGAGCATTATTAATTACAGGTACTTGTTCTTCATCAATTAATGCAGTATCTAACATTTCACAAATTATTACATCAGGTTTCTCTGTAAATACATACTGTGTTGCATCCGTTTCTATTAATTTAATGTTTTTATTTTCTGAGAAATTTTCTTTTGTATGTTTTAATATGAATGGATTTTGTTCTATTGCAAATACTTTTATAGCATTATTTGATGCAAATTGCGCTAATATACCTGATCCCGTTCCTAAATCATAAACTACTCCATGTGATAATCTATTGATAGCTTTTTTAAATGATTCTACTCTCTTATTATCATTAATTAAATCATCATAATATGTCATTATATAATAATTTGTTATTCATCATAATAAGATTATATTAAGTACTCTGTGTTAGAAAAAAAGCTAAGATAATGTTTTAATTAAAAAAATAGTATCAGTATACTTGGATATTGAGATATAATTGAGAACTAAAATGATTGTGGGTATATTGTGTGGGTATAAAAATAATTATTTTAATTCTCGTCGCTAACTTTTTCTAATTCACCAGATCCTGCACTGGTTAATTTTACGTGTTCAACTCCTTTTAATCTCATAAGTTTTTCAGTTAAATCACGTATATATATTACGTCACCTTTTACTATAATAACTTCTAAGCAATATTTATCATTCATATGTATATGTAAACTTGCACTAATTTGCTGACGGTATTCATGTTGAATATCTGTCATAGCTTCCATTACTCCAACGTAATGATGATCATAGATTACGGTGATTACTCCTACACGTTCACCCTCCATTTGATTCATCCATTGGTATCGAAGTATATAATCTTTTAATGCATCACGTATACCTTTAGAACGGGATTGATATCCTCTATCTCTTAGAACTTCATCAAATTCACTAAGAAGTTTATTTGGTAACGACATACTTATTCGCATAATTATCTCTCCAAAGTATTCCATTGAATAATACGAATTCTAACATTATTGTTTGATTATATAAATATTAACAAAGTAAACCTTTTTTTAATAATAAAGAAAAAAATATTAAGTTTACGAAGTCAATATTATATATAATAATATAAGTATTATTCTCTTTTAATAATTTATGATAATAATATATCATTGAATTCTTAAATAGTTTAATTACTTTAAATATAATTTGAATTAGAGGTTTGGTAATTTATGCTAGTAAGAGAAATAATGAATAATAATATTTACTCAATAGATTCCACAGAATCAGTAAGAGAAGCATTAAGAGTAATGTACTCATTAGGGATACAAAGATTATTTATATTTGATAAAAAGGAAAATCCTATAGGAATTATATCATATAAAGATATTTTATTATTATTAGGTTCCGATGAAACCATGATTGATGTTGATACTGTTAAAATATATGATATAATGACTGAAAATGTCAATACAATTGATGCTGGTGCAACTATTTCTGATGCAGCTAATTTAATGTTACGTGCAGATATATCTGGATTACTAGTAACAGAAAATAGTGAAAATGTAGGTGTTATTACTAAAACAGATATTTGTAGAATAGTAGCAATATCAGACGTCACCCCCAAATAACTATATAATCAAAGGCTCTGTAGAAAAATAAGAGATATTTCTACAAAGCCTACTTGGATAAACATGAAAAACAAAACATTTATATATAACATAAGATAAAAATTTGTAATAGTTGTTAGTGATTATCACTAATAATATTAAGTTGCAGCGATAGTCCAGGCTGGCTAAGACTCTACCCTGCCACGGTAGTGACCCGGGTTCAAATCCCGGTCGTTGCACTTTAAGATGCGGTTGTAGTCTAGTCTGGCTAGGACTTGGGCCTTCCAAGCCTACGACCCGGGTTCAAATCCCGGCAGCCGCACTACCTTTTTAACAAAACTAATTTTAAAATATTAAATTATAAAAAAATTATTATTATATGCGGTTGTAGTCTAGTCTGGCTAGGACTTGGGCCTTCCAAGCCTACGACCCGGGTTCAAATCCCGGCAGCCGCACTACAATTAATTCTAATTTATCAAAAATCTAATTCTGAAAAACTTTAATATTATTAAAAAATTATACTATTAACTATAGTTTTAATTAAATAATATGAGCTGATTTACATTGAATGGTATAATACTTGGCGCAGGTCGAATTGGTTATAATTTAGCAAAATCAATGGTAGATACTCATGATATTATTCTAATTGATAAAGACAAAGATACTTGTAACCGGGTTAATGATTTACTAGAATGTTATGTTATACATGGAACCGGTACTAATACAAGAATACTTGAAGAAGCCGATATAAACAAAGCAGATTTTTTTGTAGCTACTACTAGTAATGATGAAGTAAATCTTCTATCATCAGTATATGCTAAAGAAAATGGAGTCGAGATAATTGTTGCACGATTAAATGATATTGATCATACTGAAATTTTTCGAAAATTAGGTATTAGATTTGTTAACCCTGAAACAAGTGCAATGAGATATATAGCTAGAAATATTGTAAGACCTACTGCTCAATCATTAGTATCTATTGGAAAAGGAAATGCAGAAATAATGGAGTTAAAAGTAAAAAATTCAGACATCATTTTTATGCCAATTAAGGAGATTGAAAATAATACTAACAAATTCATTATAGTAACAATATACATAAACGATGAAGCTATAATTCCTACTCCTGATACAGAGCTAGGTTATGATGATAGTATAGCAGTATTAGTAAAATCAGAGTATTTAGAAGAAGTTCGTCAATATTTCACAGTGGATAATGCTAATATGAATGATATTGAAGATATTGATGATATATCTAACATTGATGAAATTGAAGACATAGATGATGTCGATGACATAGATGATATGGATGATATGGAAATTAATGAATATAATAATTTTTAACAGGAAAAATAATTCAAGGGGCAATTAATTATGTCTGTATCTAAAATTATTACATTATCTAATTTTTTAAGAAAAGAGGGTATGCTAGTTAGTATACGTAGTACTATAACTGCTAGTAGAATATGGGAAGAATATCATGAACTAGCAGATTATGATGAATTAAAACTAGCTATTAAATGTATTTATGTGAAAAATAAGGAAGATTCATATAAATTTGATAATATTTATGACCAATTATTTAAGAAAGTACGTCCAGAAAAAAAGAAGAACAATGAATCACAGCATATTAAAAATAATGAAATTAGTTCTTCAGAAATGCCCTCCTCCAATAATCAATTAGTTCCAGAACAAGAATCTGTAGAAAATAAGGCGCTGATTAAGGATAGAAAGAAGCAGAAAGTTGTAAATGACAAGCTTACTAATGATAGTATTGCTAGTCTTGATGAATATGATAAACGTGTCTTTGATATATGTCAAAGATTAAGTAAAAAAATAGCTAATCAAAGATCTAAACGTAAAAAAAGACATACTTCTCATAATATTAACATGCCTGCTACTATCAGATATAATTTAAAAAATGGTGGACATCTAGTTACTTTAATTCATCAAAAGCCACCTATGAGAAAAACTAAACAGATTTTTTTAAGTGATATCAGTGGTTCTTGTGAATGGATAAGTACATGGTTTTTTGCTATTTTATATGGTTGTTATAAATCATTTGATAAAATTACAGTATATGATTTTGATAATAAAATTGTTGATGTTACTCCTACTCTTGGCTCTGAGTTTAAGAATGCTCATGAGATTAACTTTGCACATCAAAAGTTAGGTGTTCGTCCCTTTGGTCAGTCAGATATGACAAATTCTTTTAAGGAATTTCTAGACCAGGCCGAGTTAAATAAGCATACTGATGTTATTTTATTAACTGATTGCCGCGACTGGAATGGTAAACGGGAAAATGGTGTTTTAGAAAGTGCAGAGGTTTTACACCAGATTGTTATTAAATCTAGGAAGGTAATTATTTTAAATCCTGAGAAGAAGATTAGGTGGAATACTCCTACTAGTTGTGTCAGTGAATATGAAAAGGCTGGTGCTGTTGTTTATGAGGCTGGTACTTTAAATCAATTTGCTGATGTTATTAGTCAACTATAAATAAGAAAAAACAAGTATTATATTAATACATATAAATGTATTCATATAGGAGATTTTAATGGTCAATGAAAAAATTTTAACTTTATCATACTTTTTACGAGAAAGTGGTATGAATGTCAGTATACGTAGTACTATCCTAGCATCAGATATATGGAATCAATTTTACGGTCAATTTGATTCTGATGAATTGAAGTATGCTCTTAAATGTGTGTATGTTAAAAGTAAAGATGATCTTGCTAGATATGAACGTGCATATAATTACGTTTTTGTATATAATAAGAAAATCGAGAGCAATAATCATGACCAAGATCATATAGACATAAAATCTAAGAAAAACCATGATGATTCTAGTAGTGAGAAGAATAAAAAACCTGTTAAAGATACTACACGGGAAACTATTATTCGTAGAAGATTGAAAATGAAAGAGAATGTTGATGAGTCTATACTTGATGATGAATTTATTTCTCTTGACAATATTGATTACAGAGTATTTGATGTATGTCATGATTTTAGTAAGAAGGTGGCTAATCGTAGGTCTATAAGAAAGAAACGACATAAGACTAAAGGAGTTCATATTCCTCATACTATTCGTAAAAATCTTAAGAATGGTGGTCATCTTATAAACTTAGTTCACCAGCATCCTCCAATGCATAAATCCAGACATGTATTTCTATGTGACATTAGTGGTTCCTGTGAATGGGCAGCCACATGGTTTTTTTCATTATTAACTGGTTGTTATAGGACTTTTGATAAGATGTCCTTATATGATTTTGATAATAGGATTATTGATGTTACACATGCTCTTAAGTCAGATTATAAGAATTCCTATCAGGTGAATGTAGGTCTTCAATCTCTGGGTTTAAGACCAAGAGGTCATTCTGATATGACTAAGGCTTTTAATGAGTTTCTTAAGGATGCTAATTTAAATAAGCATACTGATGTTATTTTATTAACTGACTGCCGTGACTGGACTGGTAAACGTAAGAATGGTGTTTTAGAGAGTGCTACTGTACTGCATAGAATTGTTATTAAATCTAGAAAGGTAATTATTTTAAATCCTGAGAAGAAGATTAGATGGAATACTCCTACTAGCTGTGTTAAAGATTATCAGGAAGCTGGAGCTACTGTTTATCAGACTAGTACTTTAAGAGAATTTTCTGATGTTATTGAAAAAATATAAAAAATAGTGTTGGGGTTTATTATATGATTTATTTGATTATTTTTTTTTAAATTCCTAATAAATTGTATATGAATGACATGTCAACATTATTTGCGAATAAGTCACCTAGTTGATTGTAGTTTACTCTTTTTGATTCCTTAAATTCATCCTTTGATGTGATACCTAATGGCTCTAATCCTTTATTTATTCTTAGCTGGTCTGTGAAGTTTCGTCTAAATTCAAAGTTATGGAATATACCATGGAAGTAAGTTCCGCATATATTGTTTTTTATAGCTCCATCAAATTGACCTGTTTTATCATTACCGTTTCCTTTTTCTACTTTTATGAATGGTTTTGCATCGTTTAGTATTGTTATTCCTTCGTGTAGTTCATATCCGTTTACTACTGTTCCTTTTTTGAATCCTAGTGAACTATCGTTTATTATTGTTCCTCTACTTTGTTCTACTACTTTATTTATTTGTCCGAATTCTGTTTTTATATCTAGTAATCCCAATCCATCAACTGACCCATATTTTGATTCTGAGCAGTTTTTATCTATGATTTTCTTGGATAGCATTTGATATCCACCACATATTCCGAAGACTGGTATTTCTTTTGATACTTCTTCTATGTAGTCGAATGCTCCTGATTTTTTTAGTTCTACTATGTCATTTACTGTGTTTCTTGTTCCTGGTATGATTAGAGCATCTAAGTTGTCGAATTTATCGTAGATATCTACTAGTTTTATTCCTATATCTTGTTCGTAGTCCAGTGGGTCTATGTCTGTGAAGTTGGATATTCTTGGAAGTCTTAGTGTTCCTATGTTTATTTTCTCATTTTCACTGAAGTGGTGTGTTGATAGTGATGCTGAGTCTTCTTCTGGTAGATTTAGTGTTTCATCATATGGTATTATCCCTATTATTGGTATATTGGTCAGTTCTTCTACTTTTTTTATTCCGGAGTCTAGTACTTCTGCGTTTCCTCTGAATTTATTGATAATTACTGCTTTGATTCTTTTTCTGTCTTCCTCAGGTATTAAGAAGTATGTTCCTACAATTGATGCAAATACTCCTCCCTGATCTATGTCTGCTACTAGTATTACGTCTGCATCTGTCATTCTTGCTATGAGCATGTTTGCCAGGTCTTTATCATACATATTTATTTCTGCTGGTGAACCTGCTCCTTCTATTATGGTTATATCATAGTCCTCTTTTAGGTATTCTAATGATTCTTTTATTGCTTTGATTGCTGGTTGTCTGAAATTGTTTTGGTATTCATCAAATTGCATGTTTCCTGCGGGTTTTCCTTGGACTATTACTTGTGATGTGAAGTCTTCTTTTGGTTTTAGAAGTATTGGGTTCATATTACAGTTTGGTTCTATATCTGCTGCTTCTGCTTGCATTACCTGTGCTATGGACATTTCGTCATTATCTATTGTAGTATAAGAGTTTAAAGACATATTTTGTGATTTGAAAGGTGTTACTCTGTAACCTTTTCGTGATAGTAGATTACATAACGCGGCCACAGTTAGGGTTTTACCTGCATTTGATGATGTTCCTTGAAACATTAGGTATTTCATTCTTCTATTCCTCATTTATTTTTTGTTTAGTGATACTATTTTTGTAATGTTGTTTGATTTAATACTATGGTAAATTTTAAAATTTATTAATTATTCTGTAACTTTTTTTTGATAATGTTAAATTTTTTAGTGTCATTGTCTTTAAAAAAAAAGGTACATTTTAAATACCTTAGGTTACTTAAATATATATGAATAATTTAAATAATAGAACATAATATTATAGTATAGAAGAAAAAATAATTCTAACAAAAATAATATAAAAAAAAATCTAAAAAATCATATGAAAAAAATTAATTCCGAAGGAGGATTAATTATTGACGGATACAAATAATGACGAAATATACGAAGAGGAATCAAGCATTAATAATGATGATTTAAAACAAGATGCTATTACAGATAACAAAATAGAAACAGATACAGATACATCTAAAACAGAAGAAAATGCTGAAACAACAGAAGAATCAAGAAAAGAAGAAATCAAAGAATCAAACTACGATTTAAGTGACCACATAGTATCTGATATCGATCCCTCAAAATACAAAGATACAGAAGACATAGAAATCCCACCAAAATTAATAGATCAAATCATAGGACAAGAAGAAGCAGTAGAAACAATCAAAAAAGCAGCAAAACAGAGAAGAAATGTACTATTAATTGGTGAACCTGGTATAGGAAAATCAATGTTAGCAAAAGCAATGGCAGAACTATTACCACCAGAAGACTTACAAGATATACTAATATATCCTAACGTTGAAAATCCTAACAATCCACTAGTAGGAGTAATGCCTGCAGGTCAAGGAAAAAAAATAGTGGAAAATGCTAAAAAACAATTCAAAGGTCAGGAAGAAAGAAAAAATATCCTGACAATAGCAATCATAGCACTAATCATGGCTATAGGATTTGTAACAAATCAATTCCTAACAGCAATTATTGCAGTTGGTATAGTATTCTTTGCATTATATCAGATAAAACCAAAAAGTCAACAATTAGTACCAAAATTACTAGTTAACAATGAAAGCAAAAAAGTTGCACCATTCATTGATGCAACAGGAGCACATGCAGGAGCATTACTAGGTGATGTAAGACACGACCCATACCAATCTGGAGGACTAGGAACACCAGCTCACGAAAGAGTAGAAAGTGGAATGATACACAGAGCAAACAAAGGTGTATTATACATAGACGAAATTGGTACAATGAGTATGAAAACACAACAAGAACTACTAACAGCACTACAGGAACATAAATATCAAATCACCGGACAAAGTGATACCAGTAGTGGTGCAATGGTAAGAACAAATGCTGTTCCATGTGACTTTGTATTAGTAGCATCAGGTAACCTCGAAGTACTCGATGACATGCACATAGCATTAAGATCAAGAATAAGAGGATACGGTTATGAAATATTCATGAAAGACAGCATGAAAGATACACCAGAAAACCGTGAAAAACTCGTACAATTCGTAGCACAAGAAGTTAAAAATGATGGCAGAATACCCCATTTCTCAAAAGAAGCAGTAGCTGAAATAATCAAAGAAGCACAACGTAGAGCAGGTAAAAAAGATGCATTAACACTTAAACTAAGAGATCTTGGTGGTCTAGTAAGAGCAGCAGGTGACGTTGCAGTAGAACAAGGAGCAAATGAAGTAACAGTAGACCATGTATTCGAAGCTAAAAAACAATCCAGAACACTAGAACAACAAATAGCTGACAGATACATAACACAAAGAAAACAATACAGTGTATTCTCCAATCAGGGTGCAAAAATTGGTTGTATCAATGGTTTAG
Organism: Candidatus Methanosphaera massiliense; assembly: GCF_028890305.1. NCBI lineage: Archaea > Methanobacteriati > Methanobacteriota > Methanobacteria > Methanobacteriales > Methanobacteriaceae > Methanosphaera > Candidatus Methanosphaera massiliense. Next base: position 217,090 of record NZ_JARBXM010000001.1, read on the forward strand.
CAGTAATTGGAAACTCCAGTGGTATAGTATTACCTATAGCAGCAGAAGCAGCACCATCTCAAAGTAAAGAAGAAGGTAAAATTATTGCAGCAGGTAAACTTGGAGATATTGCAAAAGAAGCAGTGCAAAACGTTGGAGCTATCATTAAGAAAAGTATTGGTAAAGACATATCCAACTATGATATACACATACAATTTGTACAATCCTATGATGGAGTTGAAGGAGACAGTGCAAGTGTATCCATGGCTACAGCAATCATATCAGCAATAGAAAACATACCAATTGACCAAACATTAGCATTAACTGGTTCATTAAGTGTTCGTGGAACCGTACTTCCTATTGGTGGAGTAACCTACAAAATTGAAGCTGCTGCTGAATCTGGAATGAAAAAAGTTCTTATACCAGCATCTAATGTTGATGATGTATTAATTGATAAAAAATACATGGAACAAATTGAAATTATCCCTGTAAAAACATTGACAGATGTTCTAGAAGAAGCACTTGTAGGACCTAGAAAAGATGAATTTATCAAACAACTAAAAGAGAACCGTCTTGACAAAATCAAAGATATGATTCCAAACACAAATGATATTATAAGTTCTAAACCATCAAAATCCAATAACTAGAAGTTTATACTTCTATTCTATTTTTATTTTTTTATTAATGTATTAATCCTATTTTTAGATAACACTAAATAGTAATAATTAAAGATTTATGATTAGAGGAAAATTATTCTTTTTTCAATTAAAGTAAGATTAGCATTAAGAGGATTATTTATATCAAAAGTATTAATAAATAAGGAAATATATTAAAATTAACTGATTTATGACAATGAAAAATAATACGCCAGTATTATTTAGTTTAAATATCACTTCTAATAATGATGAAAAAAGAATGATAAAACGGAAAATTATTATTTAATATAAGGAGAGAACCCAATTATGGATAAATTAAAATTCAAAGATTTAAATATATCTCCAGAGATACAGAAAGCTGTTAAAGACATGGGATTTGAAGAAGCATCACCTATACAATCATTAGCGATACCTAAAATATTAGATCATAAAGATGTTACAGGTCAAGCACAAACAGGTACTGGTAAAACAGCTGCATTTGGAATACCATTATTAGAGAATATTGAAAGTGAAAATAACAATTTACAGGCAATAATACTTTGTCCTACAAGAGAGTTAGCAATACAAGTTGCTGAGGAATTAAAGAAATTATCTAAATATCTGCCATCAATAAATGTATTACCTATTTATGGTGGACAGCCTATTGACAGACAGATAAAAGCATTAAGAAAAGGTGTTCAGATTATTATTGGTACTCCTGGAAGAGTAATGGATCATATTGACAGGGGTACTCTTGACTTAAGTACAATTAAAACTGTTATTCTTGATGAAGCAGATGAAATGTTAGACATGGGATTTAGAGAAGATATAGAATATATTTTAGAAGATATTCCATATGAAAGGCAGTTCCTGTTATTTTCTGCTACACTTCCAGAGGAAATCCTTCAACTAGCAAAGAGATATCAGAATAATCCTGAAATAGTTAAAGTTACACAGCATGAACTAACAACTCCTGATGTTGAACAGAAATACTTTGAAGTTAAAGAGGATATGAAACTAGAATTATTATCCAGATTACTCGATTTATATGACTTTGACTTAGCATTAGTATTCTGTAATACTAAAAGAAAGGTTGATAAACTTGTAAGTCACCTTCAAATAAGAGGTTATCTAGCTGATGGATTACATGGTGATTTAACTCAAAATCAGCGTGACCGTGTAATGGACAAGTTTAAGAAGGGAAATATTGAAATTCTTGTTGCTACTGATGTAGCTGCACGTGGAATTGATGTTAATGGTGTTGAAGCAGTATTTAACTATGATATTCCTACAGATAATGAGTATTATGTTCATCGTATAGGTCGTACTGGACGTGCTGGTAAAACAGGTAAGGCTTATAGTTTTGTATCTGGACGTGAAATATATCAATTAAGAGATATTCAGAGATATGCTAAAACTAAGATTGAACAAGCACCAATACCATCACTTACAGATGTAGCTGAAGTTAAGAAAGATAATTTCATTGATGACTTAAAAAAGAGAATTAACACAGAGGACATATCTAAAGAGGTTCATATCATTGAAAGACTTGTAGAGGAGGATTATAATTCAATTGATATTGCAGCCACACTACTTAAAGGTATAATGGATGAGAATAAATACAAGGAAGAGGAATTTGGTGATACTGGTGCTCATGAAGGTTTTGTAAGATTCTTTATGAGTGTTGGTAGAAAACAAGATATTACTGTGAATGTTATTATTAATTCTATTCATGAGAAAACCGGACTCAATAATCGTCAAATAGGTAATATTGATATCTTTGATAATTTCTCATTTGTTGAAATTCCTGTTGAAAATTCATCTGATTTCTATAGATTCATGGGTGACACTCATATTGAAAATAAACGAGTTCACATTGAACCAGCAAGACCTAGAGAAAAATCTAAGAAAAGAAACTCTGATAAGAAACGTTTTAACAGGCATAATAAAAAAAGTAACAAATTTAATCCTCATCATAAAAACAATCGTAGGAATAACCATGATAAGGAAAGAAGTTCTCCTAAAAACTATAAAGATAAAGATTAATACTATTTAATCTATTATCTAATTACTATTTTTTTAAAAAAAAAGAAATGTTATAATGATTTTAAATGATTAGCTATTGTTTTAGCCACGCTTATATGTGCAACTTCACTTTTTAGTGTATTTGTTCCTGTTACAGAATTTGCTCCAGCTGCATTTATTTTTAGTATTGCATCGTTAACTAGTACTGGATGTACACAAACAACATCTACTGCTTTTGCACCTTGTCTTTTTAATATATCTATTGCATTTACAATAGTTCCCCCAGTACTTATTATATCATCTACAATTATAACACTACGGTTATCTACTGTGATACTTTTAGTTTTTGTTTTTACTTTTTCTGGTGATAATCTAACTTTTTCTAAATAATCATAATCCGTATTTAGTATTCTTGCTATTTCCTTTGCAAAGTTTTCTGCGCCCTTATCTGGTGCTAGTATTACTGGTTTTTTATCTGAATAATTTTCTCTGATATATGCTGCTATTGCAGGCATTGCTGATAGATTATCTACTGGTATATCATATAAATCACATATGCTTTGTTCGTGTAGGTTTATAGAGATTACCCGTTTTACGCCCATTGTCTGTATTAATTTTGCAATTGCTTTAGCTGAGATACATTCTACTTCTTTGAATCTGCGTTCTTGTCTGCTGTATCCTAGGTATGGTGATACTAGTGTTATATCTGTTACATTCATATCTCCAAGAATATCGAGTATGAAAAATAGTTCCATCATGTTTTCATCTTGAGGATATCCAGTTGATTGAATTACTATCACTGGTTCGTCTTCTGGTATTTCATCTTTTATTCTAAAGTATCTTTCTCCATCAGGAAATTTTCTTGTTTCAACAGAACATAGTTTATCATCCAGTTCTCTTGCTACTTCTGCAGCTAGAGCTTGAGATGCTGATCCTCCAATAATCACTTAATATTACTCTCCTTAAAAATCTAATATAATAAGTACTATTCATAATTGTATTTAATTCTAGAATTATTTATTTTCCTAGAAAAAAATGCGTTATCATAATCTAATTAATACTTATGAATTTCATTTATAAAATAGTATCTTATTTTTATTAGTCTGTTAAGTGATGACTGATAGTTCGGATAAACAAAAAGTTTATATTAATTACCAATATATTAGTATATGTTGATATATTGATTTTAATAATTGACAAAAAATCGACAACAAGGAGTAAGTATACTTTTATTATTTTATTATTACAGATAATTGAGAAACCATCATGAAAAAATAAAGTAATTTTATAATATTATACTTACAAATATAAATAGTGATAAATAAATTCAATTTTAAAAAAATAATTATATAAAAAATATTTAAGTAATACTGATTTAAGTAATACTAAAAGATAATCGGAGTTAGCATATAATGCATGAATTATCTATGGCAAATAGTATGGTAGAAGCAATACTCGATACTGCAAAGAAAAATGATGCAATCAGTGTAACAGAAGCAGTACTGGAAGTTGGAGAACTAACCATGCTAAACCCAGAACAACTAAGATTCATGATGGATGTACTAATAAAAGATACCATCATGGAAGATGCAGACATAATCATTAACATGATTCCTATTGAAATAGAATGTGAAAAATGTGGTTTCAAGGGTATAAGTGAAACAGATGAAAATATGGATCATTTAATGGCTGTAGCTACATGTCCAAAATGTGACAGTACAAGAGTACATGTTATCCAAGGACAAGAATGTAATATTAAAACAATAAAAATAGAAAGAGAAGATGAAAATGCATAACGTAGCAAGCATAGAAGTAGAACAAGATATTATTCAAGCAAATGACCAAATAGCATTTGATAACAGAAAAAAATTTGATGAAAAAGGAGTATTTACCGTAGACCTTGTAGGAGCAGTAGGTTCAGGTAAAACAGCATTAATCGAAAAATTAATCGATGAAATGGATGATGACATCGGAGTAATTGCTGGAGACATTCTAAGTAAATTTGATGCAAAAAGAATTGAAGCAAAAAAAGTACCAGTAAAAGGATTAAACACTGGAAAAGAATGTCACCTAGACGCACATCTAGTCGAACACTCACTAGAAGACGTACCACTCGATGATATTTCCGTATTATTCATCGAAAATGTAGGAAACCTCATCTGTCCAGCAGACTTCAAAATAGGTGCACACGTAAGAACAGTTATTATCAGTGTAACCGAAGGAGATGACACAGCAGAGAAACATCCAATGATTTTCAAAAATGCTGATATGGCTATAGTTAATAAAATAGACATAGCTGATGCAGTTGGAGCAGATGCTGATAAAATGGTTAACGATATAAAAACAATCAATCCAGACATCCCAGTAATTAAATGTAGTATAAAAACTGGTGAAGGTATTGATGAAGTTATAAAAACCTACAAAGACTTCCAAAGCAAAAGACTCAATGCAAACTAAATTAAACTATTTAAAACATTCAAATAAGTAAATAAATTAAATTTACTTATTCTACTTTTTTTATAATAACAAAAACTTTATGAGGAGCAACAACAATGAAAATATGGATTGATATTGTGAACACGCCCCACGTACGATTTTTTAATGGAATTATTAAAAAATTAAAAGCAGATGGGCATGACGTTCTAATAACTGCAAGAGATTACTCTAATATACATGATTTATTAGATATTTTTGGATTAGAATATACTTCTATCGGTAATCATGGTGTTACACTCGAAGAAAAGTTATTATCAAGTACAAAACGTGCATATGAACTATCAAAATTCATATCAAAACAGGACATTGATGTTGCTATCACTAAACATTCAATTGAATTACCTAGAGTCGCTTTTGGACTAGGTATACCCAACATATTTATTCTTGATAATGAGCATGCTGTAGCAGCAAATAAATTAACATTACCACTGACAAACAAACTAATTATACCCGAAATATTTGATGTATGGAATACTATTAAATTTGGAATGGATCCCAACAATATTGTCCGATATAATGGTACCTGTGAAGTTACACACCTAGAGGACTTCAAATATAATGAGAATATACTTGAAGATTTAGGAATAAAACTTACTAAAGAACATGTTATATTAATGAGACCTGAACCCTCATTAGCATCATATTTAGATACAGATTGTACAAAGTCCGTGCTAACACCTATCATTAATGAGTTAAAAGATATTGCAGATATACTTGTAATCCCACGGTTTAAAGCACAGAGTGATATATTTAAGAACATACCTAATGTTCAAGTTATAAAAACACCTGTTGATACTTTTAGTCTAATGAAGAGAGTAGATCTTGTTATTGGTGCTGGTGGTACAATGAATAGAGAAGCAGCTCTTTTAGGAACCCCTGTTATATCATGTTATCCTGGAAAACAATTATCAGTAGATACATATTATATTGAAAAAGGTCTGATGAAAAGATCAACAGATTTAAATGAAATTATCGCATTATCTAAGGAGTTATTAGAAAATAAACATGTGGATAGACACGTTGAAACTGATAATCTTATAGATCTAATTGTTAATGAAATATATAAAACATACTCTGAAAACAAGAATAATTAATTTAATACATTATTATTAAAATGGACTAGTCGGGAGTTGAACCCGAGGCCTTCGCCATGCCGAGGCGACGCTCTACCAAGCTGAGCTACTAGCCCTAGAATAAGATAGTTATATTATTATTTTTCATAATATATATTTCTTATCATAATTTAATAATTAATGATAAAAGTAAGAAGTGATATGAAATGGCAGACTTAGAAGAAATTATTAAAACACGTAGAAGTATACGAAAATATGCTGATAAAGAAGTAGAAGACGAAAAGATTGAAAAAATATTAAAAGCTGGAATGCAGGCACCAGGCAGCAGATTAGGTGCAGAACCATGGGAATTTATTGTTGTTAAAAACAGAGAAACCATTGATAAATTAGGTGAAATCAAACCACGTGCTAAAGATGCACAGGCAGTGATTGTATTAGTAGCAAATATTGATTTATCATTCTATAAAGATGCATGGCAACAGGATATGAGTGCAGCTGCAGAAAACATGTTACTTGAAGCATGTAATCTTGGATTAGGTGGTCTCTGGAATGGAGTTGCTCCATGGCAGGATATTATGAATCCTATAGCAGAAATATTTGATTTACCTGAAAATGTAAGACCATTCTGCTTAATTACTTTAGGTTATCCTGGTGAAGGACAGGAAAATAAATTTATGGATAAATTCCATGAAGAAAGAATTCATTATGAAAAATACTAATAATAAATAAATATTCTTTTTATTATTCTCTTTATTTAATATCCGATTTTATCATACTGTTTTTTGAAAATTATTAATGATGTTTTCTTGACTTATTTTAACATAATTATTAATAAAATAAAATATTAATATAATTATAGTAATTAATTGAATTATACATTCAACAAACAATTAAATTCAGATAGGAATTTATTTGGAGGATAGATGATTATATGGCATTAATAGCTACTAATCACCTAATGTTAATTTTAGAAGTTGCTATTCTTATACATATAGGAGTTCTTTTAATATTAAACTTCTTACCATTAAGTTTCAGCTTAATATTTCTATTATCTTTAATATTAGGTGTAGGAATAACTCTATTATTCGGTGTGGATGCTATTTGTCTTCTACTACCAATGTTGAGTCATCATGAATTTACCCACCCATATGGTCCTATAGCTATACTGGTTGTGGTAACGTCGTGGGCGATTCTTCCAATGTTGCGAGATCAAAATATTAAAACATCTAATATTAGATTATTAATTATTTTAATAACTGCTGGTATTACTATATTTGGAGCAATAGTTCACAGAGACTTCTTACTCATGTGGGTTCTTGGATTAGTTATCGGATTTTTCATTCTTAGTAAAACATTTAGAAGGGAAAATTCCATATTAAGTGCTCGAAGAATTCTGTTGATTATTGTGGCATTGTTTGTAGTTTTCGGAGCTATGGAAGGATTATCTCAATTATTACATATGGAAATTATAAGTCCATTAGCAAGAATTGATCGTATGAATACAAATCAATTTGCTAGTCTTCAATTAGTTATTGATAACACAAATGTACTTGGACATAATGCAAATGCAACCTACTGGGGAAATGCAAGTACAGGAAATAGTGATGGATATATATCATTACCATTAACCTTTATCACATACTTCGGTTTACCATTCCCGTTATTCTACGGTATCCTTGTAACTAGAAAAGATGTTATAGATTACTTCTTACCTGGAATATTTGGTGTAGGATTTGATTTTGGTTATCTAGCATTAGCATTAATCATTATTTGGATTTTAATTGTAATAATTGTAGGACTTAAAGTATTAGATAAATATAGAGTTCAACGAGAACGTGGAAATAAAAAATATTTAGGAAGAGAAGCATTACTGATAGGATCACTATCAGCATTTATTGCTCAAACCGTTTTAGGATTCTTTGTTATCACAAGAACAATCAATGGATCGGCACTGGTAACATATCTCTTCTTAAGTGCAATGGTTATGGCACATATTGTGACAACCAAAAGATAATAACCCCCATTCCATATTTTTTTTACTTTTTTTATGATGAAAAGAATAATATTTAATAAGGAGTTAATTTTATGAAACTAAATATTAATACTGATAAATGTATAGGCTGTGGATTATGTGAATCAGTTTGTATAAGGGACAATATTGAAGTTAATCCAACAGTAAAAGAAATAGGTGGAGATTGTTTTAATTGTGGACACTGTATGGCTATTTGTCCAACCGGTGCAATATCCTTAAAAATATATGAAGATCAAGAGGACCGTGTTGAAAAATATGATGCAACAAAAATACCTATATCTTCAGAAGATTACTTACAGTTTCTTAAACAACGTAGGAGTATACGATGGTTCACTAATAAAAAAATAGATAAAGAAACATTCAACACACTCTTTGAAGCTGCATATTATAGTCCTAGTGGAATGAATAAACAAGACGTTGAATTTGTTGTACTTGATGAAAAATTAGATGAGTTCATGCAATTAGTATATGATATAATTAAAGTAGAAGAAAATGAATTTTATCGGATAAAACAACTAGGAGAATATCTAAAAGATAATACATCACATAAATATCATCCACTTCTATGGACAGGACATCAATTAATATTAGCATTTTCAACTGATATTACAAGTGCTGTAATAGCATCTACAAGAGTCGAATTAATGGCATATACTATGGGATTAGGTGGATTTTATTCTTTATTCATACTTAAAGCTGACCAGATAGATCATGATAGACTCATGGAATTCTTCCCAGAAATCGATAAAAATAAACATATGAACTCAACATTTGTTATTGGTTATCCTAAAAAGAAATTCAAAAGAACAATACCACATAAGAAAATAAAAATAACATATGCCTAACCCCCTTTTCTCTTTTTTATCACTCATTTTTTGATTACTTAAGTACTATTAATTACAATTTACAAATATTAAATATAATATAAAATTAACAACCAGGACTCGATAATATGAATATCATTACAACAGTGGTTGGTAGTTATCCAACTAATACATTCCAAGCTGAAAGCATTAATGATAAAATCACACAATCTCTTGGACTATATGACCCTTACAAACAAGCTATAATAGACTCTGTAAAATCATTGGCTAAATCTAACATAGATGTTATATGTGATGGTCAGGTAAGAGGAGATATGGTGAAAATATTTGCTAGTAAAATAAATGGATTTAAAATAGAGGATAATACTGTTTATATTAATGGAAAAATTACGCCAGCAGCTCATCCTATCTCAGTAAAAGACCTACAGCTAGCATACAAAACAGCAAAATCTATAAACCCCTCATACCAATTACATGCTTCACTAGATGCAATCTTTGAACATGAAGAAAAGGGTATAAAAGGAGTATTAACTGGCCCTACAACATTAATTCATTCATCAATGATTTCTAAATTTTACACTGAGAAAGAATATGCTATATATGACATGGCCAAGGCATTATGTGTTGAAGCACAAGCTTTAGAAAAAGCAGGAGCATGTGCAATACAAATAGATGAACCATTTATATCAACAGGTGCAGAAGATATCAACATTTCAAAAAAAGCTGTTGAAATAATTAGTGAATCTGTTGATATTCCAGTCATGTTACATGTATGTGGTGACTTAAAAGATGTTTTAAAAGAATTATTAACATTTAAGGTAGATGGACTTGACTTTGAATTCTCAGGAATGCCACAAAACATCGACATTCTCAGAAAAACTTGGCATAATTCCAAAAAACTAATAGGAATAGGCTGTGTAAACACCAAATTAGACGAAATAGACGATGAAGATAAAGTCCAAAATACAGTGAAACAAGTAGTGGACATCATTAAAGAAGATAACATTATAATAGATCCTGATTGTGGTATGCGTATGCTACCAAAAGACATAGCGGAAGGAAAATTAAAACTATTAGATAATATTAAAGAAAGGGGTGTGTAGATTAATGGCAAAATTTATTAGAACAAATTCAATAGCAAAAGCATGGCTTACATGTGTAAAAAAGATAATGCAAGAAGGACATGAAGTTACAGATGAACGTGGAAGCTTAACAAGAGAACTACAAAACATAGTAATAGAAATTACAGACCCTGATGATAATACTATTCCAGAATGCTCACCATGGCATGATGATAGATTAGAAACTTATAAAAAAGAATTATTAGACCCTAATAATGACCAAGGATTTGTATACACCTATGGAAATAGGTTAAGACAATATTTTGGTATTGACCAACTAGACACATGTATTGAAAAACTAAACAACTGCCGTGAATCTCGCCGTGCAATAGCAATAACCATAGACCCTATACAAGATAATAAAGTAGATGAAATACCATGTTTACAGGAAATAGCATTCCTAATTAGAAATGATGAATTATATATGACTGACTTCTTCAGAAGTAATGATTGTGGAGGAGCTACATTTCCTAATCTCTTCGGAATAAGAGAAGTAGGATACTATGTAGCAGAAAACACCAATACTAAATTAGTTAACATGGTACATCATGCAATGAGTCTTCATATCTATGAACATGATTGGGATAAATGCAGAGAGATATTAAAAAAGTACTAAAAATAAAAAAGATTCTTATAAATTAAAAATATATTAAAAATAAGTAATAAAACTACTATGTAAAGAATAATAGACAATAATAAAGTATTATGGATATTATTTAACTAATGTTTAATGGAGAAATAAAATATGAGTGAAAGTATGAACATATCAGCAAAAAAAATTGCAGATAAAATGGTTCAAGATTCTGAAAAATTAAAACTAATACCCTCAACATTATCTAATGGAACTGTTGTAATTGATTGTGGTGTTAATGCAAAAGGTAGTATTAAAGGTGGAGAATTATTTACAAAAGTTTGTCTCGGTGGAATATGTGATGTAGGTATATCTATTCCAGGAGACCTTAGTGACATAATGGCAATGCCTGCTGTAAAAGTAAAAACTGATTTTCCAGCATTAACAACATTAGGTTCACAAAAAGCTGGATGGAAAATAGATGTGGATGGTTACTATGCAATAGGTTCCGGTCCAGGACAAGCACACAAATTTAAAGATGCTAAAATATATGAAATAACAAATTACAAAGAAGAATCTGACATAGCTGTAATAACTTTAGAAGCAGATAAATTACCTGACGAAAAAGTAGCACAGTACATTGCAGATGAATGTGGAGTAAAAACAGAAAATTTAACAATTCTTGTAGCACCAACATCATCTCTAGTAGGTTCAATACAAATATCTGGTAGAACTTTAGAAACTGGATTATTTAAAATGCAGGAAATGATGAACTTTGATGTTACAAAAGTTACATATGCTGCAGGTATCACACCTATTACCCCAGTAGATCCAGATAGTCTTAAAGCAATGGGTAAAACTAATGATGCAATAATATTTGGTGGTCGAGCATACTTCTATATTGAACCTGATGAAGGAGAAGACCTTGAAGAATTAGCAGCTAACCTTCCATCATCAGCATCAGATAAATATGGTCAAAGTTTCCTAGAATTATTTAAAGAAGCAGGTAAAGATTTCTATAAAATGCCTAAAGACATCTTTGCTCCAGCACAAATCATTGTCAATGATATGGTAACAGGTAAAATGTATCATACAGGTTACATTGACCTAGACAGACTTAAAAAATCATTTGAAGTAAAAGAAATTATTAATAAATAAATAAGTTAGGGAGTGTTGTTAATTAATGACAAAAAGAATAGGAATATGTAGCACTACATTTGCTAGATTTGATATGGCAAGTGCTGCAGTACAAAGAATTAAAGAACAGGTTGCTGGAGTTAAATTCATAGAACGATATGTTCCAGGAGTTAAAGATTTACCAGTTACTGCAAAAAAACTCATCGAAGAAGATGAGTGTGATATTGTCATGGCATTTGGTATGCCTGGTGGTGAAAAAATAGATAAATTATGTGCACATGAAGCTAGTACTGGTTTAATACAGGCACAATTAATGACCAATACTCATATTCTTGAAGTATTTGTGCATGAAGATGAAGGAAAGGATGAAAAAGATCTTAAACAATTAGCATATAACCGTGCAACCCAGCATGCAGATAACCTTGTTAAAATGTTATTTAAACCTGAAGCTATGAAGAGAGAAGCAGGTACAGGAATTCGCGAAGGTCGAGAAAATAAAGGACCATTATAATCTATTAATTAACAACATTACTCTCATATACATTCTTTTTTAAATTTTTTTTTCAATTATAATTATTTTAATTTATATGAAAGAAACCAATAGACTTCTTTTTATAAACATTATCCAGTTACATGTTAATTTTATAACTAATTTTTTTCAGATATTTTTTTAGTGAATTAACCTGTGAAAAATAGAATAATTTAATAATTAACAATTTGAAATTAGTATTCTATTTGGAAAATATTTTGAAATAAAAAATATATAATTTTAATAAAATTACTAGTACAAAGTTTACATAATTCTTTTATAAGTAAATTATATAAAATAGTAATAAAATTAATTATTATTATAAATTGTATAGTAAATGTAATGACTAACTACCAAAAAATATAGTATATAGTAATTATAAATAAAAAATACGGTATTATGATAAGTGATGAATCTGGGCTAAGATTACGACTTTCAACAATTGACTGTAACACATCAACTAAATACTACCAACTAACTAGAAAAATTAATGACCGTCAAAAAGAAAAAATAAAACAATTCTTCAAATACTATACACCAGATAAATTTGATGATTTAAGTAAAGTTGCCGGTAAGACTAGAGGTTGGATGTGTAAAAGTGAGGATTTGGAAGAAATCGAAAAAATTTTAGCTATTACAGAAACACATGAAAAACAAAATAAAATAATGGAATCAATGAAAAGAAAAACTAGTGATAAAATACCAAACCTTTATGATAACTTGGAATTAAGTTTTTCAAAATAATATTGAACATTACAATAATCTTTTTTTATAATCTTTTTTTTTAATTAGACCTTCTCCATGTATTTCCACATTTAGTACAACGATAAAATCTCGTCTCTGCTTCATCTGAGTGATGCATCTGAACCATCCACCATTCTAATTCCCGATTACCACAACGATAACATAACCCTTTTGTGGTAGGTAATGTATTAACTTTATCTCCTGTTACTACAATATCTTGTTTGTCAGACACGTCTTGTTCTATAACATAGTCTTTTTTCTCGTCTTTAGTTAGTTTTTTTTCATAACCACATTCATAACAGTGAAGTATACCATGTTTTGGAAGTAAAACTTTTCCACAATTTGGACAAAATTCCATTTTTATATCGCTACCTATACTTTTCTGTATAATATATATTTACAAACTATTATATAATACTAAAAAGAAATATTGTATAGTATAAAGATTATATAATAATGTGCTATTAGTATAGTCTAATTTTAATACATTTTATTATATGAAAATTAGGGATTAATATTCCAAATTTAATGAATATAATAACTTAAACTAATTTATATTAGTTTTTTTATATTTTAGGAGAATATTAATAAGAAAACAGTGATAATACTGTTTCAATGGATAATTGTTTTACTATTATTCTTATATACTCCTTCAATATACAAAACATAAAAACTTAAATTGGATGTGGCTTAACAGCTGAACAATGAGGTAGATATAATGTATAAGTATATGAAAGAAGCATGGAAAAACCCAAAAGACTCATACGTTAACGAACTTATGAGAGAAAGATTACCAAAATGGAGAAGACAACCTGTTATTATAAGAATTGACAAACCTACAAGAATCGACAAAGCACGACAATTAGGTTACAAAGCAAAAACAGGTTACGTTATTGCAAGAATTAGAGTAAGAAGAGGATCAAGAAGAAAATCACGATTCAAAAACGGTAGAGATCCTAAAAGAATGGGTGTTAACAAAATCTCAGGAGAAAAATCCATTCAAAGAATGGCTGAGGAACGTGTTGCACGTAAATACCCTAACTTAGAAGTACTTAACTCCTATTGGGTTTGGGAAGATGGTAAAGCAAAATACTATGAAGTAATCCTTGTAGACCCTCAATGCCCAACAATCCAACATGATAACAAAATCAATTGGATTTGCAGTAAAAAACACACAAACCGTGCTTTCAGAGGTTTAACTGGCGCAGGTAAAAGAGGAAGAGGATTATACAAAAAAGGTAAAGGTGCTGAAAAGGTTAGATAAATGATCCATAATATAACTTATAGAACATTTGTTTATGGAACCGAGGATGAAGAAAAGGTAATTGATGCTATTAGTTACCTTTTTTCTAATCCTTTACCTGAAAAAACTATTACTGAAGATCATTTCGGTAATGATATTGTTATTTTATCAGATAAGATAACTAAAAAAAGATTAAACAGAGACTTCATAGAATTTCTTAATGAAAATTTATCATCAGATGATAAAGAAATTATTAAAAATGAATTAAGTCGTCGTATGGATGAAAAAGGAAACTTATTCCTACGCTTTGATAAACAAGAGGCTTTAGATGAAAATCTTAAGTTGACTTACTCAGGCGATGCCATACATGTTAGAATAAAAATTGCTAGTTATCCCGTAAGTAAAGATAATGCAATTGAAGTTGCTCATAAAATCTTTAACTTCTTATAACTTCAATATTTTTCTATTTGAAATAACTATTTTCCAAGGTAACTTATATGACTATTTTTTATGATTTTAATATTGCACCAAATATGGAAATAATTAAGACATTAGAAGATTTTAAATTTAGTGGTGCATGTATATTTTATGATTCTAAAGATTATAACAAGAAAACCGTTGATAAATTTAATGAATTGAATAAATCTACAAATATTAAATTGTATCATGGAATATGTATTAATGAGAATAATCCTCAACTTATTCACAAGACTGTTCAACGTTTTTATAGAAAGGTAGATCTTATCATGGCAAATGGTGGAGATACTAAGATTAATCGTTCTATATGTGAAATGCCTCAGATTGATATTATTAATCATCCATACAATAATAAGAGAAATAGTGGAATAAATCATATTCTTGCTAAAATGCTTGTTAAGAATAATATTACTGTTAATATTAATTTATCAGATATTCTTCATAATCATGGATATTATAAGTCAAGAATATTAAATCAAATTAATCAATTACTATTATTACAGAGAAAGTATAATTTCAGAGTTATTCTTAGTAGTGGTAGTAGGTCATTTTATGATGTACGTTCACCAAAAGCTATGTTAATATTAAGTCAACTTATGGACATGGATACTGATTATAGTATAAAAACTATTTCTGATAATCCTATGAAAATAATTGAAAATATAGGCATACATAAAGATAGTATTATTGAAGGCGTTCAAATAATTAAAGATTAAAGTAAGTATTGTAGGTTTTTGTTATCATGATGAAATTAAAAATATTACCACCAACATTAAGAGAAAAAAAGAGATACATAGCATTCAATTTATATAGCGAATGTAAAATAAAAAAAGATGAAATAATCACATTCCTATGGAATAACCTAATAAATACATATGGTGAAATTGAATCAAGTAAAATCAACCTATGGCTAATTAATATTAAACAAATCAAAAATCCTAAAAGATTCCAATATAAATGTATCATAAAATGTAGAAGAGGCTATGAAAAAGAAATGATACTGGTCCTAAATACAATAACAAGATACAAACATAGCCGTGTTGTAATCCATACACTAGGTACTTCAGGAACAATTAAAACATTAGATAATAAATATGACCTCCTCTAAAATAATTAATTCTTTTTTTAAAAAATATTTCAAGACCACTAATATAAAAATAATAAAAATCATAAATAAAGTATAGAAGACTATTCTAGAAAATTATGAATATCTACAATAGGGATATTTAAATAAATTTAATAAAAAGATAATAACTGATTATTATGGCAATACATCCAATAGAATTCCGATATGGTACACCTGAAATGAAAGCTATATGGGAACAGGAATCAAAATTACAAAATATGTTGAAAGTAGAAGCAGCACTAGCAAAGGCAGAAGCAGAAATAGATTTAATACCTAAAGATGCTGCAGAAGAAATTAATAAAAAAGCTACAACAGAATATGTTAAGCAAAAAAGAGTAGATGAAATAGAACAAGCTACGCACCATGACATCGCAGCTTTAATGAAAGCATTAGAAGAAGTATGTGATAATGGTGCAGGAGAATATGTTCACTATGGTGCTACAAGTAATGACATTATTGATTCATCACAATCACTACAATTAAAAGATTCAATAGAAATTATAAGAGAAAAAGTAGTTAAACTCATAAAACTTCTAATAGATCTTGCAGAAGAACACAAAAATACCGTTACAATCGGACGTACCCACGGTCAACATGCACTACCAACAACATATGGTATGAAATTTGCAATATACATAGATGAACTTACACGTCAATTAGACAGATTAGATTTAACAAAAGAACACTTATGCGTAGGAATGATGACAGGAGCAGTAGGAACAACAGCAGCTCTTGGAGAAGTAGGTTACGATATACACATGAGAGTATCTGAAATATTAGGATTAAACCCAGTACACATATCCAACCAAGTTGTTCAAAGAGATAATCATGCAGAATATGTAATGACATTAGCAAACATATGTAGTACATTAGAAAAAATGGCATTAGAAGTACGTAATCTACAAAGAACAGAAATTATGGAAGTTGGAGAAAAATTCGACCCTAAAAAACAAGTAGGTAGTAGTACCATGCCACACAAAAGAAATCCTATTACTGGTGAAAGAATCTGTGGTATTTCAAGAGTTGTAAGATCATACGTAAATGCAGCTCTACAAAACAACCCATTATGGCATGAAAGAGACTTAACAAACTCCTCCTGTGAACGTATTATACTTCCAGAATCAGCAATATTAACAGATTACATATTAAATCTTTCAATAAAACTATTCGGAAAATTAGAATTCCACGAAGATAATATTGAACGTAACCTAAACCTAAGTAATGGTCTTATTATGGCTGAAAGATTTATGTCTAAATTAACACAAAAAGGTATGGGTAGACAAAGTGCATACAGTCTTGTAAGATCCTGTGCAATGGAAGCATATGCTGAAGATAAAGGATTACGTGAAATACTATCAAGTCAAGAAGAGATACTTAAATATTTAACACAAGAAGAAATTGATGAGACAATGGATCCTCACACATATCTTGGAAGTAGTAGTAAATTTGTAGACAATGTTATTACAAATGCTAAAAACATTATAAACGAATAAGATTTTAAGTTAATCTTATTATTTTCTTTTCTTTTAAAAATAAAGAGTTCATAACTATTTTAAATTATTTTAACCACCAAAAAACTATATTTTAAAACTATATTTATATAAGATTATGTGAAAAATATATTAATAACAAATAGTAATAATAAGTAATTGTAAATATAGATATGTAAATACAATAAAAAAAATACATAAAAAACATTAAAATAATAATAACATTTTTTCAAAATAAAACAAAAGTGAGGTAGAAAATATGCAACAATTTTCAGGAGCAGGCTATGATAGAGCATTAACAGTATTCAGCCCAGATGGACGTTTATTCCAGATTGAGTACGCAAGAGAAGCAGTAAAAAGAGGAACAACATCAATTGGTATAGTATCTAAAGATGGTGTAGTACTTGCAGTAGATAAAAAAATAAAAAGTAAATTAGTAGTACCATCATCCATAGAAAAAATATTCAAAATAGATGACCATATTGCTACCGCATCAAGTGGACTTGTAGCAGATGCAAGAAGATTAATTGACATTGCAAGAAATCAAGCACAAGTAAACAAATTACAATACCACGAACCAATAACAGTCACAGGATTAGCAAAATACCTCGGTGACCTTGAACAGATGTACACCCAAAGTGGTGGAGTAAGACCTTTCGGTATCTCCTTAATTATCGGTGGAGTATCTGACGACGAATGCAGAATCTATGAAACAGACCCAAGTGGAGCATTAGTAGAATATAAAGCTACAGCTATAGGACTTGGACGTGACAAAGCATTAGAATTATTTGAAGACAAATACGAAGATGATATTTCATTAGAAGATGCAATTGACTTAGCAATTGAAGGAATATACGTAGCAACAGATGGAAAAATAGCTGATGACAGCGTAGAAATTTCAGTAATTGATAAAAGTACAGCTCAATACAGAAAATTAGAGAGCGACGATATCGATACATATGTTCAAAAAGTACTTGATCGTAAAGAACAAGAAAAAATAGAAGCTGAAGAAAAAGCTAAAAAAGAAGCAGAGGAAAAAGAAGCTAAAAAAGCTGAAGCTAAAGCTAAAAAAGAAGCTGAAAGAAAAGCAAAAGAAGAAGCTAAAAAAGCCGAAGAAGAATCTGCTGATGAGAATGAAGATGAAGAATAACTTCATCCTTCTCATACTAACCCATTTTATTAACCACCCCATAACATGTCTAATTTTTAATAAAATCTAACTTATCTCTTGTAATCAATAATTATTTGCTAAATTTATTATAATAATAACAAAGATATTAATATATAGTTGTTGAAAAAATAGAATACAAATTTAAATAAAGATTAAAATCCGAATTTATTTTAACATCTTACAATAAAAAAAATAAGACAAGGTGAAACTATGGTTAATGTAGACGATGCAGTAATTGCACGTTTAGAAAGTTATGGAGAACGCTTTGAAATATTAGTCGATCCAGAACTTGCAGCAGATTATAAACGCGGAGAAGACATAGATTTAGAAGAAATATTAGCAGTAGAAGACATATATAAAGATGCACATAAAGCAGATAAAGCATCTGAAGAAGCAATGAAGAAAGCATTTGAAAGTACTGATCCACTAGTTGTAGCTGATAAAATTATCCATAAAGGAACAATTCAGATAACAGCAAACCAAAGACGTAAAATGCAAGAAGAAAAAACAAAACAAGTAATCAATCAAATAGCCAGAGAAGCAATAAATCCACAGACCAAACTTCCACATCCACCAAAACGTATAGCTAAAGCAATGGAAGAAGCAAAAGTACATATTGATCCAATGAAAACAGTAGAAGAACAAATACAACCAACAGTAAAAGCTATTTTAACAAAGATACCTATAAGAATAGAAAAAGTACAGGTAGCTGTTAAAATACCAGGAACATATGCTGGTAAAAGTTATTCAACTATCACACAATATGGTAAATTAATGAAAGAAGAATGGGAAAGTGATGGTAGTTGGATTGGTATAGTAGAAATACCTGGTGGATTACAAGATGAATTCTATACTGCACTAAGTGGTTTAACTCATGGAGAAGTTGAAACAAAACTACTCAAATAAACATTCTTAAAATGAAGAGTATACTATGTTATTTGTAGAAAACAAAGAAGTAGTACTTCCAGGAAGTTTATTAACAGATAATGATAGTTATAAACTAGGCAGAGGTACTTTCAAAGAAAAAGGTAAAATTTACTCAGATATTACGGGTCTTGTTTACATTAATAGTGATACTATTAGTGTTATACCCTTCAAATATACCTACAAACCACAATATGGTGATTTAATAATTGGTCGTGTAACTAGCTCATCCTACTCATCATGGTCTATAAATATTAACAGTACATATCATGGATATTTATCAACATCTGAGTTGTATGATAAAAATGAACAGAATATTAATAATATTATAAATGTTAATGATATGCTATTATTAAGGGTAGCAAATGTTGATGAAATAAACAGAGTAAAATTAACATTAAGAGCTCGTGGACTAGGTAAATTTAATCAGGGAATAATTGTTAGAGTAAAACAACCCACAGTACATTTTCTAAGTGAAGAAAATGCATTCATTACAACTATGATACAAGAATATACATATACTGATATGATTGTAGCAAAAAATGGATTAATTTGGATAAATGGTTTGAAAGAAAATGTTGAAATGATTTTAAAAATAATAGAAAAGATTGAAGAACAACCATTTAAACATAATCTTATTAAAAACGTGCAAAATATGATTATAAATCCATAAATAGAGGGATAAAGTGACAAGTCAATATATAAGAAAAGATGGACGATCATATAATGCTTTTAGAAATATAAAGATGGAAACTGGCGTACTTAATAATACTGATGGTTCTGCATACATTGAATGTGGTCATAATAAAATACTAGTAGGAGTATATGGACCTAGAGAATTACATTCTAAAAAACATTCAAAACCTGATGGTGCAGTTCTAAGATGTAGATATAATATGGCTCCATTCTCAGTTAAAGAAAGAAAAAGACCTGGACCTGATCGTAGGTCTACTGAAATATCAAAATTAATATCAGAGGCAATTACACCAAGCATATTCCTCGAAAAATATCCGAGAGCATCTATAGATATTTCAATAGAAGTTTTGGAAGCAGAGGGTGGTACTAGATGTCTTGGAATAATTGGTGCAAGTTTAGCATTAGCTGATGCTGAGATACCAATGAAAGATCTTATTAGTTCATGTGCAGTTGGTAAAGTTGATGGTCATATTGTATTAGATTTATCTGAAGATGAAGACCAGAATGGAGAGGCAGATATGCCTGTTGCAATTATGCCAAGAACTGGTGAGATTACATTCCTACAAATGGATGGCCATTTAACTAGTGAGGAATTTGAAGAAGCATTACAATTAGCTTATGATGGTTGTTACTTCATTAATAAGTTACAACAACAAACATTATATAACAAATATGGTGGTGACACTAATGGTAAATATAATCTCGGAGATTTCTAAGGAGAAAATATTTGATTTGTTAAATAAAGGTAAAAGAGTAGATCATAGATCTTTTACAGAGTATAGGGATATTCATATTAAAACAAATTATATTGGAAAATCTGAAGGATCTGCAAAGGTTTCTATTGGTAAAACTACTGTGGTTGCCGGTGTTAAAGCTCAAATTACCACTCCCTTTAATAACACACCAGACCAGGGAATTCTTATAACTAACACAGAATTACTTCCTATTGCTAATCGTAATTTTGAGTATGGTCCTCCTAACAAGTTTGCTGTAGAAATATCACGTGTTGTAGATAGAACTATTCGTGAATCACCACTTGTTGATTTAAAAAAGTTATGCATCGTTGAAGGTAGTAAAGTATGGAAATTACACATTGATATTTACATTGTTGACTTTGATGGTAATATTATGGATGCTGCATGTCTTGGTGCTGTAGCTGCATTATTAACAACAAAGATACCTACAGCAACTAGTGTCAACGGTGAAATTACTCTTGATGAAGATAATCTTACAACACTACCTATAAGTAATAAGAGTATTTTATGTACTGTTGTTAAGATTAATAATCAGTTAATTGTTGATGCTACATATGCTGAGGAAAATCTGATGGATGCTGGTATTTCCATTGGTTTTAGAGAAGATGGAAGTATCTGTGCAATACAGAAAAGTGGTTTAAATATCTTAACCGTAGATGAAGTCCTTAGGTCTAAAAAGATTGCTGAGATTAGGTCACGGGAATTATTTTCTGTAATCAATAAGATAAAATCATAAACTTTATATTAGATAAGTTTTAAAAATATTATATAGTTATATTATAAGGATAATAGATTTTAGGTGTCTATTACTTTAATTCCGAAATAATATTATTTTTAAAGCTAATTATTAGAAGTACAGTTAATTCGCTGTCGCTTTTAGTTAAAGAATGAAAAGATTATGAGAAAAATTAAAATAACATTTTATAGGTTTTTGTTATTTAATTAAAGCTCAAATAAGTTGTTATCATCGGTAAATATTTAGAGTATTAAGAAAGATGATATAATATTTTTTTAATATTGACTTAACGGAAGGTGAAAAAATGGTTAAAAAAAGTAAAGTAGGATCTACTGGTCGTTTTGGTGCTAGATATGGTAGAAAAGCAAAAAGAACCGTAAAAGATGTCGAAGACAAAATGCACAAAAAACATATTTGTCCTAGATGTGACAGACCAGGTGTAAAAAGAACTCATGCTGGTATCTGGAAATGTAGTAAATGTGGAAATGTATTTACTGGTGGAGCATACGTTCCTACAACACCAATGGGAAGAGTTGCAAAACGTAACATAAAACGTATCGTTGGAGGAGAATAAGCATGTACAAATGCATTAAATGTGGACAAACAGTTGATATTAAAAAATATTCAGAAGCTAAATGTCCTAAATGCAGATACAGAATTTTATTTAAAGAAGTTCCTGTAGTAAAACGTACAATTAAAGCTAGATAAATAACTATTTTTTTAATAAAGGAAGATGAATCATCCTCCTTTTATCAATTTTTAAATAACATGAAAAATACTGTTTTTCTTTAAGATTAATCAAATTTTATACTTATAAATAGAATACAAAAAGATTAATAATGAGATAATTAACATGATACTAACTACCAATTCTAATTTAGTTATTACAACTAGTAGAAAGCCATCACAGCTTACTAGACGATTTGCACAATTTTTAAAACATTACTTTAACTCTACATACATTAATAGAGGAAAAACCAGTTTTAATAAAGTAGTTAACCAGGCAAGAAATGAAGATTATTCCAAATTACTTGTTATAACTGAAACAAAAGGTAATCCCAGTGCTATAAATATATATGATCTTGAAAGTGACATGAATAATCCATTATATAGTATTTATATAAATGTATCAATACCTCAGGAAAAAAATACTATTAACGTAAATAAAGAGGAAATTACTTTTATCAATAAATCTCAAGCATTAAATGAGTTAAATGAATTCTTCACACCATTAAATCCTACAGATAAAATCAAACAAAACTGTATTATCATAGAGGATAATGATGAGAAAAATAATATTGCATCCATCAAATTCATAGATAAAAAAGGATTAGATGTGAAATATAAAATATATGTTACAGGATATAAAATATTCTAAGAAAAAATAATATTTAGTGATTGAATTGGAAGAAAAGAATATACTAGACAATGTTGAAACTGTATTTACAGTTGAATTCGACACAGAAAGAGATGCTGAAATCATATATAATTCTATTAAGCCAGAAATATCTTTCTCTAGAAATGATAGATCAAAAACTATTATGCATCTTGATAATAATTCAATTATCATAACTATTAAATCAAAGGATGTTGTTAGTCTACGAGCATCTATTAACTCATACGTTCGTTGGATTAATCTATCCACAAAAATATTAAAAATATAAAAAGTAGAATAAAGATATATTATATTATTATAATTTATTAAATAAGAATATATATTATATGTTATTTATTCTAATATAAAAAAAAAAAAACATTAGGTGATTATAAATGGATATACCAGAAAATGTACAAGAACAATTAAATCAATTCCAACAAGTACAACAACAAGCTCAATCTATTGCTATACAAAAACAAAATTTAACATTACAACTCAATGAATCTAAAAAAGCTTTAGATGAATTATCAAAAACTGATGATGATGCTGAAGTATATAAAACAGCTGGTCCTCTACTTATCAAAACAACAAAAGCTGAATCTGAAGCAGATTTAAAAGATAAAATAGAAATGTACGAAATCAGACAAAAAACAATTGACAAACAAGAAAAACGTATAACTAGTAAACTTGAAGAGTTACAATCAAGCCTTCAAACAGCTATGAATCAAATGCAATAAATAGAAGATTAAAAAATTCTTCTATAGAATAATACCCTTTTTTTAAAAAATAATCCTTTGATAAGAAAAAATTTATTATAAAAAAAACTTTTTTTGAAGGATATAATTTTATTTTTATTTTACTATTTTTTGATTATATACTTTTACAGGAGATTATTAGATATGAAAAAACTAACTGATGAAGAAGTAGACGAAATAATCAATTTAGCATACACTACTTCTGCAAACTATATATTAAATTACATGAATAAAAAAGACTTTGAAGATATTGATATTACTATTAATTTAGATACTGGTAATGATAGTTTTGATATTGATATAGATATTAACTTAGATACTGATGCACCACTACCGAATAATTTAGCTGAGAATGCCATTGATGCTAGTATCCATGCGGTTGATGAATACATTGAAAAAAGAAATTCTAATTTATAAGTCTTGATTATTATGATTATTCCTGTGATGGATATTATGAATAATGACTGTGTTAGTGGTAAATCAGGTAACAGGTCTAGTTATACTCATCTCAACAGTGTTTATGGTGATACACCCATAGATATTGCTAAGAATCTTAGAAAAGCAGGTGCTAAAGCATTATATATTGCTGATCTTGATAAGATTGAAAATATGGGGGATAACCTTGAATTAATATCCAGTATAAATAAGATTATTCCTGTTTTATTAGATAGTGGTATATCTGATATTAAGGATATTAGAAATGATGAAAATAAATGTACTTACCCTATATTAGCTACTGAAACTATGGACACTATCGAAGAGACTTATGAAATATTTAAGAACTATGATAGTAATCAATTAGTTTTTAGTATAGATATTAAAAATAACCAGGTTCTATTAAAAAATAATAACATTGAACTTAAGGATATAATTGAATTAATTAATAAAGTAAAACCAAAATATACTATAATACTAAACATATCCCAAGTAGGTACAAAAAAACAGTCCGACACTCAACTAACAGAAAAAATAATAAAACTAACTCCACATACCACACACTTTATAGCTGGTGGATTAACAAACAAAACTATTCATGAATACAAAATGAAGAATATCAATAATTTTCTTGTGGGCACAATACTACATGAGGGAAATTTAGAAAGTAAACTATGACAAGGTGTTCTAAACTATGAAAAAAAAGATACTTACTATAGGTCCTGTTACAAAAGATAAAATCATTACACCACACCATGAATATAACCATATTGGTGGTGCATCATACTACCAGATATGTACATTACATCAATTAAACACATCAACAACTGCAATAATATCCATAGGTGAAAACGATGCAAAAATGATTGATGAATTTCCAGATAAAAAACAAGTAAAAACAATAACATACCCCCAAACAATGGAATACACAAACATTTACAAAGAAAACATGACAAGAACACAGCTAGCAACACTACCACCAAACACGATAACACCCCAAAAAATAGAAAACACCAATATTAATCTAAAAAATTATGGCTACGCAATTCTGTCACCCTTATGCCCCTATGATATTCCACCAGAAACAATAAAATATCTCAAAGAACATGACATAGAAACAATATTATCAGCACAGGGATATCTAAGATCAACAGATTCTCATAATAATGTTATAAGTACAACATGGAAAAATAAGG
Organism: Candidatus Methanosphaera massiliense; assembly: GCF_028890305.1. NCBI lineage: Archaea > Methanobacteriati > Methanobacteriota > Methanobacteria > Methanobacteriales > Methanobacteriaceae > Methanosphaera > Candidatus Methanosphaera massiliense. Next base: position 242,638 of record NZ_JARBXM010000001.1, read on the forward strand.
AAGAATACCTAAAATACACAGATACACTCACATTGGATAACCATGAAATGAAAAAAGCATTTAATCTAGAATCAATAAGTGATGATGAAGTATACAATATAATATCAGAAAATAATTTAAAAACAATAATTATAACAAAAGCAGAACAAGGCTCAGACATATACACAAATAATACTAAAATACACATTCCCGCCATAAAAACTGATAAAAATATTGATCCTACAGGATTAGGCGACACATACATAGCATCATACATATCTAAAAAACAGGATACTGATTCAATATACACTGCAGGCTTATTTGCAGCAATAACAACGAAATATAAAATAGAGACTCGCGGCCCAATAAATGTAAATAAAAAAATAATAGAAAAAGAATTAGAAGAAAGATTAAATTAAAGTAGTCAGTATAGCAAACGGCACAATTACTGCTAAACAGAATAAAATCACACCAACAACTGTAAATAACCTTTTATGATCTAAAACACCTGTTCCTATAAAGTATAATCCTACAATAGCTAAAACTGTTGGAATAATTTCTGAATATAAAATTACTGACTGTACCACTTTATTAACCTCCTCTAATTACTGTTAAATCCCTTATAAAAGTACAAACTATTTATATTTTATGTTATAAGAATTATATACAAGTTACGGATATCTTATAATATTTTCATTAAATCAATTAATGAATTTAATTCAGTTACACTATAATTTGATTCATCAAGAATTTTCTTTTGTTCAGGTGTTAGTTTAGAGTTAATTATCATACTCTGTATACCTGCTTTACATGCACCAAGAATATCCACTTCAAAATTATTACCTATCATCAATGAAGTACCTGCTGTAACATTCAATCTATCCATTGCTATTTTAAATATTTCAGGGTCTGGTTTTTCTACACCTGCAGCCTCTGATGTTACAACATCGTCAAAGAATGGATATACTCCAAGACGTACTAATTTTTCCCACTGTTTATTTTCTTTACCATTAGTGATTAATCCAACTTTATAACCCTTACTTTTCAAGTATAATAATATGGAAAATGATTCTGGTTCTAATTTTAACATTGCAAACTTGGTGTTGTGATATGTGATTATACCATTCACAATAATTAACGGATCTTCATCCCCATTAATCTCTTTTGTTAAAATATTAAAGTGTTTATCATAGTTAGAACCTTTTTCTTTAACAATCTCCATTAGACAATCGTATCCTTCATCTTCGGTACATTTAAGTCCATTATGTACCATGGACTTTACTGCAGCTCTACGTGCAATTGCAGCAAAACCTGAAGTATCGTATAGTGTATCGTCCATGTCAAAAAATACTGCTTTAATCATATGTAATATATTTTTATTTCAATTTATTTATATGTAAAGAAAGTTTTATGAAAAAAAGATAAAGGAAAGAGAAATTTATAATTTGAAAGAACCATCTAAAATGTCTTTCTTAAGTTCTTCTGATATGTCCATACCACGTTTTTTATCGGATTGACGACAAGTTACTGGTATTGTTTTCTCTTTACCATCAGCTTCAAATGTTACACTACCCATATTTATGCTTGGAACACCTCTAGGACATACTGTAGCACAATAACCACAGCCATAACATAAGTCAGGGTCTATTGTTTTATCTTTCTTATATGCATGTACTGGGCAGTATATTTCTGGAAGACATGGAATACAGTTAAAACAACTGTCTGGGTCAACTGTTGGTCTAAGATCTGCACCATCCCACATGGTATAATCAACAGTATCTATTGGTAAATGTCTACCATGAATATCAGCTAATGGCAATGGAATATCTTTATTTAATACCTTTAAGTTTTCTAATATTTCTTCATTAAGTACTGGTATTGGTATTGCTACTGAATCAAATACTTCTGGACCTAGACCTGTTTTAAAACCACCAACATAATATGAATTCATATCCTTAATATTAGCTGTTAGTAATAAGTTAGGTTTTTCAGGATTACTTCTTGTACCATTATCAATAATCACTCCCTCCGCACCATTTAATAATATTTTTGTACCTGGTGTGATTACTTTCTGTTCTGGGTCATTCTGTAATGGGTTTATATCCCCACATCCAGAGAAGGAATAGGAATTATATGGTCCTTCCATTGGTGAAACATTGAAGATTGATTTTTGTGCCTTGGCTTGTGGATTTGTGAAAGAATTATAGTTTTTAAATGCCATTCTTGTTCCAATCATACGTGCTGTATTCATTTCATCAAGGGTTACTTCTTTAGTAAATTCATTACCTTCTAAGTCAATAACTTTTACTTCTACAGCTTTACCATTGATAAGATCCTTAATAAGAAATCCGCCACCATAATCCTCAATGGTCTGACTATGATTTGTTCCATATAATATTACATCAACAGAGCCTAGTAATTCATTAGGACATGGTCCTGGATATGCTGGTATTCCATTAATGTATACTTCTTTTGCTTTAGTAAATGCTCCCGGTTCAGTAATTTGCATGTGGAATAGTGCTGCTGTACCAGACATAACACCACTAGTACCACATGTTACAACATCCACATCATCCACTGTAACTTCTTCACCATCACGTAGTTTTGTTTTTAATTCTTCTGCTGTAAGGACTACTGCATCTCCAGAATCTAATTTTTTCTGGATATCCTCTATTGTTTTTGCCATATTAACACTCCTTATGTTCTGTTATTAAATTAGCATACTGTTATCTTATAAAAAAAATAATAATTAAATTAATTTGTATCAATCCTGCTAAAATCCTATTTTTAACAGTGAAAATATGATATGTTACTTTAATAAATTGATATCATCATGTTATCTTATATTAAACATTCTTAAAAAAATTATAGGAAAAAAAGTAGTGTTGGAAACGATTATTGAAATAGAATTTCTCTTAGTTCCAACTTTTTATTTGATTTTTAATCTCATTAAAAGCTTCATCTTGTTTATCAAGATTGGTCATTTTAGCACCTTGTGCTAGTGTAGGTTTTCCTCCACCTCTACCTCCAAGGAATTTACCAATATCCATGATAACATCGCCCATTTTCATACCGTTATCTAGTATTTTTTCATTAGATGAAGCTACAATATTACCCTCATTATTTAGTAATATAGCTAAATCGGCTATTTTATCTTTTTCAACTAAGTTAATTGCTATTTCTCTTAGTTGTCCTGGGTTAACTGATAGTACCTGTGTTATTACATTGTAACCATTAATATCTTCTACCTCATCTTTTAATGAGGATATTTTTGCTTCAGCTAGTTGTTTTTCTAGTGATTTAATGGTTTTTTGTTGTTCTTTCCATTCATTGAAGAATCTGTCACAAGTTTTTGGTAGTTGTTCTGGGTCGACTCCGAATACATCACTACTTTCTCTTATTATATCATCGTCTTCTTGTATTTTCTTAATACCTGAATCTGATACAGCATATTCTAGTCTTTCAACACCATCCTGTACTCTTTCAGTTCTTAGTAATTTAATTACTCCAACATCACCAGTTTTCTCACAATGAGTACCTGCACAGGCTTCTACGTCTACTCCTGGTATTTCTACTACTCTTATATTTTTACCTGGAACTATACCTCCCTGGTATAATCTGAAGCCATATTTACGTTCTGCATCTGTTCTGTCATACCATTGTATATTAACAGGAATGTTTGATTGTACTCTTTGATTTGCAAGTTTTTCTATTTCCTGTAATTCTTCGTGGCTTATACGTTTATAGTGTGATAAGTCGATTCTTGATTTATCCACACCTTTTTGTGCTCCTGCCTGCCAGATATGTTTTCCTAATACTTTTCTTGCGGAGGATATTACTAGGTGTGTTGCTGTATGGTTTCTTGTTAAAAGGTCTCTGCGTAGTGCATCGATTTCTCCAGTGATTTCTTCACCAGTTATTCCATCTAATTTTGATACATCGTCATCTGCTACTTGATGTAATACTACGTCATTAACTTTCTCTGCGTAGATTATGTTTAGTTCTGTTCCATCAGCTCTTGTTATTGTTCCTTCATCAGATGGTTGTCCTCCACCTTCTGGGTAGTATATTGTTTGGTCTAGAACTATTTTATTTGAATCTACTACTCCTAGTACTTTTGCTTGGAATGTTCTCTGTTTAAGGTCATCGTAGAATGATAGTTTTGTTGGTGGGTAATCTAGTTCTACTTGTTCTTTTTCTTCTTCCTCTTCTTCTTCGTGTGCTGCTGCTATTTGTGTATAGAAATTATCAGGTATGTTAGCTTCAAAGGCATTTTCTTTGGATATTTCTTCTACTGTTTCTGGTGGTATACCATGTGAATCATAGAATTGTATTAGCATGTCTGTTGGGAAGGATGTTTTATTTTGTTTTTTGAGAGTTTTGATAGATCTTTTTACTAGATTTCTTCCCTTTTGGAGTGTTGTGTTGTATCTTTCTTCTTCTAAATCTGTAATGTTAATTATGTGTTCTTTGTTATCTTTGATTTCAGGGTATGTTTTTGATAAGTAGTCTACTTGCATTTTCATTATGTCTGATAATGATTCATTTAAGCCTAATTCTTTCATGTATTTTACTGTACGTCTTAATACTAGTCTTGCTAGGTATCCTTCTTTTACATTTGATGGTATGATTCCATCTGCTAACATGAAACTTAAGCATCTTGTGTGATCTGCGACTATGTATATTGCTTCCATTGGTGCTGTTGCTTTTTTAAGTACATCTGAGTCTAAAGATAATTTATTTGCTACTTTTTTACGTAGTAATTTTAAATCTGATATATCCTCAATATCCATCATACCAGCAATTCGTGCATTTTCTGATAAGATTTCTTTATCTAATTCTACTCCACTAATATCAGTTAGTTGGTCAATCATAGGTCCAAAAGTTGCATCATATGCTGTTGGTGTTCCTTGGCTTACCCATGCAATTCTTTCTAGACCATAACCCGTATCTACAATTTTTAATGGAATTTCTTTAAGACCCTCTTTTGTTGTAGCATATTGAATGAAAACTAATGTTGCAAGTTCTACACCATATGCACATATTTCAAATGAAGGTCCTTCATTTCCTCCACCTTTCCACCATGATTCAATATAAGTAATTTCTTCAGGATTTATTCCGATACTTACAAGGAATTCATGACAATATCTTAGAGTCTCATCTTTCCAGTATACTGGATTATCTTCAGTATTAAATGCGTGGTGAGCACCCATAGTGAAACATGTCATATGTCTTCCAGTTCTTCCTACATTATCTACATCATTTAATCTAATTGATGGTTGTGCTATTGTAAGTGGATTTGCTGGAGGTTTAACCATACCACTAGTTACCCATGGCTGGAAGTCGTAAATTGTTGCTCCTACAAGAAATACATCATTTCTCCATCTTTTTGCTAAAACAGGATACCTGTTTATTGGAGTATGACCATGATCTTTAAAGAAACCTTTAAATTTCTTTTGTATTCCCATTAAATCATATTGTTTATCTGTCACTGGATTTCCAATAAATTCATATTCATCACATGGAGCGTCTCCACATGTTGCTCTTTCACGAATAGACCAGAAAGTATTTCCACATTTTTGACAGACTTGTTTCTTATATCCTAATTGTTCAAGTTCATAAGTCATAAAATACTCACTTAGTTAATTTATTTAAAAATATTATTCTTCAATAATAAACATTACAAAAATAATAAGGTAATTTTAATTATTCAGTATATAAAACTTTATGTTTTTTATTATATAAAAAAGTAGTACATTCAGGATATGAAAAACATTTAAAAAAAAAAAGATATCTAGAAAAATAGAATTTTAATTAATTTAGAATAAGAAAATATTGTTATAATAAAAAAAAGATTAAAAGAAAAGGATAATGCACTTATCCGAAAAGTGCACCTAATCCAGCTGCAGCTGCTGCTTCAGCTTCTTCTTCGTCATCTTCTTCTTCAGCAGGAGCTTCTTCTTCTGCTTCTTCTTCAGAAGGTGCTGCAGCTGCTGCTGCAGGAGCTGCTACTGCTGCTGTAGCGATTGCTTCTTCAATATCTACATCTTCTAATGATGCGATTAAAGCTTTTACTCTAGCATCGTCTACTTCTACTCCAGCTGCGGATAATACAGCTGTAACGTTTTCTTCATTAATGTCTTTTTCTGCTGCGTTTAATAATAATGCTGCGTATACGTATTCCATGTTAATACACCTTTGTTATTTTTTCTATATTTTATATTGTAATTAATACAATTTTTCATATTTTAATCTTTTTTTATAAGTTAATCCCAAATTGCTTTTGAGATTAGTGATTTTCCGTTATTTACTAGTAGCCTTCCAATTATCCGAAGAGAGCGCCAAGACCTACTGCTGCAGCTTCTTCTGCAGCTTCTTCCTCTTCTTCAGGTTCTTCTTCAGGTTCTTCTGTATTATCTTCTGCAGGGGTTGTAGCTGCTGCTGCTTGTGAACTTAATTTTTCACTAAGTTCGTCATCTAATGCATCAGCTGATAATTTACCTGCTAGAGCTAACATTTGTAAGTAAGCTTTAGATAATATTTTATCAGTTGTTTCAGAAGTTAATATATTAGCATTTAATGCTAAGTTTAATGCGTCTCTTGCTGCTTTCTGTACTATTACAGGAGCAGATTCGCTGTTGTATATACCTGCAAATACTGCTAAGTTAATAGCATTTTGATGTGCTGTTTGAATTGTTTGAATAGTTTCCTCTTCATCAATTTCAAGAACATCTGCAGTATATATTGTATCTCCTTCACAAACTGCTAGTAGATCTATTCCCACTTCCATTGGATGAATTTCGAGTTTTGTTAAGATATCTGCAACGTCTTTTGAAATTTCGTCTCCTTCTTCAACAACAACTGCGTCATCGGTTACAACAATTTTTCCTTTATCTATTTTTGCAGGAATTCCTGCTTGTTGTAATTCACCAAGAATTGGACCTGGTGGGAAAGATGTATCTCCTGCTGGAACTACGATATCAGCTGGAGCAATACTTCCAGCTTTTGCTGGAGCTTCCGTTTTACTATCTTCTAAGATTTTAAATAGTTTGAAAGGATTTGTTTCTGTGAAGACCATTGCTGGTTGACCATCAATGTAATCTACTAGACCTTTTAAGTTTTCGTTGTCAGCGTTTTCTAAAGCAAGTTTAATGAAATTTTTACGTGACATTTTTATAACTGCTTTACCGTATAAAGATTTTCTCATTGTTTGTAATTGAGGTGCTGGGATATCAGCTAAGTTTACAATACCAATGATTTCATGATCTTTTGTTAAGTCTTCTAACTCTGCAACTTTTTCTTTCTTCCAATCTGCAACATGATGCATCTAAATCACCCTCGTTACAGGTCCCATTGTAGTTTTTAAATACATTGCTCTAATCTGTTTAGAACCATTTTCTAAGTTACGATCAAGAACATCCATTATAGCATCGATATTTTCAGCAATTTCTTGCTCAGACATATTTTCTGATCCTACAATAGATTGTATTATAGGTTGGTCTTTCACTCTTATTTTTATTGTACTTCTTAATCTACCTAATATGACATTTGGATCAGCACTTGCTGGAATTGGTTTAGGCATTTTTTTCCTTGGTCCTAATACAGGTCCTAGGAATCTACCAACTGTTGGCATTAAATCTGTTTGTGCTACAAAGAAATCATAGGAGTTAGCCATTTTTTTAGCTTGAGGTCTGTTTTTACCTAATTCTTCTAATTTTTCTTTGTTGATAACAAGATCTGCGCCTGCTTGTTCTGCTTGGTATGCTAATTCACCTTCAGCAATGAATGCGATTTTAACATCTTTTCCACGTCCATTAGGGAGAAGCACTTCTTCATCTATACGGTTTTCCGGTTTATTTATGTCTAAATCGTTGATGGTTATGACCACATCTATAGACTGTGTGAAGTTTCTCGGTTTAGCTTCTTCTTTAACCTTCTTCACTGCTTCTTCAATTGCTTGTGTCATCTAATTTCCTCCAAAGAACTGGATTTAATTAATTCAAATCAAGTTCAACGTGTAAAATAATATGTACAATGTACATTGTATAAAATTTTTATATTAAAAGCCTAATCGTATTGATTAATATAATATGATAGTTACTTTATGAAATTTGATTATTTGGAAAGTATTTATTGTTCAAATACTTCGTCATAATCTCCATTATCGATATCTTTTTGGGTTTCACGTCCATCTTTTCCTTCAACGTTAATTCCCATACTTACACATGTACCGACTACTTCTTTTGTTGCGTGTTTGTAATCGTTTGCAAGTAAATCATCGAATTTCATTCTAGCAACTTTAAATGCTTGTTCAACTGTGAAATCAGCTGCTACTTCTGTACCTGGCTCATGTGAACCACTTGCAATACCTAATTCATCAAGAATTAGAGCTGTTGTAGGTGGTGTACCTATGGATATTTCGAATTCTTTTGTATCCATATCAGCAGTTATTTTTACAGGTACTTTCATACCATTGAAATCAGCGGTTTTATTGTTGATTTCTTCAACAACTTGCATCATATTAATACCTAATGGACCTATAGCTGGACCTAATGGTGGTCCTGGTGTGGCTTTTCCACCTTCCACTAGGATTTCAATAGTTTGACTAGCCACTATTCAGCCTCCCTTTGTATTAATCTGATTTGGTCACCCTTTACTGTGACAGGTATTGGAACTGCTGCTTCGATTAATTCCAATACTACATCTTCTTTAGCTTCATCAATTCTTACCACTTTAGCTTTTTCGCCTTTGAATGGTCCTGAAGTTAATTCAACAATGCTACCTTTTGAAACATTAGCCATTGCGGGTTCAGGATTTAAGAATGCTTTAAGCTCATCGAAATCCACGTCACCTTCGACTAAACCTCTCAAATTAGGAACTTTTAGTGCAGGATGCCTCATATCTAATGCCTTATCTGATTCAACAAAAATGTAACCTTGCATGGATTCTGGAGATAATATCGCAGAAATCCCTGTGTCTTCATGTTTAACACTTTGTGCTAATAAAGCGGCTACTGTTTTTTCTTGTCCTATAAGTACTCTCATTGCGTAAAACATATTTTCACTTTTCAATCATTGTTTTAAAAGATATTATTTCTTTTATTCATTATTACTCTTAAATATTATAAAAAATAATATTTTGATTTTAATTTATTATTCTCTTTAGTTTCTAAAAAACAATCTATGAATAGAATAATACTTGTGATAATAATGAAATCACGAATCCTATCAAACCTATAACAATAATTCCTAAACCGGTAACTTTTGCTACGGTTTTGTATTCTTCGTTATCTGGCTTTTTGGAAACTCGTAAAACTCTTTCACATTGTTTTAAAAAACCACGTATTGATTCTTTGTTTATATTCATATTACTACCTGCATTTAAAATTCTAAAAATGAGAAAATTTAAAACCTAAGATAGGGATCATATATAATTTATTAATCTCACTATTAATAAAGCTTTTTATTATAGGGTTATGATACTTTTTTTAAGTAATTGTTCTTATCCTTTTTTAGCATCATATATCATCATTTTATTAACCCATGAATTTTTTAATAAATATACAGGTAGTTCTGATTTAATTAATGTATATTTGAAAGTTATGTTTAAAATTAATAATAAAAAAAATATTATAGGTTAAATACATTATTTTGTTTATGGTTTAGATTCAATATCTGTTTTTTCTAATTTGAAAATTACTGGTCTTAAACCATCATTACAACAGACAATTGCAACACCAGGCTCTTTTATCCAATCATTATAATAAAATAGGCCTTCACCGGCTCCATGTGCAAGTGCAAATACATACTGATATATTGCCTTCCATGCTTCATCACAGAATCCGTCAGGCTTAGCGTAATCTGCATAGAAAACATCGCCTTCATTTAGCATAGGACATGTTGTGAAATTGTCAATTCCATATTCTTCAGCTAAATCTTCTTGTAATGTTGTTTTTAAAACAGTTATTTTGACTATATTCATGTAAATCCCCGTTAATTTTGGATATAATTTTGTTTATAGAATAGAATAAATATATTTTTTCTCTAAATATAGTATATTAATAATAAAAAATAGGAATTAAAAAAAAAAGTTAAATGTGATTTATTTAGATAATTACTTATCTAAAATACATCATCAATAAATCCTTCTAAGTCAGTGTCAGGTGTTGATGTTTCTTCTCCACGAGCTTTTTCTTTGTATGAATCATCTGTACCCATAATAGATGGAGAACTTACACCTGCAACAACAATTGTAGTTCTGACTGTACTTGCAAGATCATCTTGTATTTGTGTACCCCAAATGATGTTTGCTTCAGGGTCAAGTTCATCTGCTACAATTTGTACTATTTTTTCAGCTTCATTTAATGTTAAATCACTGCTACCTGTTATGTTAACAAGAGCACTTTTAGCATTAGATATGTCTAAGTCAAGTAATGGGCTGTTAAGAGCTTCATTTACTGATTCTATTGCTCTATCACCAGTATCGGATTCACCCATACCAATCATTGCCATTCCACTGTCTTCCATTACACTTTTAATATCTGCAAAGTCTAAACTTACTAATCCTGGTTTTGTAATTAATTCAGTTATGCCTTTTACAGCCCTACCTAATAATTCATCAGAAACCATGAATGCTTTGTTGATTGGTAAACTTGGTGCTACTTCTAAGAGTTTATCGTTAGGAATTACAAGTACTGTGTCTGCTGCTTCTTGAAGTTTTTCAAGCCCTATTTCTGCATTTTCTCTTCTTTTAATCCCTTCTGCACTGAATGGCATTGTTACTACAGCAATTGTTAATGCACCTGTTTTTTGTGCAATTTTACTAATTACTGGTGCTGATCCTGTTCCTGTTCCTCCTCCGAGTCCACAGGTTACAAATACCATGTCTGCACCATCTATTTTACTTTTTATTTGTTCTTCACTTTCTTCAGCACTAGCTTCTCCAACTGATGGAATTCCACCTGCACCTAATCCACCACAGGTTTCTTTTCCAATTAATATTTTGTCATTTGATTTACAGAAAAATAAATCTTGTGCATCTGTGTTTACGGATATTGTTTCAGCACCTTCAATACCAATTTCACCTAGACGTGAGATTGTATTATTTCCTGCTCCACCAGCACCTATAACATATATTTTTGCTCTGCTTTGATTTATAATGTCTACTAATTCTTGGTTAATATCATCTACACTAGAATTGTTGACATTAGGTCTTTCTGTTGTAGTATTAGCTTTTGAATCATTTTTTAAGCTATCATTTATTAGAGATTTCACTTAACACCCTCACTATTATGTTGTGTTGATAACAGTTATCTTATATAATTTATATTTATTATCTTATATTTATTAATCGAATTATTATAAATTACATGTCTTTAGGATAATAGTATAAAAAACTATGTTTAGTTTATTATGTAATTTCTGATATTTTTATGAATTATGAATACTTGAGTGGGTATTATATACGTAACCAAGATATTTTTATAACATAATTTCCAATATAATCGACAAATATTAAATTTAAGATAGTTTTGTTTAAAATAACAAACTTTATATTATTATATTTGTATGTTTTACAAAATATATAAACTTTAAAACCATGAAACTATATTGTTACTAATTATTTTTTATAAAAGTATTTATTTTAAATTTTTATAATACTTCCACATAAATTTATAATAATTAATAAATTTTATAAATAATATAATTATATTAAGACAATATAATTCTCTTAAGTAATTATAATAGAAGAAGATAATATGAAAGCGTTTGAATTTTTAGATGAAATAGGAACTGTTAATACACATACTATGGTTTTAGATAAAGGATTAGGATATGCATATGTTGAAGATGCATTGAAGATTACTGGTGAATACTTTGATTTACTAAAATATGGTTGGGGTACATCTATATTATACGATACTGAAATAATCAAAGCTAAAAATGAATTATATCATTCATATGACATAAAAACATACACTGGTGGAACACTCTTTGAACTTGCAAATAAACAAAATAAACTTGGCGAATACTTCGAAGAGTTAGATAACTTAGGATTTGACGCTGTTGAAGTTTCTGACGGATCCACAGTAATTGACCCAGATATCAGAGAAAATGCAATTAAACAAGCCAAAGAAAATGGTTTCTACACTCTCTCCGAGATTGGTAAAAAGAATCCTGAAAAAGACCATGCATACACTACAGAACAACGTATTGAATTAATCAATAAAGACATATCTAATGGATCAGACATGGTTATTATTGAAGGAAGAGAAAGTGGAAAGAATATTGGAATCTATGATGAAAAAGGTAATGTTAAAACTGATGAAATGACTCAAATTCATGAAAACACACCTAATGAAAAAGTATTATGGGAAGCTCCACAGAAAAACCAACAAGTTGAATTAATATTAAAACTTGGTAATAATGTAAATCTTGGAAATATTAATTCAAATGAAATAATTTCCCTAGAAACACTACGTCGTGGACTAAGAGGAGACACACTAGGAAAAATACAGAAGTAACATTATTAATAGTATAACCACTTAACCTCCCTTTACTTCTTATCTTTTTATTAATTTTATTTTTCGAGTTAGAAATTATGAACTACAAAACAATACCTATAAAAACAGAATATATTCAGCCTGGTGAAGGTTACGATAAATTAGTTAAAAACATAGCTTCATCTTGTCAGGATAATGATTATATTATTATTAGTGAAACACCTATTTCTACAGCTGAAGGTAATTTACTTAATGAAACTGAGTATAAACCAGGTATTTTAGCTTATTTACTAACAGAATTATGGAGTAAATATTTATGGGGTTATATTCTATGTCCTCTTCTAGGTTACAAACAAAGAACAATAAAGAATCTTAGAAGAATGCCCTCTGAAGCCCGTAATCATAAACAATTAATATTAGAAGAGTATGGACTAAAATATGCACTTCAACCTACTGCAGAGGCTGGTGTTGATTTAAGTAATGTTCCTGGCCAATATGTTTCACCATTACCAGTTAATCCATCAGCAAGTGCCCGTACTATTAAGAATGAAGTTAAACAAATAGCAGGTAAAGATGTTCATATAATAATAATTGATACAGATGCAACATACACATTTCATGATAAAAAATTCACTACATTACCCCAATCTATTAATAGTATACATAATGGTACTGGAGTGTTTGGATATATTTTAAGAAGATTCTCAGAAAAGTTAGGTCCGACAATTCTTGCTTCAACAATTGATTGTGATACCGATAAACTAATAAAACTTGGTAATATCGCAGAAAAATGTCAAGTTGATAATAGTGAAAACTTCTTTGAAACAATATATAATATGAAGTCTGTTTTTAACACAGATTATGATAATATCACTATAAACATGCTAAATACAGTTACCCATATTCCATGCGTCATAATACGATTTGAATAACTATTTATAATAAGAAATAACATAATAATATATTAGTAATCTATGAACATTTGCAATAATGTTGAAATGATAATTACATAAACTCGATGAGAATACGAAAAATATTATTTTATTAAAAGTTGAATCATGAAGTGAAATAATACACTTTTTTATTACAGAGAACTTATCATAGACTAATAAGATATGACAAATATTTGATATAATTATTATAACCATTTTATTATATTAACGATTTCATGCAATGTTTATTGCTAGATAAATAAAAGAGAGAGAAGAGAATGGCAAAGAAAAAGATTGAATATAAATTTGATTATGATTCTAAATTCTTGAATGAACACAACGTCAAAAAATTAGCATATGAACTAAGCCATGACGCTGATAACAGTGAAAAGATATTAGACTGTTTATTTACTGCTGAAGCTACTGATGAACAAATAGCTGAAGCTACAGGTATTAAACTAAATGTTGTTAGAAGAATATTATACAAGTTCTTTGATGCTGGTATGGCAAATTATACAAGGAAAAAAGACCCAGAAACACAATGGTTCACATATTATTGGAGATTTGATTCTAGAAAAGCTGCACAACTACTAGAAAAAGAATATAATCAGCATAACAAGGAAATTAAAGATTCATTAGATTATGAAGAGAATAACATGTTCTTTGTATGTCCAAATGGTTGCAGATACCCATTTGATGAGGCTGCTGAATACCAATTTGTATGTCCAAGATGTAATGAAAAATTAGAATACAAAGACAATACGGACATAATTAATGATCTTAAAAAATTAGAATCATCATATACTATAAATGAATAACTAAACACCCCAAAAAAACTTTTTTTTATTTAACTATTTTTAAAATATTATTATCATATAACTAATGGAGCTAAATTAATATGTCAAAAGTAGACAAGTTAATAAAAAACGTTTATAAAGAATTAGAATGTTCTGAATACATTATTGATCATTCCAATACTGTATATAAAAGAACAAAAGATATTACAAAATATTATAATAATGTTGACAAAGATTTGATTAAAGCTGGTGCTAAACTTCATGACGTCGGCAGAACTGTAACTAATGGTATAAAACATGCATATATTGGGGCAGACCTGCTAAGAGACCTGGACGTTGATGAAAAAATATGTAAAATTACTGAGCGTCATATTGGTGCTGGTATAAGTGCCAAAGAAGCAAAAGATTTAGGATTACCTGATAGAAAATATATTCCTAAAACTTTAGAAGAGAAAATTGTTGCACATGCTGATAATTTAGTTCATGGAGTTAAATTTGTTGATATAGACTTTGTGATTAAGAAATGGACAAAAAAAGGAATGTCACAGGAGTCTATAGATAGACTTATAAAATTAGATAATGAACTTATGAATAGATGATTATGATGAATATTGTAATATATACTGGACTATCAATATCATTTAATGAAGCTAAATCTATACTTGATGCTGATTATCGTCCACCAGTTAAAAGAGGAGATATTTACAGGTTACTGGAAGAAAATGATGATATTGATGTTATAGGTATAATTGATGGTGTATTTCATCAAAGTCCTGCTGTGGCTCATAAAGAGATATTAAAAGCTCTTAAGGAAGACATTACTGTTGTTGGTGGAGCTAGTATGGGTGCTCTTAGAGCATGTGAATTATATCCTTTTGGAATGATTGGTGTTGGTAATATCTTTAATGATTATAAAACGGGTGTTATTGATTCTGATGATGATGTTGCTGTTGCTCTTAATCCTGATACTTTAGAACAAATGTCTGAATCATGGATCAATATTAAATATAACTTGGATTTAGCTAAGGAATCTAGGATTATTACTGGTGATGATGAGAAAGAATTATTATCTATTGCTAAAGATACTTATTATCCTAAACGTTCTTTTGAATATACTTTTAAAAAATCTAGTTTATCCCCTGAAAAAATAACACCGTTAACTAATTATATTAATACAAATAAATTTGATATTAAACACGATGACGCTAAAAAAGTTATAGAATACATTAAAAAAATAAACGAAAAAAATGAGTAATATGAAAACAGAACAAAAAATAAAAAAACTAGAAGATTATTTAAAGAATAAAAAATGTGTACTAGCATTTAGTGCAGGATCAGACAGTACACTCCTAGCATATATCCTATCAAAGGTAAGTCCAAACTCACTACTAGCAACAATAGACAACAATATGATGCCAAGAGAATTTATAGGATATACTGAGAAAAAAGCAGAAAAACTAGGATTAAATCACAAAGTAATCAAAATAAACTTCCTAGAAGACCCTGAATTCATATCAAACAATCCTGAAAGATGCTATAACTGTAGAAAAATAATGTACAAGAACATACAAGATTTACCAGAATTCAATGAATATGATTATTTCCTAGAAGGAACAAATTTAACAGATTTATTAGAAGATAGACCAGGTATACTCGTACGAAAACAATATAATATGACAAGTCCATTAATAGAATGCGAAATAACAAAAGATGATGTATACGAAATGATTGACTACTTAAATCTTGAATATTCTAACAATACAACATGCTTAGCAACAAGAATAAAAACAAATGAAAATGTTAATCAAGAAAAACTAGACCTGGTTTATGAAGCAGAAGAACTAGTAAAAAAATATATAAAACAAGAAAATATAAGAGTCAGATTTGATAATTACACTGCTACAATATCTGTGGATAACCCTCTAGACATACTTGAACCAGCACTATTAAAAACATTAAGAGACAAGCTACAAAACATGGGATTTAAAAAAGTATGTCTTGATATAACAGGATATTCTAAAACAAATCTCACATTTAAAATTGACGAGGATAACACCTATTATTACATATTACCATATACAATAAATTTAGAAAAAACCTATGATAATATAAAAGAAGACCCTAACATAAATAAAAACACTAGTAAAAATGAAACAAAAATACAGTATGGTGACGTTACAATAAATAAAAATGGAAAAGTCAATATATCACCATCAGATAACGTTACTAGTAAATTTAATAAAGTATTGACTAAAATTGAACGAGACCTATAGAATATAATTTACCAAAAGTATATTCTCCCCATCTCATTTTTTTTAAAAAACAAGAAAACAATTTAATAAAAAGATAAAAACTTAATAAAAAAAAGAAAAGATTTAATGATTCTATTCAATCATAGCATGCATTAAATCACTAGCCCTTATAAGACCTATTGGCTCATCAGCCATATTTAAAACTGGTACTTGTTCTATATTATTCTGTCTTAAAATATTAGCACATTCTTTAACAGATGTTTTACGTGTAACTGAAATTAATTTATCATTAATAACATCTTTAACCAATTTATCAGAGAATTGTAATTTATTTTTAAGTATATACATTACACTCTGACTATTCCATGTCCACTTATCTCCCTCAGTACTTACAGAACTATTATGAACAGTTTGTTCTTCTACAACTTCACTTTCATTAATAAAGTCTGTTTCTGTTAAAATTCCTGAAGCTTTACTTTCATCAGTTAATGCAATTACAGATTTAAAATTAAAGAAACTTGTGATAGAGTAAGCTACAGGTAAGGGTGTTTTCTCCCATACTGTTGGTACATTACGTACCATGTATTTTTCTATAGGTTCCGTGTTATTAATTTTCCATAATGCTTTATTAGTAATATCTGCGGAAGTAACTATTCCTATGATTTTATTATCCTCAGTGATAGGTACTCTACGAATATTATTATTAATCATTTTACGAACTACTGAAGTTACATCCTCTGATGGTGCTGCTGTTATTGGATTTCTTGACATGACCATTGCAACTTGATCTTCATCCGGATTTTTAATAAGGTCAGATCTTGTTATTACCCCTGCTAATTCACCAGTCTGTTTTTTAACTATTGGTACTCCTGATAATTTTTGTTCTCTTAAAATTTCATATATGCTACTAATAGTTCCAGGTATTGTTCCGAACTGAACATCCTCTGTCATTATTTCACTTATTTTCATGATAATCACCTTTTTTTCTGTAGTTAATATTGAATAGATAATTACAGTACGTATATTATTGTAAATATTAAATATTTTATTAGTTTATATTATATGATTACATTTTAAAATAGTTATTTGATATAAAAGAAGTAGAATTTATTTAGAATAATAAAAAATATTTAAAAGGAGAGGAATATTTAATTTCTTGATTTTATTACTGTTTGACCATTCATGTATGGTACTAATACATCAGGTACTTTTATACTACCATCTTCTTGTTGATAATTTTCTAATATACAACAAATTGTTCTTTCAGTAGCAATAGCTGTACTATTTAATGTATGTAATATCTGTGCATCACCAGCACCAGCTTTACCTACTCTTGTGTTAATTTTTCTTGCCTGATAATCCTTACAATTTGTACATGATACTAGTTCACGATAGGTAGCAGAACCTGGGAACCATGCTTCTAAGTCATATTTTATTGCTGCATTATCATTTAATGCAGAGGATACTATTGCAACTATTTGGTATGGTAATCCAAGCTTTTGGTATATACCTTCGGTTACTTCTAATAGTTTTTGATGTTCTTTTTCGGATTCTTCAGGTGTTGAGTAGATAAATTGTTCAACTTTTTCAAATTGATGAACTCTGAAAATACCTAATGTATCTTTTCCATGTGAACCTGCTTCTTTTCTAAAACATGTAGATAAAGCACAGTATTTTAATGGTAAATCCTCAGATGGAATTATCTCATTTCTATGTAGTGCTGCTAATGTTTGTTCTGCTGTAGCAATTAAATACAAATCCTCATTTTCTACTTTGTACAATGTTTCTTCAAATTCACCTAATTCTGATGTTTCCTCAGCTACCTCACTTTTTATGAAAAATGGTGTTTGTAGAGGTGTGTATCCCTTATTTGTTAATTCGTTTAAAGCAAATTGTATTAATGCTAAATTGAGGAAGAGTATATCTTGTTTTAGATAATAAAATCTGGAACCAGAAACTTCACCAGCTATTTTAGTATCTGCACCATCAATTGCTTCAATTAAGTCTACATGATTTAATGGCTTGAAATCAAATGATGGAAGTTCTCCAACTTTTCTTATAATTTCATTGTCATCTTCAGTATCAGAGATAGGAACTTTGTCATCAATAATGTTTCCTACTTTATATCTGTATTCATCACGTGTTTTCTCATATTCTTCAATCTTTGGTTCTAATTCTTTAATATCTGCAGCTACTTGTTTAGATTTACTTATAACTTCCTGAATATTTCCTTCTTTTTTTGCTTGTTTAAATGATTTAGATAACTTGTTTTTTTCAGATCTTAAATCATTTAACCTTTTTAATCCATCTCTCCATAGGTTATCATATTCTATAACTTTTTCTACGTTAACTGTATCTCTAAATCGCTTCTTCTCAGATTCAATAATTTTATCTGGTTCTTCTCTGAATAGTTTTATATCTAACAAGATTTGCTCTCCTTCATAATTAAATAATAGTTTTTTTTTTAGTTTACTTCTTATTCTACTACTTCTAATTCTTTATCAGAATAGACGTCTGTACCTGCTATCTTATCAAATAACCTTGATGGGTAATTTAATATTTTTCCAATTAGGATATCAAAGATAATTGGCACCCAAAATAATTTAGTTAAATTTCTTACAAATGCTTTTTTATAACTCATATATCCTTCACTATCTGAAACATATAAATGAGCTATCTTCTTACCTATAGTCTTATTTGTTTTAGCTTCAAATATTGTGAAGTATATCATAGTTACTAATACTAAAACTATGTATGGATATGCTGCTAAAGCTATAGAAACATTTAGCAGAGATAATATTATGTATAATATATTATCTACTAGTGCTGTTAGTAATGTTACTACTATAGCATCAATAATAAAAGCCTCTGTTCTTAATATAAAATGTTCCATAATATCACTTAACATACTCTTGGTACTGGGTCAGCTATTGGTGGTTCTACTAGTCTTTCTCCTCCAATGACTGTCTCCATGATAACGTGTTTACCTTCTGTAACTT
Organism: Candidatus Methanosphaera massiliense; assembly: GCF_028890305.1. Classification (NCBI taxonomy): domain Archaea; kingdom Methanobacteriati; phylum Methanobacteriota; class Methanobacteria; order Methanobacteriales; family Methanobacteriaceae; genus Methanosphaera; species Candidatus Methanosphaera massiliense. The sequence continues at coordinate 262,099 of NZ_JARBXM010000001.1, forward strand.
CTCCTATAATTTGTGCATCTTTACCATATTTTGTTTTTTGTATTGCTTGTAATACATCTTCGGCTGTGTCAGCTTTTACACCCATTACTATTTTACCTTCGTTTGCTACTTCAAATGGGTCAATACCTAACATTTCAGATACTGCATTTACTTCTGGTTTAATAGGTATTTTTTCTTCGTCTAATCTCATACCTACTGAAGCTTTATTAGCCATTTCATTTAAAGCATTAGCTATTCCACCACGTGTAGGGTCTTTCATAGCTGTTATTGTTCCAACTTTTTTAGCTGCTTCAACCATACTCCATACTGGTGCTACATCTGATTTAAGCTCTGTATCATATCCAAATCCTTCCCGTTTAGACATGATAGCCATTCCATGATCTCCAACACTACCAGTGATTATTACTTTATCTCCTACTTCTAGACCAGAATCAGTTACAACTTCATCTTTTCTACCAATTCCTATTCCTGCAGTAGTTATGATAATATTATCTAGTTTATCACTGTCAATTACTTTTGTATCTCCTGTAATTATTGCAGCTCCTACTTCTTCACATGTAGCATTCATGGATTTTATGATTTTCTCTAAATCTGATTGTTCGAATCCTTCACTTATAACCATAGCATTATTTAATGATACTGGTTTAACTCCCATTACTGAAACATCATTTAATGTACCTGCAGCTGATATTCTTCCTATATCTCCTCCTGGGAAAAATATTGGGTCTACTGTATGACTGTCTATTGTTGTTACAACTACATGCTCGTCATCAATTGGTATGGTCGCACTATCGTCTAATGCTTCTAGACCAATACCCCCGTTTACACTAGTTTTTGAAATATTACCTAAAATAATATCAGATATCATATCTTGCATTACTTCTCCACCAGCTCCATGAACCATGTTTATCTTATCGTCATTGTATGCCATTATTAACTCCTTCTCATTAGTATTAAAAAAAAATATTATTATTTATTATATAATTTGTTAATTTTTTTATTTTATTATATTATATATTTATCACTGCAATATTTAATAAAATTATAGCAGAAATGTTAAAAAAGAGAAGTTATTTTATTTTGAATAAAAAATGATATTATTTACTTGATAAATAAATATAAATATAATTGAAATAATATATTATAATATTATTGTAAAAATAGTATAGTATAATAATACTAGTATTATCTTAAAAAAATAATAGAACAGGAAACAATTCTATTTATAAAGACATGATTATTTATTAATCATGAAAATAAGGATAATAATAATTCATAAGTAATGAATTATCTATAAATACAAATTTTTTTACTATCATTAATACGTTTAAGTTAAATGATCATTATAGAGGATTGCTTAATTTATAAGATAATATACTTAATAAATAAAAGTATAAATCTAAATTAAATTTGAGGTGAAATATATGGCAATATGGCAAGGAAGCTCCCTAAGAAGACCATCAGGAGCAAGATCAAGAAGAAACAAAAACAAAAGAAATGCTGAATTCGGAAGAAGTGCAGCAAACACAAGAATTGGAGACGAAGTTAAAAAAGAAATAGTAGCAAGAGGAAACTGTACAAAAACAAGAGCTACTGTTGCAAACAGAATCAATGTTATTGATCCTAAAGATAACTCCAGTAAAAATGTTGAAATACTAACTGTACTTGAAAATAGTGCTAACAGCCACTTTGTAAGAAGAAACATCATCACAAAAGGTGCAATAGTTGAAACAGAACTTGGTAAAGTAAGAATCACATCAAGACCAGGTCAAAAAGGAATAGTTAACGGTGTATTAATCGAATGAGTATTCCAACAAAAATCGAAGAGCAGGTTACGGAGCTACTGAGCTCCATAAACCAAAACCTTCCATCAGACATGGAACTTGAATTGGAAGGCTATTATGACAGAGGCTTTTTCGTAACTAAAAAACGGTATGCTGTCATTAACGATGGCGTTATTACTGTTAAAGGCTTAGAATTAGTTCGTAGAGACTGGGCGCCGGTTGCTAAGAAAACACAAGAGAATGTATTAGAAGCTATACTCAAAGATGCTTCACCTAAAAAAGCAAAAAAGATAGTGAAAAATATCATTGATAAATTAAACAAAGGTGAAGTTGAAAACGAAGATCTTGTGATACATACTAAATTAACTAAAAAACCAGAAAATTATAAACAAATAGCTCCTCATGTAATAGCTGCAGAAAAACTACGTTTACATGGACAGAAAGTTACAAGTGGTTCAATAATTAGGTATATTATTACAAAAGGCAAAGGACCTATCAGTAAACGTGCTGAACCTGTAGAATACATTGAAGATAAAGAGTATGACCCTGAGTATTACATTCAAAATCAGGTTTTACCAGCAACATTACGTATTCTTGAAGCTATAGGTTATTCTGAAGAACAGATAATGAATAATGAAAAACAAACAAGTTTAGATAGCTTCTTTTAAATTATAAAATACTAACCTTTTTTTTATCAGAAATTTTCTATTTTTAATATTTGAATTACATCTAGTTTTAGTAATTTCCACGTCTAATAATCATTATTATTAATACTATTCCCAGCATTGCACTGAATACAAATCCTACAAATCCTAAAAATGGATAACCCATTATTAAGATACCTTTATTTGTTTGCATAATCAATGATGAACCAACAAGTAATGCTGCTGTTATTATTGCTAATACTAATTCATTCACCATCCTGGATAACATGGTCATTAATTTTTCTAATTCAGCGTATTCTAAGGATAATTTTAATTTTCCATCTTCTAATACATTTAATAGATTTAATAATGAATTAGGTATTTTTTTTGTTAAATTTTGTGTGTCGATGTAATATTCTAATGTTTTCCTAGACAAATTTTCCGGTTTAAGATTATCTATTAGCATCCTCTTTGCATATGGTTTTAATATTTCCGTTGTGTTAAAACCTGGATCTAATGATCTGCCTACATCATCAACCATTGTTATTGTTCTTATTACCATCATCATATCTCTTGGTAATACTAAGTTATATTTACGTAGGATATGACTTTGTGCCAAGTCTTTTAATACTCCAGTAATATCATTAAACTGTACACCATAATATTTATCTAATATTTGTATAATTTCATTTTCAATATCCTTTAGATATTTTCTATCCTTGATTATGTCCATGTAATATAATTGTTTGGTTAGTAATTTTGCATCTCCATCTGAGACTAGTATAAATAATTTAGCTAAATCATCTCGTAAATCCCTATCTAAATGACCCATCATGCCGAAATCTACAAATGCTACAGTATCCTTATTTAATACGAATATGTTTCCGGGATGAGGGTCTGCATGATAAAATCCATAAACTAGAATTTGTTTAATAAAAGAATCAGCACCCCTTAATGCTATTTTTTCATTATTATATGTGCCTTTTGGTGCTTCTAATACTTTATTGAGACTAACACCGTCAAGGTATTCCATTACCAATACTTTATCAGTACAGTATTCAAGATAGATTTTAGGTACATATACTTCATCATTCTTTAATAACTCTTTAAGATGCACTGCATTCATTGCTTCAAACTTATAATCTAATTCTTTTCTTATATCTTTCTCGAATACTTCAACCATTCCTGGAAGATTATATGATTTGGTAATTGCTAAATTACTGTTAAGAGTATTTGCTATTAGTTTCATTATTCTAATATCACTATTTACAGTGTTCTGAATATTAGGATGTTGAACTTTTATAGCAACTTGCTTATTATTCAAGTATGCTGTATGTACTTGACCAATACTTGCTGATGCTATTGGTTTTTCACTAAATTCATCAAAAATATCCTCTAATGGTTTTGAAAACTCAGATTCTATACTTTCTTTGACTTTTTCAAAATCATCTACGGGAGCTGATTCTTGTAAATTAGATAATTCATCAGCTAACTCAAAACCAATTAACTCTGGATATGTACTTAATGTTTGACCTAATTTTATGAATGTTGTTCCTAAATCTTGTAAAACTAGTCTAATACGAGTATTCATATCTATAGGTGTATCCTGAGGAGGAAAGAATTTCTCTACAGGCAGATATTTGATGTCTTTATCAGTTAAATGCTGAGCAATACCTTCAAATCCATATTTTGCAAGAACTTTTATAATTTCATTCATTCTTGAAAGATCTTGTTTACTATCCCAGAGTTTCATACTTTATCTTTATTAAGTTGAATATTTATAAAAATTTCTTAAATTAATATCATAATTAAAAATTTAAAAAAAAATAGAAGGAGATTAAGTACTGAAATTAAATTCCCATATATTGTATTAAAACCATTGCAATAACAGCTGCAATGATTAAAATTAAGATTACAATTAATATTGTAACTACCTTACTGGATAAACTGTTTACGTTATCATCTAAATCTAAATCAAAATCGTCTTCGTCAAAGTTTTTATTGAATTTTGATTCTATGGATTCTTTCTGTTCTTTTGGTTTTTCATCTTTTTTAGTTGATTTTTCTTTTATAGATTGTTTAATAGAACCAGCATCTTTTGTTTCTAGTTCTTTTTTATCAGGAAGTTTATCATCATCTGATTCTAATAATGCTTCTAAATCATCGTATTTATGTTCTTTAGGTTTTTCCTTAGATTCCTCTTTAGATTCTTTCTCAGGTTCTTTTTTAGGCTCTTCTTTAGGCTCCTCTTTAGGTTCCTCTTTAGGTTCTTCTTTAGGTTCCTCTTTAGGTTTTTCTTTAGGTTCCTCTTTAGGTTCCTCTTTAGGTTTTTCTTCCTCTTCAACGATAGGTGTTTCTATGATTTCATCTTCAAAGATATCAGATACTACATCTCCATCATCAAATACTATATCATCTAAAACTACTTCTTCATCAACGTCTGAAACTACTTCTTCTACATCATCATTGGTTTCTAGAAGTTTTTCAAGATCATCATCTGATTGTACTTGAGTTTCTTGTTTTGAATCAGATTCCTCAGATTTTGGAGTATCTTCTTCTTTTTCGGGTTCTATTACTGGTTCTTTAATTGGTGTTTCTTCTGTATTTGATTCAGCAACTTCTTCCACTGGTGCTACTTCTTCAAAGTCATCAAATTCATCAAGTATCAATGTATCATCAATTGGTGCTTCTTCCCAGATAACGTTATCATCATCAGATTCTTCAACATTTAAATCTAGAAGTTCATCAAATTCATCTTTAACTTTTTTTGGTGTTTCTTTAACTGTTTTTGTCTGTGTATTTTCTGCTTCGTCTTGTTTTTCTACAGGAGTTCCACATTTAAAACAAAAATTATCATTTTCACTAAGTTCTGTTCCACATTTTCTACAAAACATTTTTTATTTGCTCCCTTAATTTTGTCATTTAAAAATTATATGATTTTTTAGTGAAGGAATAAATCATTTTCAATTATAAAAGGTAAATTTCTCTATTATTATCCTATGAGATATAACTTTTTTTTATTAATAATAAGGTTTATGTTTTATATTATATAAAATCTAATATTCATTGATTTTAATATTTAAAATAGTTACTTAAAACAAAAATAGGAATAAATGAGATTGTATCAGTTTATTAAAAAAAAGAATAAAGGTTAGGTATATTTTTTCTGATTAATATCTATCCGATTATTCTTAAATTATCTGCTAATATTCTAGGAGTTATACATGAGCCTAGTTGACGTGTTTCACCTTCAACAGCAACAGCATTTTTCATTATGTCAAATATATTTCCTGAAATCATTGCCTTCTTAATAGGATTGTCTATTGAACCATCTTTTATTTCAAATGCATTTAGTGCTTCTACTGAAAAATCACCTGTAATTGGGTTTGTAGTGTGTGCTCCCATTACACTATCTACAATAACTCCTCTTTGTATGTCTTCTAATGGTGTTGATTCTTTAAAGTCTAGTTTAAGATTTGTAAATCCTACTGATGGAACAGAGCTGTATCCTGAACGTGCGGCATTTGCTGTGGTTGTAACATCATCTTCATCTTTTCTTGCATGATATGTATCATAGATAAAGTTTTCTAGTATTCCATCTTGAATTAGTATTGTTTTTTCTGTTGGTGTTCCTTCATCATCAAATAGTGAGGAGTGTAATGCTTCTGGAATTGTTCCATCATCAATTAATGTGAAATTTTCGGAAGCTACTTGTTCTCCTAAACTATTTGAGAATTTTGATCGTCCTCTTTGTTTATTTTCACTATTTAATGCTGAGAAGAATGTATTTAATAATGATACTGCTGCAGTATGATTTAATACTACTGGTGTATCCCTTGTTTCTGTTGGTTTTGCATTTCTTGAATCTAGTGCTAGTTGAGTTGCTTTATTTGCTACCATTTCTAAGTCAAGATTCTTATTATGACTTACATCATAATAGTATGCGCTAGATACTACATCATTATCTTCTACATTTACAGATATTGATGCACCACAGGATGTTGTTTCTTCAGATACATCTACGCCATTAGAATTTATTATCCTTACTTCACTTCTTCCTACACCATATCCCCCAGCTGTTGGATTACATCCTTTTTCTTGTGTTAATTCTATTAGAGTCTTGGAATAATCTATCGCTTCTTCTAAATCTATATTTTCTAATTTTTTATCATATAATCCTTCTACCTTAGGATAATTATTAGTGCATTCAATTATTCCTAAATTTTCATCCCTATTGTTTATTTTTATATTATTTATTGCTTGATTTATTGTTTCATCTATTCTGTTTAGGTTAGTTGTTGATGCAAATCCTTGTTTTTGGTCTTTAATTACTCTGATACCTAATCCAATTATATTTTCTTCTTTTGCATGATTTATTTTATCATTTAATATATCTACATCAGTAGATTCTTCTCGTTCCATGTATACTTCTACATGGTCTACTTTATCTGATAATTTTTTTAGTATACTCTCTGGTAATTGATCCATGTTATCAACTCTAATTAGTCATCCATTTTAGAATATCTGTATGCTATATTACAAGTTCCTTCTTTACTTACCATACATGCCCCTATAGGGTGTAATGGGTTGCATTCCCCACGGAATAATTTACAATCCTCTGGTCTTGCCATACCTCTGAGAATTGGTCCACAAATACATCCTTTTGGTACATTTTCTGAATCTGGAAGATCCATATCATATTTTACCCTTGCATTATGGTCATCAAATTCCTTTTTAAGGTCGTATACTGAGTTTGGTATTACTGGGAATCCTCTCCATTCTTTAGAAGTTAATCTAAATACTTGATCCATTGCTTCTTGTGCTTTTATATTTCCTTCTTCTCTTACAGCACGTTTATATTCATTTTGAATTCTTGGAGTACCTTCTTTTTTCTGTTTTAATATTAAATATATAGCATATAATATGTCAAGTGGATTAAATCCTGCTACTGCCTGTGGTATTCCATATTTTTCAGATAAGAATTCTAATGGTTTAGTACCTATTACTGTACATACGTGTCCTGGTTCTATTAGACCATCTAGTTTAACCTCGTCATGTACTAGGAAATCTAGTGTTGGTGGTATTAATCTGTGACATGATAATACTGAAAAGTTTTCTGGAGGATTACTTAGTAATTCATTTGCTGTTGTTGGTGCAGTTGTTTCAAATCCTGCTGCCATGAATACTACATCATTATCTATTTCTTTTGCTAATTCCACAGCATTACCAATACCATATACTATTCTTACATCTCCACCTTCTGATTTTACATCAGCTAAAGATTTTTCAGTACCCGGTACTCTTAGCATATCTCCAAATATGGTTACAGTGACTCCTTGTTCTGCTAATGCTACACATTCATCTATTTCCTGAGCAGGAACTACACATACTGGACATCCAGGTCCTGCTACGATTTGAACTTCAGGAGGTAACATTGAACGTATACCATTGTACATTATTGTATGTTCATGTGATCCACATACGTGCATAATCTTCATTGGTTGTTTTACTTCATCAATTTTTTTTATTATATCTCTTGTCAAATTTTTCATGTTATAACTCCTCATTCCCTTATTGTGAAAAAATTATTAAACTTAATCTAAAATTAATTTATTTTATTATTTACTAATGAATAATATTATAAAAATTAAAATATTTAAAATATTATATATTAAGAGGCATATTAAAGAATAAATAAATAAGTGTAATATAAGTTTATCTTAACATAGTACCAAATAGTATTAAATACATAATATACTAAAAAAATAAGAGGTGAAATAATGCTAGTAAGTGTTGTGGGATTAGGAGTTGAAGGACAAAAAGCAACAATATCACTATTAAAGAGAGGATATTCTGTTTATTCATCAGATATAAATAAAAATATTGATTTAAAACTCTTAAAAGAAACTCCATTAACTAATACAGATAAACTAGATTTAGAAATTGGTAGTCATAATCTTGATAAGATATATAAAGCAGATGCTGTTTCAGTAAGTCCTAGCCTATTTAATAAAGAAATATGTAAAAATGTGATTGACAGAGGCATATTCATCTCAGATATTTTAACAAAACATAAAGATATTAAAACAATAGCAGTTACTGGAACAAATGGAAAGACAACAACAAGCCACATGATATACCATATACTTAAAAATCAGGGCTATAAAGTAGTCATTGGTGGTAATGGTGGTGGCGGTTTTTCAGGATATAATGATTTACTATTAGAAGCTAATGAAAATGAATATGATTACATGGTTATAGAGGTATGTGATATGACATTAGCCTTCTGTAATTACGTGTTTGATATAGATATGGTTGTTGTAACGAATATTGGCTGTGACCATATGAATGTACATGGTACTATTGAACATTACACAGAGGAAGTAGGTGAATTTATAAAAAATAAACCTGCAATACTAAATTGGAATGATGAAAACCTTATGAAGATTAAAGGTGAAAGCAGTGACCCCCTCTTCTTTGATACATACAATCATCCATTAAATTTATTTGGTAAATTCAACCTACAAAATGCTGAAGCTGCGAGAGTTGCCTGTAATAAGTTAGGTATTGATAATAAAAAAATTATTGATGCTCTAGAATCATTTGAATCTGTGGAAGGCCGTACTATTAAAATTAAATATAAAAGTAATGAAATTGTATCTGGAAAAACAGATAATGTTGATGCTTTAAAAGCAGTTCTTGAAGAAGAACGCTTTGATATTCTAATCATTGGTACTCCTAGAAAGAATGAAAGTTGTAGATATCAGATACTTGATTATATTAAAGATTATTCACCAGATACATTAATTATATTCCCAGGACTTGAAGATACTACTTATGAATATGGACAGTACTTAAATAATCTAGGATATACTCATGATGTTCTAGTGATTAAAAAAATTAAAGATATTATTAAATACATAGAAAGTAAAAAAGAAACTAAAATATTCATTGGTGGAAACGGACAAGAGAAAATTACTGAAATTACTAACTTGTTAAAGAATTAAACACCTACTCTTCCTTCTTATTTTTATTCAAAATCATACCGTTCATATCAAAGAGTAATATTATGAATAGAACGGAAAATAATATTATTAATTGAAATAAAAGAAAAATAATATTAATAATAACCGATAAAATAGAAGTATATAATCTTATAGATATAAATAATATTATAAAACTATTTTCTTTAAAGAGATTACTTTAATTTATACTTAAAATTTAAGGGAGGTTAATCAATAACATGGTAAAATTATCTAATCCATATTTACTTATCGGAATACTATTACTTACTGTCATAGCATCAGGATTATTATGTAATATTGTAACTGCTGATGTGAATGATACAAGTAGTATTATGTTTGAAAATGGAACTACTGTTGTTTCAGGGGATCTTCTGATTAATAGGGAAACCATGAGAAAAGAACCTTTAACTGCATTTCCAAATAACATATTAAGACCACTGAAAAATAGAGACTTTACAACAGTGTATATATCTTTAATAACCGGATCAGCACCTAAGGATGTTATAAAAAACAATTCATATATTACAGCTGATGGCCATATTTCTAGTAAACTAGAAGGTCCAGGTACAGTAATCATGGATTCAAACGGTAAAATATCTGTTCAACCAGCTAAATCAATGGTATGGGGATATAAATTACCATATACTGTTGCTGTTAAAGATGGAGACTCCATTAGATTAGTAGAAAACAACACAACCGTAAAAACTGTGAAAGGTAGTGAAATTAATAAGGACAATGTTCCATCATACTTTGTAAATACAACAGCAATGAGATCATGGTTCAATAGTTCTAAAGATGGAGATAACATTACTGTAGATTACTATCTAGGTAACTTTAATGATAAACGTGCACCAGTTTACGGTAGAGAAAATATAATCAAAGATTTCGGTAATTCCACCTTTGCTTATATGAGAAATTATACCTCTGGAGCTCCAGTTCTTGTATATGAACACAATGCTTCTGAAGTAGAAGTAAGTAACGGTCACAGTACTGTAGAATATTTATCAGGATACCCTACAGAAATTAGAGCATCTAATGCAAAAGAATTTGCAGATGGTTGGAATAATACAATTGTCCCACCACATAGCTCAGCACACGGAAAAGAAAATGTTACATTTACTGCTATAGCTGAGTCTGAAGCAGCATCTGGAAGTGCAACTCACGGAGTATGTCCTCCAGGAAGATCACTCAGACAAGCAATAATGGCATTAGGAAACCCACTACCAGTAGGTATGTCTACAGGTGACGAAGCTATATTATATGAATACAGACCAACAATTGACGTATCTGTTTCAAACAATGGTGACTATCCTATTAAAATAGTAATGTGGACCGAAGGTTCAAGTGGAGATACTCAAATATACACTAAAATCTACGAACTCAGAGACAACGCTACCTATGTAAATAGCACTAATAGTACTAACAGTACAAATAGTTCTGAGTAAAAAAAAGAATAATACACCTAACCTCCCAATTTTTTTTACTTTTTCTAAATTATTCTAAAAAAATAAATTTATAATATCATCATGAAAAAATAACTTATTAGAGATGATAATATGGATGCCATAATAACCGCAGCTGGTAAAAATTCTAGAATGATTGATGATTTTAAACAAAGGAATAAAAAACCCATACACAAATTAAAATTAGAAATTAATAATAAACCTATTCTCATACATACAATTGAAAAAGTAGTTAATGCAGATATAAACAATGTCACTATTGCATTAGGACACCATAAAGATGAAATATATTCATTACTCAAAGAGTATGACTTACTTGATACTGTGAATATAAAAATTAATGAAGATGTTAATGTTGGATTATCTAAAACTATTGAAAATTGTATTAAAGATAATTTAGGTGAATATTATTTATTTACTGCTGCAGACCAGCCAACAATATCCACTGAAACTATTAACAACATGATAAACACTTTCAAAAATGCACCTAATCCTAAAAATACTATTAGTGTATTGGCTAGAAGAAAAATTGGTAAATTAGATAGTGCTGAGGGACTAGGTATGCCCTTCTGTTGTTACGGTAACTTATTATACAAATATTTAGCTAATGAAGATGGAAATCTTAATCCAATATTACGTAAAATGATTAAAAATAATGTCGAATTTTATGGTACTCCTTCCAGAAATGAGCTTGAATTAAAAAATATTAATCATTATGCTGAATATGAATATATTAAAGAAAAATTAGAAAAATAAAAAAAAAAATGGAATTAGTATTTAAATCTCATTCATTGCATTTACATAATCACTTATTGCCTTTGCATCATCTAGGGTTAATCCTATTACTAATTCATCAGGTTCTAATTTACCATCATTTCTTGAACCCATACATCCAAATGATATATTTGGTCTGTTATTATGGGATGGTATTATTACTGCTTCAGAACATAATGCTTGTGTTCCTGCAAAATCTGCATTTATACGATTACCTGTTGCTTTACGATATGTGGTTGTAAATTCATATGCTTGCATTACATTACAGTATAATACTATAGCATCGACATCGAAAGGTGCATCTTCTAATGGTGCATATCCTACTGCTTCTTTATCTGGCTCTGAATGTTCTACTTTTAATTTAACATCTTGTAAACCTAATACAGCAGCACCTACATTACAAGCCATTTCATCTAAAGTTGAGTAAAATGATCTTCCTTCTGTAGCTACTATGTTAATCATTCTACAATGTCTTACTTTATCATCAAATTTTGGTAAGATTTCTGCTGCTTCATCCTTTGATTGGAATAACTTTATTGCTACTGGATTTTTTTTTATACCTAATGAAAGTTTAAGATTCTGTGATAATTCTTTATAATCTTCTGGGGTTATTGAACTCATCTCTTTATCTCCTTATTACTTATGTAATTTATTATATTTTCTAAGTATATATTAAGTATTTACATAATTAAAGAAATATAACATAGTTAATTCAGATTAAGTACTATTCCAAGAATTAAATAAAAATAAGAAGGATAATTTGGATAAAAAAAAAGAAAAAGTAAATCTTAAAGATTCACTTAACAAAAAATACATAGTTAGTGTATAGCATCTGTTAACTCTTTGATTTTCTTATAAGCATCATCGGTTTCTTCAACAACAGTACCTGTGATAATAATATCTGCACCTGCATCCCTTACTTCACGTGCATCTTCTACTGTTCTTATTCCACCACCGACAATAACCATTAAATTAGTTGCCTTTTTCACTTTCATTATAAAATCAAGAGGTATATGTGAATCTGCACCAGACCCAGCTTCAAGGTAAATAACCCTCATCCCCAGAAATTCAGCTGCTAATGCATAAGCTACTGCTAAGTCTGATTTGTTACGTGGTACTGGTTTAGCATCACCTACCCATCCAACAGTTCCTCCAGGTTCTATTATAAGATATCCCATAGGTATTGTTTCAATACCCATTTTTTTAACTGCTGGTGCTGAGAGTGCTTGAGCTCCAGTGAGCCAGTAAGGATTTGTTGAATTTAATAAACTCATAAATAATAATGCATCAGCATATTTACTTACTCCACTAATATTTCCAGGGAATAAAATTATTGGCAAATCAATATTTTCTTTTAATGATTTTACTGTTAAGTTTAATTCTTCTTGATCAGTTATTGACCCACCAACTAATATAGCATCAGTATTTGCTTCTTTAGCTTGTTTTGCAATTTCTACTGCTTCTTCAGGAGTTTGTTCGTCCGGATCAATTAAAGTTATATGTAACTTATGGTCTTCTAAAGTTTCATTTAAATATTTTTCAACATTCATAACATTTACCTACACTAATCTTTTAATAATGATTGTTACTATTACTTATCATTTTTATAGGATTTATTAATTTAGTATAGTTTTTTTAAAATGAGTTATTATTAATTAGTTAAGTTTAGAAATTATTATTTCATAAAAAAAAGTAGTTAAGTCATTAAAAATTAAAAAAAATAAAAGTACCTTAAGTATAGTACTATATGTCTATCCTCTTGGTTCTTTTGCTTTGTATCTTAAACCTGTGTATCCACATTTTCTGCATGATTTTGCTGTAGCAGGGTTTCTAGCATTACATTTTAAACAGATTTTTATGTTAAACATTCTGTTTTCTGCTTCTTCAAATTTTGCCATTATTATTCTCCTCCTAGAAATTCATTTTGTACTTTGACAATTTCAGTACCATTTTTTGCCTCACTATAGGCTTCTAATAAATTCTCATTAAGTGTGATGAAATGAGGTCCCCATTTAAATGAATTCATTAAATCACGAGCTTCATCTTTATAACCTACAATGTATAAAGTAGCACTTAATGCTTCAGCAGTTGATAGTATACATGGTTTTCCATAGTTAACAGGATTTGCTGCTACTAAAAATGGAAGTAACCTATGATTCTTCTTAGATTTAAAATTAAATGATGATTTCTTTAATTTTTTCCAAGAGCAATCTAATGCTGATAATCCATACTTTGTAATTTTATCCCTATCTTCTCGAGATACTGCTTTATTAGCCTCCGCATCTAAAACTATTGCATTATATGGTATTTTACGCATGTTATGTGTGATTGATACCTTATTTTGCTTTTCTAATTTTATTGAAGTGCACCTTTTTGGATCGCACTCTCGTGAATGATAAATTACAATTCTTGTCATGTTAAACTTAAATAATTTTTTTAATTCAAATGAATAATTCTTATAATGAAATATTATTCCATCATAAAGTAATCAGAATAATAGATTATTATTAGAATAGTATATCTTATTTATTTATCTTACATAATAAAAACATTTCTATTTTTTAGTGAAATTTATTAAGTATATATTTAGAAAGATTTATTGAAAAATATATCTAGATAACATGAATTATATATAAATATAATTATAAACCTAATAACCAAAAATGATTTAAATATATTTAAATTAAAATAATACATTACTTTACTAAATTAAGTATAGATATGAAAAAATTATATAACACTAAGAATTACTTTAAATTTTAAAACAAGGGATAAAACATGGATTTGAATTTATTTACTCTGATTGGAGAAATAGTTGTTATTTGTATTCTTGTAGTTCTTGTATTAATGATTATTACAAGTGTTTTAGGACTTATTCTTTTAAAGAACAAGAAATTAGTATTTCCAAGAATACTCTTATTTACACTTAATATTACATATCCATCATTGAAGAGTATTCTTAAATTACTTCAATTTGATGATTTAGCAATTGATAGAATTAGTATTGATTTACGTAACCGATTAAATAAAGATAAGTTTAAAGAATTAAATAGTGAAGATGTAATTGTTGTCTTACCGCATTGCCTTCGATCTACAGATTGTCCTGCTAAACTTGGAACATCCGGACTTGAATGTTTAAAATGTGGTAAATGTCCTATAGGTATATTCAAGGAAATATGTGATAAGAAGAATATAGGAGTGTACATTGTACCCGGTTCTACATTCATGAAGAATATTATAAGAAAACGAGAATTCAAAGGAGTTATCGGTGTGGCATGTCCAGTAGATCTTAATAATGCCATGACCACATTAGAAAACTATGTAACACAGGGAGTTTATTTATTAAATGATGGTTGCATCAACACTCTAGTTGATGTTGATGAAGTTATTGATTTAATAAACGTGACGAAACCCGTTACTACATACACTAAAGAAGATTTCATGTAAACGTACTTATGAAATCATTTCTATTTTTTGGTCTATTAAGAATAAAAAAATATGTTAAAATTTATTCAATTATTATACACTCACAGGAATAATACTTTAATATTAATTAAATAGAAATTATAGATATTAATAATAGAATTAATCATAGGAATCACTAAAATGGAAAAAATTGCAATAGCTGTTAGAGAAAATGGTAAAAAAGTTGAACATTTCGGCAAATGTGAATATTTTATTATATACAAATATGATGAAAAAACCCATGATATAGAATATAATAACGTCATTTACTCCTCAAAAAGTCATGATACTGATAGTGAAGAATGGGAGAAATCAGCTGATTCTATTGATGGTGTTAACATAGTTATTTGTGAAAAAATTGGATTAAAAGCTAAAGCTGAAGTCGAAAGAAGGGGTATTAAAGTTATAGAAAGTGAAGGCTTTATAGAGGATATTTTAGATGATTTTATAAATAAAGAAATTAAAAAAGATAAAGTTATTTTACCATAACTTATAACCCAATATACCCTCCTAAAATACTCTTATTTTTTATAAATTTTAACTAATATTAATAAATCAATATATTATTAGTTATATCTAATTATTACACTGTATTCGTTGAAATTAAGATTTATTTCAAGTGTAAAGTTCTTTTTTATTATTGAAACTCTGAAAATTTAATTAAATACAGGATTAACGGATTTTTTCATTTAAAAAATTTTAATATAACCTACATATTTTCTATAGATTCATTAAAATTAAAAATGATAGACTGGAATTTAAACGAATTTTAATAAAAGATAAGCAAATATTAACTATGATAATAATAAAAATAAAGAACAAGATTAAAAAGAGATTTTAAATAAAATTTAATGGATTTTCCATAAATTATATTTTAATAGGAAAAGGGAGAGTTAATATTTATGGAGCTAAATGATAACTGGTATACGTTATATGAGGCATTGTATGGTACTAACTTTAACAGGTTAATGACAGTTGGTACACCTACAGAGGGATATGAAAATTATCCATTATCAACAATCGATGATATACGTGAACTCATTGAAGAGTATTACCCTAAAAATGAATTTTACATATCATTATATGATTTTAATTCTAAAGACCCTGTTATTTCATGGGATAGGTTAGATAATGCTAAATATGAAAAATATGCAAAAAAAGATTGTATTTTATTTAGATTTAAACAAAATACAGATATTATAAGAGAAGAAATTGTTGACTTAACCGAAATAGAACAATTCATGTTCATAAGACGTTCAATAAACTTAGGAAATAACAAATCAATGATTAAAGACATGAAAAATGTATCTGAAAGTATTGAAAAACTATTTAACATAAAACCATTAGCAATATTTAATGGTTACTCTGAAGGTTATTTATACATATTTACCGATGAATTAAAACTAAAAAATCCAACAATTACCTTTTATTACTTCTATAAATTCATAGAAAACTATGCAGATACTGTAACACTAAAATACTTAAATATAGATCCATTTTCACAAATTGTCACAATGCCTGGAAGTGAAAATAATTATTCTAGGTTATATGCAAAACCATTTGATATAACAGCTAGTTATCCAGCCATAATCAAAAATAGTGAAAATAATATCTTAGAATCAATTGATTTAGGTAAAAATCAGGATACTCATGCATTAGAATCATTATTAAAAACTGTTGATGATGAAATAAGTAAAAGAAAATCAGAGGGAAATACAAATGCATGGAATTATGATTTAGATAAATTATTTAATGAAAGACGTGAATAATTCTGAGTATATTCTAAACTTTCCCTTCATTGATTTTTTAAATACTAATTCTAATATTATAAAATAAACTTCTATTTAATTATTCTAATTTTGTTTAAACATACTACTTATTCTTGTTAATTAAATTTAACTATTTATTTTTAGTTACTAATTAAATTGATTTAAAATCCTACGAAAAAAATACATATTAAATAGAATTTAACAAAATAATTTTAACTTAAAATGAATATAAGACAAGAGTATCTATAATTAAATATTTTACAGTTATATAAAGTTAAAAATAGAGTTAAAAAGACGAATTTACATTAATTATTAAAATAAATTAAGAATAAGTATCTATTTTACAAAATAAGAATAAAAAACGAATTTAATTTATTTGATTTCAATAAACTCAATTACTATTTATTTAAATAATTATTTATAACACCAATTACAAAATAATATTAATTATACTTATTATACTAGTTATTTTAAGATTTAAATAAAATAAATTGGTGAAAATGAAAAGAATTTTGTATATTGATTATTTAAAAACTCTTGCTATTTTTGGTGTCATTGCAATACATCTAAGTTCGAAATATATAACACACTATACTCTAAATTCTAGTTTATGGTTTAGTGGACTGTTTGTTGAATCAATGTTCCGATTTAGTATAATTTTATTTGTCATGGCTTCAGGTATTCTACTTATAAAAAAAAATCAGACAATAGACGATATTCCACGACGTTTAAAAAGAATAGGTATACCATTTATAGGATGGTTTCTGATATACTTTATTATTAAAATGTCCATGAAGTATTCATTAACTTATATTATTTCAAATATTTTTAATCTATTAATTATATCAATTCTTGACCCTACTATACTAACTGTAGAATTTTGGTTCATCTATATGCTTATTGGATTATATCTTGCTTCACCAATAATATGCTCATGGATTAGAAATGCAGAAATACGTGAAATTGAGTATTTTTTAGTAATTTGGCTTATAACAATATTTATAAAAATGTTACCTTATAATGATAATATTATTATATATATGAATATGTTCTTTGGATACGTAGGATATTTTATTCTAGGATACTACTTAATTAATAAAGATTCAGAATTACTAAAAAGTCGTAAATTTGGTGCTGTATTATATATCATAGGCACTCTTATGACATTTATGGGAGTTATAGCTGCAAGTAATTTTATAGGAGAACTTGAATTAACATTCATGCCTCTTGGTGATCTTACTATTAATGCTTGTCTTCAAGCAGTGGGTATGTTCTTAATTATAAAAAATACTGATTTTAGTATTATATGGGGAAAATATAGTGATAAGATTAATAGAAAAATTACATTAATTAGTAATTTAACACTGGGAATCTATCTTACAAATGTATTACTTATTAATGCTTTAGATAAAATAGGAATTTATGACATTAGTATTAGTCCCTTTATCAATATTCCAATACTTACTGTAATTGTAGTATTTATGTTAATGATTATTCTTCTAATTATGTATAGAATACCCTATGTTAATAAATTAACAGGAATAGCATAAACCTCCCCCATTTCTATTTTATTAAAAAATTTATTATTCGGATTATTTTTTAAAATTATTTTCAGTAACTTTATATTATATAAAAAATATAATATTAAAATAAGATATAGACTAGGTCTATGGTGATTTATAATCTAACAAATAAGAGATTATTATAAAAGAATATGACCTTAATGGTTATGCGTATCTAAATTCTTTTATAAAAAACAACGATTTTTGTTTTATTTACCATATGAGACCTGACGGAATATTTCAAATTAATAGATTTAAAATTTTTATTTAACACGGCAATGGGTAATTAAATTTACTAAAATAATAACCACCACAAATAACAGGTTACAAATCATTATTTTAACATTTTTCAATCATATTATATGATAAAATGCTGTAAAATAATTAAAAAAACTAAGAAATAATTTACATAAAAATATAGGAGAAAAGATATAATGGCAAAAGCAAGAAGACGAGTACGTGATACATGGAAAGAAAAAATTTGGTATGAAATATTAGCACCACAAGAATTTGATGAAGCAAGTCTTGGAACAAGCCCTGCAAGAGAACCAGAAATGCTTGTAGGTCGTAAAATTGAAACATCTATGCGTGAAATTACAGGTGACTTCAGTAGACAATACGTAAAATTATTCTTTGAAGTAGACCACGTAAGTGGAGAAGTAGCTCACACAATATTTACAGGACACAAAGTAACAACAGATTACGTACGTAGTATGATTAGAAGAGGAACCAGTCGTATCGACTCAATAACTGATGCAACTACAAAAGACGGTAAAAAAATCAATGTACACATGTTAGCAATAACTGTAAAAAGAGCAAAAGCTTCACAACAAAAACTCATCAGAGAAACTATGAGAAACATGGTTTTAGAAAGTGCAGCTGAGAAAAATCTTGATGAACTTGTAAAAGAAATAATATCAGGTAAATTTGCTTCTAACATTTACCATGAAGCTAAAAAAATATACCCACTTAAAAAAGTAGAAACCATCAAAACAAGAGTATTCTAGATAAGTATTCTTTAATTTTAAATTATTTAAATAGGGAATTTATTACTAACCACCCATTCTTATTTTTTTTTAATAATTAAACAAAATATATTATATTAATAAAATACAAAAATTATACTATGATACAATTAATATTTTTAATAATTTGTGTAATTCTTGGAATCTTAGTATATTTAAGTGGAGCACTTGATTTACTAGGCTCATCTTTTGTTACAATTATTGGAATATTTATTGTAATAGCCAGAGGATTCAACTGGTTAACAATACTTTTGCTATTTCTTATTTTAGGTTCAGCTTTTACAAGCTTCAAAAAGGATTATAAAAAACGTATTGGCTTAGTACATGAACAACGAACTATTAAAAATGTTATTTCAAACGGTATTGTTCCTGTAGTAATGGCAATATTTGGTAATTATGCTGGATTTATTGGAGCAATTTCCACAGCTACTGCTGACACATTAGCTAGTGAAATTGGAGTATTAAGTGAACCTATACTAATAACAAGCCAAGAACATGTTCAACCTGGAACTGATGGTGGAATTTCTGTTCTTGGAACAGTAGCAGGATTAATTGGAGCTTTAATAATAGGAGTTTCAGCCTATTTACTAAATGTATCTCCAGACATTACCCACAGTATTTGCATAGCAGCAATATCCGGAATGATTGGATGCTTTGCAGATAGTCTTCTTGGTGCAACATTAGAACGTAACGGGCTTTTTAACAATGAACATGTTAACTTAACTGCAACAATAATTGGAGCACTGGTTGGTATCATTATAACAATTGGAGTATGAATAATATGAAAGGAATTATTTTTGTAATAGATGGAATGGGTGATCGCCCTGTAAAAGAATTAGGTGATAAAACACCACTAGAAAATGCAAGAACTCCAGCTATGGATAAAATGGTTGAAGAAGGTATAACTGGAATAATGGACACTATCCGTCCGGGAGTACGTCCTGGTAGTGACACAGCTCACTTAACTTTACTAGGATATGACCCTTATGAAGTATATACTGGTAGAGGACCATTTGAAGCAGCAGGTGTAGATTTAGACGTTCAACCTGGTGACATAGCATTCAGATGTAACTTTGCAACAGCAGATGAAGACCTTACAATTACTGACAGAAGAGCTGGTAGAATAAGTAGTGGTACTGATAAAATAGCTGATACAATCAATCAAATGAAAATTGATGACAATGTACAAATAATATTCAAAGAATCAGACGCTCATCGTGCTGTACTTGTATTAAGAGGAAAAGGATTATCCGATCAGATTACTGATGCAGATCCTAAACATGAAGGTAACAAACCTAAAACAGTAAAACCATTAGATGATAGTGAAGAAGCAAAATACACTGCAGATGTTGTAAATCAATTTGTTAATAAATCCTACGAAATGTTAAAAGAACATCCTGTAAACCTTGAAAGAATTAAAGAAGGAAAACATCCTGCAAACATAGTACTACCAAGAGGTGTAGGAGCTGTACCAAGCGTACCATCTTTCGAAGACAAATACAACCTCAAAGGAGCATGTGTAGCAGAAACTGGTCTTATTAAAGGTATAGGTAAAATTGTTGGAATGGATGTAATTAATATACCCGGAGCAACTGGTGGAATAAATACAGATATAGACAGCGTACATAAACACATAATAGACACAGTTAAAGATGATAAATATGACTTTGTTTTAATTAATGTTGACGGAGCTGATGAAGCAGGACACGATGGAGACATCATCGGTAAAAGAGACTTCATAGAAAAAGTAGATAACATCATGAAAGACCTTAAAGAAATTGATGATATTGTATTATTTGTTACTGCAGACCACTCCACACCAGTAAGTGTTATGGATCATACAGGAGACCCAGTACCAGTATTCATAAAAGCACCAGGATTACGTGTTGATGATATTAAAGAATACGGTGAAAGAGCTGCAGCTAAAGGAGGATTATGTCGTATCAGAGGATCAGATGTAATGTACATAATAAGAGATCTTATGAATGTAACAAAAAAATTCGGAGCATAAAAATAAGAACAACTCTTAAAAACATTACTTCTTTTCATCTTTTCTTTTTTAACATACCTAATTACAATAAAATAAATAACATTACTATTTTTCTAAAAAACTAACCAAAACACATATAATCAAAAAAAAAATTCTGAAAGGGAGATATTATATTATGAGTGATATACCACGATTATTTGGAACATCAGGAATTAGAGGAGAATATCAGAAAAAAATCACACTAGAACTAGCAATGGATGTTGCTAGAGCATTAGCTAAATATATTGGTGGAAAAGGCAAAACAGTTGTAATTGGTCATGATACTAGAACCACAGGTAAAATCATAGAACATGTTATGATTGCCGGATTACTACAATCAGGATGCAATGTATTAAAATTAGGAATGGTTCCTACACCAACAGTGGGCTATGCTACACTAAAAAAACAGGCAGATGCTGGAATTATGATAACAGCATCCCATAATCCATCACAATACAATGGAATAAAACTATGGAATGCAGATGGATTAGCATATAAACAAAATCAAGAAAGAGAAATAGAAAAATTAGTCTACGAAAAAGATTTTAACATAGTTGGATGGGATGAAATTGGAGAAGAATATGATATATCATCATTTAAAGATGAATATGTTGATGATATAATAAAAGTTTCAGAAATTGACCCTAATAAACCACTGAAAGTAGTTGTAGATTGTGCAAGTGGAGCTGGATCATATTTATCTCCAAAAGCATTAAGACAGGCAGGTATGAACGTAATTACATTAAATGCACAACCTGATGGATTTTTCCCTGGACGTAATCCTGAGCCTAATAGTGATAACTTACAAGAATTAATGAAAACTGTGAAAGTATTAGGTGCAGATGTTGGTTTAGCTCATGATGGTGATGCTGACAGAATGATTGCGGTAGATGAAAAAGGTAATCTATCTGATTTTGATAAGCTTCTAACAATCATTGCAAAAGAATTTGGAGGAACAATTGTCACAACTGTTGATGCATCAGCTTGTCTAGATACTGAAATAGAGAAAATGGGTGGAAAAGTTCTCAGAACACCTGTAGGAGACGTTCACGTTGCAGAATCTATTAATGAAAATAATGGAACCTTTGGTGGAGAACCATCAGGTACATGGTTACATCCAGACTTCTGTATGTGTCCCGACGGACTTCTATCTGGACTAAGAATCGTTAGAGCTATACAAAAAAATGGTAAATTATCAGAACAATTAGATGCTATAGAAAATTATCCAACAATACGTGAAAAAATAACCTGTGATAACAATAAAAAAGCTAGTGTAATGGAAAAAGTTGAATCAGATTTCAAAAATGAATTTGATGACATTCAAGAAATACTTACAATAGATGGCGTTCGTATCAAATTTGAAGATGGTAGCTGGGTTTTAATAAGACCATCAGGAACAGAACCATACATTCGTATAACCACTGAAGGAAAAACACAGGCACATCTTAAAGATATTGAGACAAAATCACAGAACTTCCTTAATAAGCTAATATAATACGGAAACATCAACCCCTCTTTTTATCCTTTTTTCTTTTTTTAAATAATTCAAATAATAAAATATTAAAATTTATTATAAAATGAATACTAATATAATAATAATATAATAAAGAAAGGGTGAATATTAATGAAAGCTATAATATTAACAGCAGGTGAAGGAACAAGAATGCGTCCTTTGACAACAACACGACCAAAAACTATGCTAATTACAGGTGGAAAACCATTAATACAATATAATATTGAGTCACTAAGAGATGCAGGAATTAAAGATATAACCCTTGTTGTAGGATATAAAAAAGAAGTTATAGAAGAATACTTTAGTGACGGAAGTAAATTCGGTGTAAACATTAACTATGCTGTCCAGGAAGGCCAATTAGGTACAGCACATGCAATAGGAAGTGCTGAAAAATATATCGATGAAAGTTTCATAGTTCTAAATGGAGATATTATTGTAAGCTATGATCTTATAAGAAATTTAATTGAAAAATATGCTACAAGAACAAGTAATAATGTTAAATCAGTGCTCACATTAATTGAAGTTGATAATCCTTCTAATTATGGTGTTGTTTCAACAATAAATGATAAAATAGTTGAAATTGTTGAAAAACCTGCACCTGGCGAGGCTCCAAGTAATCTTGCAAATGCTGGAATTTATTTATTTAGTACAGAAATATTCGATGCTATAAGAAAAACTAAACTATCCGAACGTGGAGAATACGAGATAACAGATTCACTTAAAATAGAATTAGAAAATGGATGGGAAATACTTGGATTAATATCTCATGAACCTTGGATGGATGTTGGAAGACCATGGGAGTTATTAAAGAGTAATCAAGACTTCCTTGAAAAAATGGAAGATGATATTGAAGGAGAAATCGAAGAAAACGTTACTATTCATGGTCCACTACACCTTGGTAAAGGCAGTATTATTAGATCAGGATGTTATATTCAAGGTCCAGTATTCATAGGAGAAAACTGCGATGTAGGCCCTAACACATATCTCAGACCATATGCTTGCTTATGTAATGACGTAGATGTTGGTAATGCTGTTGAAATTAAAAATAGTATTATTATGGATGGAACCAATGTTAATCATTTATCATATGTTGGAGATTCTGTTATTGGTGTAAACTGTAATCTTGGTGCTGGAACTAATCTTGCTAACCTACGATTTGATGATCAACATGTACGCGTTACTGTTAAAGGTAAACGTGTGGATTCTGGTCTTAGAAAATTAGGCGCTATCTTTGGTGATGGTGTAAAAACTGGTATTAATACCAGTGTTAATCCTGGTGTAAAAATAGGTAATGGTTCATTTATTAACGCAGGATGTGTTCTCTATAGAGATATTGACTCTTATTCATTAGTATCCACAAAAACTAATTTGATTGTTAAAGAAATTAAACATAAAAAAGAAGATGAAAAATAAATCAAGAAAAAACTTTTTTAATCTTCCCTCTTTTTATTCTTTTTTTAAAAAAATATTATTTTGTAGAATTATACTCAGTTATTATTGTTGTTGTCGTGTTCCCTGTTCTTGTTGTAGTTATATTCTTATTAAGACATTCTGCAGGATTTATATTAATATATTGCACATATCCACCACTACCACTTGTATTTTCATCAACATCTAAATATGTGGATAAATCATTTTCGTTAATTGTATTTAATATCACTGTCCCATACATTGAAAATATTACTGCTATTATTGCTAATACTAGTAGAAATGTTGTTGCTGCATAGTCTCCTTTTGTATCATTTTCCAAGTAATTCTGTGGTCCTGTGAATGTCGTTATTGTGAATGGATATAGTAATTTACATCCTTTTTTTGATAATAATGATATGAATATTGATGAGGTGAATCCTATTGCTAATGAAATCATTATTATTGGATAAACTATTGTAAAAGCTATTATGGGTATGTATATTATTAAACTGTTTCTATAATTTTCTGGTAGTATTATGCTTATTTGTGAGCCAATCACTGTAAATAATAATCCATGGTAGAAATGGGGTAGTTTTAGAATATATGATATTATACAGTATAATATTATTGATGTTAATAATTCATTTATGTTACTCATGCTTATCTACCTTGTTATGTAGTAGAACGTTCTGTACATTAATAGTGTAAACCATAATGCATTAACAAGATAATGTAAAATACTTAATTGTACTCTGATGAATGTTATGAATACTAATAAAGACAATAATAAAAGAAGAGAATACGTGATATTCACACTTTGATATCTATTATCATTAAATCCATTTTTATCTATGATTATAAAATGGTTTAGAAATTCAGGTTCTATGACTTCTTCATCTTCTCGGATATTTGCTATTATTTGGATTGATTGTATTTGAGATAGTTCTTTATAGTAGGATAATTCTCTTTTGGATAATTGCTCGAAGTGATCAAGGTATATGTGTGTTTGTGTATCTTTTGATTTTTCTGTAATCTCTTCTAGTAATTTGCTTATTGTCTTATTTTTTGTTTCTGATTTTTTGTCAATTGTTCTCAGTATTTGTTCAATAGCTGTTTTTCCCTTTTTTGGTGATATGATATAGATTGCCTTAATTGTTTTATCTCGTTTTTTATAGCATTCATATAATTCTCTCTTATAAAGTAGCACATTATTATGTTTTTTAAGTTGTTCTGTTATTTTATCATTGGCCTTGTTCATTTAATATTTCCAATTCATATCTCTTCATACTGTATTCTTTTGTTTTTTCAACACCCACATATTTTAGAGAAATAATGTCACCAATATTAGTAGCCTCCATTATAGAATCTAATTGTACCTTTCCCCACACACAATAAGTCACATCTCCATCCTGAATCTTATATAACCTAGTGTTATATTTTCCAACATCAGATAATTTATCAACAAGTACTCCTTCAATCATTTCACCTTTCTCAGGATTCCAATATTCAGTCTTTTCTTCCATGTGTCTCCCTTCTTTCAATATAATATACTTTCATAGTATGTCCATTATTTGTTGTCTTACATCCATTATATGTTATTCTAATATAATCTTCAACTTCTATTTCAGACATCAATTCATCTAATTGAGTTTTACCCCAAATTTTTATTTCTTTATCATTTTTATCTAATAAAATATATAAATTCTGGTCATATTTCCCGACAGATTCAATTCTATTAATTAATTTTCCCTCCACCACATCTCCTAATTCTGGATTCCATACATTTCCTGTTATAGGCTTCCATTCATCAGAATCATTTTCACTTGGAAAAAATTTAATATTAGACCACCTCCACATATCTTATCCAGAATATACTCAGTTTCATAGATATTAATATGTAAGAACGTTAAAAACTGCTTAAACGCTATACTAAAAAATTAAGCATTTAAAAGACAATAACATGTTAAAAAGGAATTAAATATAGAACAGATGTTTCCAAAAAAGAGTCAACACAAATAAACTGTAAACAACTAAAATTTCCAGAAATAAATTAGGTATCCCTGTAAAAATAACCAAATAAATATAATTTTACAAAAAATAAAATAACTAAGAAAAAACAATATATTATTATAAGATTATGTTTTTTAAATCTGAAAGAAAATAGGTGATTAATTTTGAGTGAAACGATAGTAATATCTCCAACTAGTCGTCAGGAAGGACATGCTGAATTATCAATGGAAGTTGATGATGAAGGAATAGTAACAACAGGACGTTATTTTAGTATTACGCCTGTAAGAGGAATAGAAAAAATAATTATAGGAAAAAGACCTGAAACAGCACCAGTAATAGCACAGAGAATTTGTGGTGTTTGTCCAGTTACACATACACTTGCATCTGTAGAAGCTATTGATGATTCATTAAAAATAGAAGTTCCAAAAGCTGCAAGAATCTTAAGAGAAATAGCACTTAATGCTCATATCATAAACAGTCATGCAATACATCATTTTCTAGTAGCACCAGATTTTGTACCAGATGATCAATATGACACAGTAGTTAAAAATGTTTCAGAAATAAGAAAAAATGTACAATTTGTTGAAGACACAGTAGCTGGTGAAGGAATTCATCCATCAGATATAAGAATTGGTGGAATGGCACATAATATTACAAAAAACGCTAAGAATAAGATAAAAACCAGAATGGAAGGACTTATGAGTCTATTAGAGGAACATGTTGAAACAATGATTGGTCTTGTTCAAGATAAAGATTTCCCAGAAAAACTAGGAACACACAATCAACCAGTATTTGCATCAGACGATACATACGGTTCCAAAAATGGAATATTATATAATGAAATTGAAGAAATATTACCAACATCATGGTATGATTTACCAGAAATAGGTAAAAGAGCATGCTCACAAATCCCATTATATCAAGGAAATGTTGTTGAAACAGGACCAAGAGCAAGAGCAAACAAATATCGTAAATTCAAAGAAGTAGGAGTTAAAGCTCAGCACATTGCACGTGCACAAGAAATGATAAATTCCGCACAGAAAATTATTGAACTAGTGGATAAACTTGACACATCAGCACAGGTAATGGCAAAATATGACCTTAATGGAACAGACCGTCTTGGTATCGGTGTAATTGAAGGACCTAGAGGAACAAATATCCACACAGCTAAAGTATCACCTGAAGGATATATTAGTGATTACAATGCAATAGTACCTACAACATGGAATATTCCAACAATGGGTATTGCAACAGAAGGATTCCATTATAAATATGGCCCACATGTAATAAGAGCTTATGACCCATGTTTATCCTGTGCTACACACATGGTAATTGTGGATGATGAATCAAAAGAAGTAATAAAAGAAGATACTATCCAAATATAATTGAAGGGGATTTGATGTCATATAATCATGAAAATCTCATCGTTGGATGTGGAAACATTCTGTTTGGAGACGATGGCTTTGGTCCAGAGGTTATTAAATACATGAAAGATAATGAAATAGAAATACCGGGAGATACTTGTCTCGTGGATGGGGCAACTAGTGCTCCTCATTATATATTCTCATTACCTGAAGATGAATGGAAAAATATTATAATCATAGATATAGCCTCTATGGATAAGAAACCTGGAACAGTAGATGTACTCGAATTAAACCAGGTGAAGGAACAGGACAGATACATGGATGTTCATGGTATCTCTGCTACAATGCCATTACATGATTTAGAAGAAAAAATAAATATTAAAATAGTAGCTTGTCAGCCAGAAAATGTTCCAACAGAAATGGAAATCGGATTAACAGAAACACTTACACAGAGCATACCAAAAACTGTTGAAGCTACTCTTAATGTTTTAAATGATATGTTATGATAAAAAATAGACTAAAATAAAGGAAATTAAATTAAATTGAGTGAAGGTGAAACTCTTGTTTGAAAAAATTAAAGAAAAAATTGTCAAAGACGAGGATGATGTTAATAATACACCAGATTTATCTCAAGATAAATTAAAAATAGGTTACATCCACTTATCTGGTTGTACTGGTGATTTAATGTCATTTACAGAAAATTATGATGACCTTGCAGATTTACTCCATGCTGTAGACATAGTATATGGACAAACACTCGTTGATAAATGGGAAATGCCTGAGATGGACTTAGTTCTTGTTGAAGGATCCGTATGTCTGGAAGACGAACATTCCCTAAAAGAATTACAGGAAGCTAGAAGTAAATCTAAACTACTTGTAGCTTTAGGTTCCTGTGCATCTACTGGTGGATTCACAGTATATGCTAAAGGAGGTCAACAAGCCCAACCAAAACATTCATCATTCTTAGCATTACAACACCTAGTTAAAGTAGATCTTGCAGTACCTGGATGTCCACCATCCCCTGAACTTATTAAAAGAGTCTTACTTGCAGCAGTAAACAATGATATGGATTATCTTAAACCATTCATGGATTTTGCTAGTAACCAAGAAGCATGTGGCTGTGATTTACAGAAGAAAATTATTAACCAATCAATCTGTGTAGGATGTGGAGCTTGTGCAGCGGCATGTCCTACAAGAGCTATGACCATGCAAGACGGAAGACCATTATTTAACTGTGACCGTTGTGTTAAATGCGGTTCTTGTTACTACCAATGTACACGTAGCTGGTGGCCTGTAGACGAAATTTATAAAGAATTAGGATATAATAAGGAGGAGGTCTAATATGATTTACGATTCTGTTCTTGGACCACACCAGGAGATTATAACAGCAAAAGCTTCTGATAAAAAAATAACAAGTAAAGCACAAGATGGTGGAATTGTATCTGCTATACTTATATATGCATTAGAAGAAAACATTATTGATGGTGCAATTGTAGCTGGAGAAGGTAAAGAACCATGGAAACCAGAGCCTCATGTTGCAACAACCAAGAAAGAAATATTAAAAGCTGCTGGAACAAAATACACAATGTGTCCAAACCTTGCTTTAATAAAAGAAGCAACACGTGCTTATGGTCTTGAAAAAATAGGTACTGTAGGAACTCCTTGCCAGGTTATGGGACTACGTAAAATGCAAGCTTACCCTATAGGTCTTAGAAATGCATCAGATAAGATAGCATTAAGTATAGGTATTTATTGTATGGAAAACTTCCCATATGAATCATTGAAAACATTTATTGAAGATGATATTGGTGTTAAACCATCCCAAGTTACAAAGATGGATATTTCAAAAGGTAAATTATTCATAACACACACTGAAGGTGAGGGTAAAATACCTATAAAGAAAACTCATGGTTTTGAACAATCAGGATGTAATTATTGTTTAGATTATGTTTCTGAATTAGCTGATATATCCTGTGGATCTGTAGCTGCTAAACCAGGATGGTCTACTATTATAAAACGTACTGATAAAGGATCATCCATTATTGATAAAGCAGTAGAGGAAGGCATTCTTGAAACTATGGAAACAAATGAAGGTAAATATGGTATAGAGTTACTTAGAAAATTAGCAACTAATAAGAAAAAGAAAAATCAGAAAAATATTGATAAAAAATTAGATTTAGGTTTAAAAGTACCATTTACCCATTCTAAAAATAAAAATGATCCTCTTGAAAACAGGTAGTTATACAACTATACTGTTTTTCAACTTTTACTTTTTTTAATAAATTTAAACAATTAAACATTTATTAGGAGACTATTTTATATGCAACTAGATGAAGTTCTTGGAATACTTGAAAAAGAGGGAAATCCTGATGATGTGAAAGGAATGGCTCGTTTTGGAATTAATCCAGATAAAGCATATGGTATACGAGTCCCGGTTCTAAGAAAAATAGCAAAAACTATTGGTAAAGACCATGAACTTGCCATCGAATTATGGAATTATGGTTATCATGATACTAAACTTCTTGCAACTATGATTGATGATCCGACTAAAGTAACATCCGAGCAAATTAATAAATGGGCATACTCCTTTGAAACATGGGACCAATGTGACCAAGCTTGCAGTAATTTATTTCGTAAAACAAGGTATGCTTATCCCAAGATACATGAATTTTATGATAAAGAGGAAGAATTTGTTAAAAGAACTGCATACTCATTAATAGCTACTCTAGCCGTACATGATAAGAAAGCCTGTGATGATGTGTTTATTAACCTATTTCCCATAATAATTAGTGGTTCATCTGATGAAAGAAATTTTGTTAAAAAAGCAGTTAACTGGTCTTTACGACAAATTGGAAAAAGAAATAAGATTCTTAATCAGAAAAGTATCCTGTTAGCAGAAGAAATATTAAAATTAGATACTATAAGTGGAAATTGGATTGCACATGATGCTTTACGTGAATTGAAAAGTGAAAAAGTTCAGAAGAAATTTAAAGATAAATAACTCATCCTTCCTTTTTTATTAAATACCAGTATTCATTTAAACGTGAATCATAGCTTTTATAATCAGGAAATTCTTTTTTAATTATGTTAAAGAATTTATCACTATGGTCCAATATTATAAGATGAGCTAATTCATGATATATTATGTATGCTATTAGATCTTCTGGTAGATATATTAAATCCTTAGATAGTGTTACATTTCCTAGACTGCTACAGCTACCCCATTTTGTGGTCATGTGTCTGTATTGTATTCGTTTAACATTGACATTTAATTGATTTTGGTATTTTTCAAAAAATCTGTTTGTTATGTTTTTAAATTCTTTTTCGGTTCTTTGAATTAAATATATATTTCTCGTTTGTTCTTCTAGTTTTACATTGACTTCGTCATATTCCACTAGTTTATCATAAATCCATTTTTCTTTTTTATGAATACATTCTTCAATATTTCCATCGTATCTTTTTGGCAGGATTAGTCTTAATTTACCGCCTCTTAATTCATATCTTATGTATTTGACTTTACGATAGTCTACAGTGTATTCTATTTCTCGATCTTTTATTTTTGTTTTAAGCATTTTATTTCTCATATATATTTATTAATTAATTATTATTTCATGTATTATCTAATATATTCTTGTTGTTTTCCATCATATGTGTAAAATAATTAATTCAAGAAGATTCATATATAATAATTAAACAAAAATACCTCTTATTAAACAGATGGATGGAAGATAAAATGAACAAAGTAAAGGAAGTTGATGTTTTAATTATTGGGGCAGGTCCTGCAGGATCTATTGCAGCAAGAGAAGCCAGTGCAAATGGTGCTAAAACATTAATTATTGACAAGAAATCAGAAATTGGCAATCCTAAAAGATGTGCTGAAGGTATAATTGACGGCGTTCTTGAAAAAATGAATATTGAATTAGACGAAAGATGGATTGCTCGACGAATTGATGGAGCACGTATTGTATCACCAAATAATACTAGTGCATGGTTTACCTCTGAAAATTTAGATACACCTGCTACAGGTATTGTATTAGAACGTAAAGTATTTGATAAACATGTTACAATGGACGCCATTCGTAGTGGTGCTGAGGTAATGATTAAAACAGAAGCATTATCAATGAAGAAAGTTGACGACTATTTCCTTGTTGATATCAATGGATTTAACACAGATATTACACAAATTAAGGCACATATTGTTATTGGTGCAGATGGTCCTGAGGGTCATGTAGGTGCCTGGGCTGGTCTTAACACAAAAGTTCCTCTGGAAGAAATGGATTCAGGTATCCAATATGAAATGACTAATCTTAAAATGGACAAAAATAATACGCTCGAATTCTATTTTGGTAGCGTAGCACCTGGTGGCTATGTCTGGTTTTTCCCTAAAGGTTATGATACTGCTAATGTGGGTATCGATGTAACCGGAGCTAGGGCTACTAAGAGTGCTAAGGAATATTTAGATGATTTTATTGCCAATAATTATGCTACTAAAGATGCTCAAATCGTGGAAGTTAATGTTGGTGGAAACCCATTATGTGGAGTATTTGATAAAATTATAACAGACAATCTTATGCTAGTAGGTGATGCTGCTGGCTGTATTAATCCTATTACTGGTGGAGGTATTGACACCGCACTTGAAAGTGGTATGATTGCAGGTCAAGTTGCTGCTAGAGCTATTAAAGAGGAAGACTATTCTGAGGATAATTTAAAGGAATATTCAGATTATGTTGAAGAACATATAGCTAAGAAGTTTAGAAAGTACATTCACATTAGAGATTTCCTTTATGGCTTAGATGATGATGATTTAAATGAGTATATCAGTGCTGTAGCTAATGCTGGACTTAGTACTCTTTCAACTAAATCTTTACTTAAAGCAGTAGTTAAAATGTCTCCAAAAAAATTATTTAAATTACGTAAGTTATTATAATTATTAGTTATTCTAACTTATTAATCCCTTTTTATGATATTGCTATTATTTCATCTATGTCTTTATCTGTTATATGGTCTCTGTTTTCTGATTCTATTTTTTGTCCAAGTATGTTTAGTATTGCTAATCCTCTTCTTAAATCCGTGTATTTTGTTGCATAATTACTTATTCTTCTTATTTGATTTTCAGTTATTACTCCATTCTTGAATCCTAAATCGCATCTATATTTAAGGATGGAATACATTTCTTCACTTGTATAATCCTCAAATTCTATTTCATGACCTTGTAGTATGCTTTGAGCGTTGCGTTCAAGTTCATATTTGAAGAAAATATTATTTATTGTTATTATTAAAGCTATATTAGAATGATAGAACTCATTTGCCCTGAATAATTCATTGATTAACTTATTTGACTCATTATTACTTAGATAGTTTATATCATCAATTGCTATTATAAATGATTCCTCTTCTAATTTCTTCATTACTTCTTCCTGTATTATTTCAGTGCTTACACTTTTTCTTGCTTCATATCCAAATAAGACCCTGTATATTTGAAAGTAACACTTACGTGACGTGTCTTGTATGTTACAATTTATGTAGCATGTTGATAGGTTAGTGTATTCCTCTATTTCTTTTAATGCATGTTTAAGAACTGTTGTTTTCCCTGTGCTTGTATTTCCCATTATTATTGTATTTATTGCCTTGTTATTTTTTAGTAATGGTTTTATATTTATTAGTATGCTCTTTAGTTGTTTATCTCTACATTGTATTACTTCTGGCAGATAGTCTATACTGAATATATCCTGATTTTTAAATACAGAATTATCTGAATTTAGGATTTCTTCAAAAATACTCATGTCTATTCACTCTCTTATTTATTGTAATTAATTAAAGGTCCATCTCACTATTATTTGATTATTATGGGATAGTATATAAAAGAAACCGGGTCTTGAAAAGTAATAACTTTGAATTAATTTTAGTTAACTGCTATTAATTAGTATTTTATTTCGTTATATTCTTTTTAGAGGGGTGTGTGTCTCCGTCTATGAGTATGAGAATAGGACAGTCTTAGAGGCTCTAATTACTTTATAAAGTATTAATATTATAGTAATAATCATAAACAAAATTAAATAAGATTTAATTAAAGTATCCATGAAAAATAGTAGATTAAAAATAATAAGGAGGGATTAAAATAAATAAAAAAAATAAAAGACATAAACATAAAAGTATTCTGAAAGTTAACTCCGAAAACAACATAGACTCAATAATAGAAATATTCCAATACTTCAGCAACAAATACAATGTAATAGCAACACCTCTAGAAAAAGGAATACAATACCAAATTAAAGACCATAAAATCACCCAGACATATAAGACAACATTACTAGATAAAAACATGAATGAAATAACTAGAAAACTAAAAAACAATGGTAAAATAACAATAATAATTATAGACAACTTAAAAAAGAAAAATAAAAGAGAAAATAAGGAGATTAACAATAAAATAAGGGAAATAAATAAGATAAACAATATTAATACCAAAATAACCACACAAGAAGACACATTTAAAACCCTCTCATCTATATTAAGTGGTGAAAAACCATGAAATACAATAACATATACAAAAAAAGAAACAGGTACTATATTCAAAAAACAATTTATAATCAAAAAATAGAATATGGTTCTTTCTCAAGATTAGATGATGCAATAAAACAAAGGGACAAACTAATAAAATACGATTGGATTAAATGTAAAACAACAGGCTACCCTAAAAGAGAACATTTCCCCAAATATCATATTAGGAAGGATGAAGAGGAAAAATATATTATAATAAACAAGAAAAGAGGTGGTATGATTTATGGCTCATATAAAAGTTACAAATATGCTAAACTAGTAAAGAAGATATTACCCTACTATACTACAAAAGTAGATATAAAACTCATAGAAAAACAAGCGGTAAAAGAGTTTTACAAGTATATCTCATATAATAAGATTAACAATCGCTACTATATATACTATAAAGGATATGTACTCGGAACATATGCTAATCTTGTAACAGCACTACAGGAACGAGATCTTATAGTAAAATATGATGGAAACGAGGAATTAATGTGTGAGGATCCTACATCAATATATACCTACGATAAATCAAAACTACCACCCTTTCCTAAAAAAATAGAAAATATTGTTTATGAAAACACGTATAAAAACAAGTATCGTGTACGTAAACAAATAAGAAATAACACAATCACAATAGGACGCTATCCTACATACAATTTAGCAGTACTGATAAGAGATTATTTAGCAAAAAATGGGTGGAATGAAAAAACCATCAAACACGTAACAAAGGTTACAGAAACAATTCAAAAAAGAAATAAAAATATTCACAAACGCAATGGTAAATACTATGTAGAAACAATGAAAAATGGAAAAATAAGAATATACGCCTGTTATGATAATCTAGAACTTGCAAGATATGTAAAACAAAATTTAAAAGAGGACAATTGGAAAAAGAAGAACATAACAAAATATGAAGAAAACTATTATCATCTTGGTTATAAACCCCTATACTATTACGATGATACTGATTTCCTAAAAGAAGAATCATAATAACAAAAAAAATACCCTTTTAAATTTACTTTTTAAAATAAAAATAACATAAAACTTCGATTAATAAAATAAAAAAGAAAACAAGCTCATAGATTTTAGTAATAAACCTGTTTCATGGAAATTATCCTTTTATATAATTAAAATACATTAGTATTACTTTTTTATTTTTCAATATTCTTTATTTTTTAATGTTAGATGTATTTCTAGTGTAATTCATTTTTTTATCATTTATTATTAGTATTATTTAATTTTAAAAGTTTAAATTAACTTTTAAGAAGGCTCTTGTTCAAAATCAATCTGTTTTTTATAGAGCCCAAATCCTAATATTAATACATCTTTTTATAATAGCAATAAACATATATTTTATTATAGTATTTAAAAATTAACACTTTAATTTAATAAAAATTAAATTAAAAAATAATGGATTTCTTAAATTATCACTTTTTTAAATGACTAGAACTGTTAAACTCTTAAATATGGGGAAAAATGTATCTTAACAATGGGAATATAGACTATTTATTTTTAAATTAAGTCAAACAAGATACATTACAAAAAAGATAAACGAAATTTAAGAGTATAACTATGTTTTTATAATATTAGGGGAGTATTAATAAAATGATTATAAAAGGAAATATTTTAAACGTATTTACCGACGAGATATATCCAGGAGAAATCGAAATTGAACATGGAATCATCCAGTCAATAAAAGAAGTAAACAAAGATTTTAATGACATAATTGTTCCTGGATTCATAGATGCACATATACACATTGAAAGTTCAATGGTAACACCATCACGATTTGCTGAAATAGCATTGAAGCATGGAACTACATCAGTAGTAGCAGATCCACATGAAATAGCAAATGTCATGGGAGTTGAAGGAATAGATTATATGGTAAATGATGCAAAACACACACCACTAAAATTTTACTTTTCAGCACCATCCTGTGTACCAACAACAAAATATGAGACATCAGGCGCTGAAATTGATAGTGAAATAATCGATAATCTACTTTCAAGACCTGAATTTGTATCATTAGGAGAAGTTATGGATTATTATGGAGTAATTAATGAAAATAAAAACATAATCTCCAAAATTGAAGTAGCAAAAAAACATGGGAAACCTATTGATGGACATGCACCCCTGCTTAGCGGAAAAAATCTTCAAAAATACGTAAAACATGGTATAAGCACAGACCATGAAAGTACCACTAAAAGAGAAGCAGAAGAAAAAAGAAGAATGGGTATGAAAATAATGATTCGAGAGGGCTCAGAATCACATACCCTCGAAGAACTTATTCACAGCAACGGAGAATTCATAGTATCAGATGATCTTAGAGCAGATGACCTTATCCAGGGACATTTAGATAAATGTCTTCGTAAAGCAATAGACTTTGGTATGGATCCATTTGAAGCAATAAGATTAGTAACATTAAATCCTGCTGAACATTATAACCTAAATGCTGGAAGTATTAGTCCAGGTAAATGTGCAGATTTAGTATTCATTAATAATCTAGAAGACTTCAAAGTAAAAAGAGTAATAATAAATGGTAATACTATATTCAAAAAACAAAAATTATTATATCGTGCAAAACCAAAACCACTAGCCACCACTCTGCATATTACTCCTAAAAAACCAGAAGACTTTGACTTGAAAGCAAAAAATCCATCATGCAAGAGTGCAACAGTAAACGTGATTACTGTTCAGGATAACACTATTATAACTGGAAGAAGTAGTGCTAAATTAAATATTGATAAAGGTATTATTAAACCATCAGTATTTGAAGATGTTCTCAAAATAAGCGTAGTTGAGCGTTATGGTGGAAATACTATTGCTAATGGATTTGTAAAAGGTTATGGAATAAAAAACGGTGCTATAGCATCTAGTGTAAGTCATGATTCACATAACATAATTACTGTTGGAACTAATAGTAAATACATGGCTAGAGCTACAAATAAAATTATAGAAAACAAGGGTGGAATAGCAGCAATATCCAATAATGACAAATTAGATCTACCATTACCTATTGCTGGATTAATGAGTGATAAACCAGTTGCTGATGTTGCAAAGAATTCTACAGAATTAAATGAACTAGTTCATAAAATGGGCTGTGATTTAAGAAGTCCATTTACAACATTATCATTCATGGCATTATCTG
Organism: Candidatus Methanosphaera massiliense; assembly: GCF_028890305.1. Taxonomy (NCBI): domain Archaea; kingdom Methanobacteriati; phylum Methanobacteriota; class Methanobacteria; order Methanobacteriales; family Methanobacteriaceae; genus Methanosphaera; species Candidatus Methanosphaera massiliense. Next base: position 299,630 of record NZ_JARBXM010000001.1, read on the forward strand.
TAGTTCCTTCACTTAAAATAACTAATAAGGGATTATTTGATGTTGATGCAAATAAATTTATTAATGTAGTACAGCATGAAGATTAATATTACTAATCTTCTATGTTTAATTCTTTTTTTATGAGATTTAATGATTTATTATGATTTTTATTTCCTGTTTTTCTTATGATATTCTCTGATTCTATGATTTTATTAATATAACTTGTTTTTTGATTAGAGTTCATATAGTTATAACGTGTGTAATCTACCAGTAACTCAATTATTTTAGTAGTAGCCCTATTTATTGCGGGAACTTGAATATTTTCTTGTTTTATATCAGTTACTGTGGAGAATATTGTTGTTATAATATTTTCTCCGTATTTATCGTTATTTTTTTGTTCTATTATCTTATTTACTTTTAATCTGAGTATAACTGTTGCTTCTTTTAATATATTGTTATTTTGATAGTCTTTACTTGTTAATTTGTTAAGTGATGCTTTTGTATATATTAAAGGATTTAATGTGAATTGTATTAGAAATTCTTTATTATTTTTTATATTGTTTAGTGTTTTATTTGGAAATAAAGTTAATACTACTTGTTTATCTTGAATTTTCATTCCAAATGGCTTAGTATGTGGTTTCTGATTGTTTGTTGTTGTTACTAATACTTCAAAGATAGTATTTTCGGGTAAGTTTATTGTTGATTTATTCATTTTTCTATTATCCTATTATTAGTAATTCTACTATTATTAAGTTAAATTTATGTTCTTTTTTATTATTATCCTATTAAACGTATAGTTTTATAATAGGGATTAGATTCTATGCTAATTATTATACAATCTATAATATAAGAATAATTATTATAATATCTATTATCATAATATAATATATAAAAAGTAAAAAGTTAGATTATAACAACTATTTTTATTTCATTAAGAAAAATAATTGTATAGTTGTTTTAACTTATTTTAATGAAATATGGGATTTATCATGAGCATTGTTATTATTAATAATTTTGGACAGTATAATCATAGAATATCTAGAACATTAACATACCTAGATATAGAAAATAAACTTATGCCTAACACCACTCCTCTTGAAGAGATAGAGAATTTAAGTCCTGATGGTGTAATTTTAGGTGGCGGTCCTTCAATAGAGAATATAGGTAATTGTAAAGAGTTTATTCGTAATCTAGATGTTCCTATATTAGGTATTTGTCTAGGACATCAAATTATAGCTGAAACATTTGGTGGCGAAACTAAATCTGCAGAAGTTGAAAGTTATGCTCAGATTGAACTTAATATCCTAAAAGAAGATGGATTGTTTAAAGATATTGGTGATACTCTTAAAGTATGGGCTTCACACAAAGATGAAGTTGTTAAATTACCTGAAGAATTTGAAATACTTGCAAACTCTGAGGAATGTGATGTTGAATCTATGAAACATAAAGAAAAACCAATTTATGGTATTCAGTTTCATCCAGAAGTACAGCATACCCCACGTGGTGGCGAGATATTTGAAAACTTTAATGCTATATGTGAGAGTTGGAAATAAATATATGTAAAAGGTTGTTTGGATTACTATGATGATGGATACGGAAAAATTTATAAATGAAGCAGTAAAAAGTATAAAAGAAGAAGTTAAAGATGAAAAGGTTATAATAGCATTATCTGGTGGAGTAGATAGTTCTGTTGCATCAGTACTTGCATCTAAAGCTATTGGAAATCAATTAGAAGCTATTTTTGTAGACCATGGATTACTTAGAAAAGATGAGACAAAAGAAGTTGAAGAAACTTTTAAAGATAGGTTAAACTTCAAATTAATAGATGCATCTGATGAATTTATAGAGGCTTTGAAAGGAGTTAGAGATCCTGAGAAAAAACGTGAAATTATAGGTCATAAATTCATAGAAGTTTTTGAAAGAGAAGCTAAAAAAACAGGAGCAACATACTTATTACAAGGTACCATAGCACCAGATTGGATTGAAAGTAAAGGTAACATAAAATCACACCATAATTTAACACTACCTGAAGGATTAGTCCTCAAAATAATTGAACCTCTAAGAGAATTATACAAAGATGAAGTAAGAGAAGTAGGAACAACACTTGGATTACCTGACAAAATTGTACACAGACAACCATTCCCAGGACCTGGACTTGCAGTAAGAGTACTTGGAAATGTAACAGAAGAAAAACTTGAAATATGCCGAGAAGCTAATGCAATACTAACCAAGAATGTAGAAGCAGAAGGACTTGACAAAGATCTTTGGCAATACTTTGTAGTACTAACAGACAGTAAGGTAACAGGAGTAAAAGGAGACCAGAGAGACTTCGGATACCTAGTAGTTATAAGAATGGTACAATCATTTGATGCTATGACAGCAAACGTACCCGATATACCATGGCCATTTTTACATAAAGTAGCACAGGAAATAACAGCAAATGTACCAGAAATAACACATGTATCTTTATCATTAAGTAATAAACCACCAAGTACAATAGAATTCGAATAAAAAAAAATAAAGGATTCCAATACCAAATACTCATAATTAACCCCCTTAAAACTTTTTTTTTAGAAATTATTACTTAAAAATTACAATTAAAAAAGATATAATCGAGATGAATATTACATGTACCATCTAACATCAAAATTATTAGTATATAGAAATATTGACGATGACAGTATATTATTCCAATTAGCAGACATATTCAAAGAATATGAACTAGGAAACTATGATAAAGAAGAAATAATAGAAAAAATCTACATACAAATGAATAGATTACTCTCTCTTGCAACAAGTTATGGTTTCAACACGAATCTATGGCATAACTATCTAACATACCTACTAGCAACAACAGAAAACCCATTCACACTAGTATCAGAAAAAAACGGGGCACAATCAGGAACAGTGAATGAATTTGCAAAAAACGATTTTAAAATATTCAAACAATTATTTGACTATGATTTCACAAAAATAGAAGATGATTTAAATATCAACTGCTTCACCACTATACAGAACTATAATTCCATAATTAAAAAAGAACAACTATACAATAAGGATGTAAGCATCAAAGTACAGGAACTAAGTAACAACATAGAAAAAGCAAACAATGAAAATGAAATATATGAAATAATAACAACATTCTACAAGAAGTATGGTGTAGGAAAATTCGGATTAAACAGAGCATTTCGTATATCACATGATTCCTCATCAGAATTTCTTATTCCAATCACATCCCTTGATGATGTTGTTCTTGATGATCTTGTAGGCTATGAATCACAAAAAGAAAGATTAGTACAAAATACAAAAGCATTTGTTGAAGGTAAAAAAGCAAATAATGTATTATTATATGGAGATGCAGGTACTGGTAAATCAACAAGTATCAAGGCAATTCTTAACCAATTCTACAGTCAAGGTCTTCGAATGATAGAAATGTACAAACACGAAGCAAAATATCTCTCTAAAGTAATAAGTACGATTAAGAACAGAAATTATCATTTCATAATATACATGGATGATTTATCATTTGAGGAATCAGAAAGCTCCTATAAATATTTAAAAGCACTGATAGAGGGTGGATTAGAAACTAATCCTGACAATGTGTTAATATATGCAACATCCAATAGACGTCATTTAATAAAAGAAACTTGGAATGAACGAACCAATGTAGCATCTGATGATGAAATGTATAGATCAGACACTATTAGAGAAAAATTATCTCTTGTAGATAGATTTGGAATATCCATAGGTTACTATAAGCCAACAGTTAAAGAATACTTTGATATTGTAACAACGATAGCTAAAAGATATCCTGAAATCAAAATGTCGGATGAGGAATTAAAACAAAAAGCAAATATCTGGCTAAGAACACATGGAGGACCATCTGGCCGTACAGCACAGCAATTTATATACTACTTATTAGGCAATATCCAATAATTCTCTAATAAAATCTAATATGGGTAAATGAACCCCCTTTTCTTTACTTTTTTTACAAATATAATCCTTATTTTAATCAAATAGAGTATTACTTAATTTATTAAAAAACATACTTATCAAATCAAGAACAAATCTAAGAATAATATAAACCAAGTTAGGTTTTACTATATAGAAAATAAATTTACTTAACTTATAGATTAATACCAGTTATAATTTATAGATAAAATTATAAATCAATGAGGGAATATTAAATGAATTTTAAAAAAGGAATAATCTTATTAATATTCATTACATTACTAACTGTTGGTTCATGTTATGCTAGTGATAATTCAACGGATACTTCCGAGACACTAGAAAATAATATAATTTCATCGGAATCCACAGCTAACACGTTTGAAACCAATGATTATAATGAATATTCAGATTCAGACAATCCTGATGATACTATAAAATATTATAAAACAGCAAGTGGTCATAATAAGGAAAAAGTATCAGAAATCTACGTTAATAAGGATAAAGGTAATGATAAAAGTAGTGGTAACAATACAAATCCATATAAAACTATTGATAAAGCACTTGACAAAGTATCTACATCAAATGACTCCATTATTCACATTAGCCATGGAACATACAGCCTCAGTAAAACAAGAAAAATAGCTAATTGTACTACTCTTACAATAGTTGGTGAAGATAAGGATAATACTATTATTAACTTAAACCATCATAAGGGTTTCATATTAAATAATGTTACAATAAATATTCAGAAGTTAACATTAACTAATGCAAGTCATTCTGGTCAAGGTGGAGTATTCACAATCGAATCTAATGTATCATTTAATGCAGATGATTGTATATTTACAAATAATGATGCTGTTGTTGGAGGAGTACTATTCACATCCCTAGATTATAATAATATTACTATAACTAATAGTTTATTTAGAAATAACAGTGCAGATAACCAGGGAGGAGCATTACAAGTGGGTGGCGAACATACTACAACTTTAATACATAATTGTTCTTTTATTAATAATTCATGTGATCCAAATGTTGATAATGTTACATTTAGACGTGTTGGTGGAGCTATATACTCTGGAACTTATGGAGTAACATATGTTGATTTATGTAATTTCATAAATAACACTGCAGTTAATGGAACATGTATTTTTAGTGGTTCACATGCACAATTATATCTAACTAACAGTAATTTCACATACAACAATGCAAGTAATAATCAACATATAAACACTCGTGGTACCGTAACTATTGCCAGTGGTATTGGAAACATTACTAATTGTTACTTTGCATATAATAATGCAAGTTATGGTGCTGCTATTAGTATAAATAGTGGTGAAGAAGCAAATATCACATCATGCGTATTCTATTCTAATAAAGCACGTACCCTTGGAGGAGCCATTTATAATTATGGTGACTTAAATGTTGTTAATTGTAAATTTATTAAAAACTGGGGATCAAATAGAGGTGGTGCTATTTTAGATAAAGGTAATAAAAATGTGAATATCATAAACAGTACTTTCACAGACAACAGTATTAGAATAACCGCTGATACCTCCACAGATAATCCTCAGGGAGGAGCAATTAGTATTTCCGGACCTGCCATAACATTCAATATCGATAATTGTACATTTAACAATAACAGTGCATATTATGGTGGAGCCATATATTCAAAGGATGATGCTAAAAACATTAACATAAATAACACAGTATTTAAAAATAATGATGCACAATATGGTGGAGCAATATACAGTGATGGTGTTGGTCTTAATATCAGAATAGCTAACTCTGCATTTAATAATAATAATGCAAATAATAATGGAGGATCAATAGTATATAATGGATTATTTATTACTTCACTTATAACTGACACTGAATTTACTAACAATAAAGCTATTAACTCTCCAAGAGGTGAAGGGGGAGCAATATACATAGGAAAATATGCAACAATAACTATGTCTAATACAACATTTGTTAATAATACTGCAAATACTTATGGTGGAGCTATATCTGTTCAGTCTTCCCTGTACCTTAGTATTATTAAATCATTAATTAAAAATAACACAGCTGTCACTGGTGGAGCAATATATCAGAATAATAGTGTAAATTATGGAGTTTTTCCTTCAACAATCCAATTAAAAACAAGTATATTGGTAGATAACGGAGGAATTTATCAAGTATATTCAGAAAAACCATATGATTCTCAATACAATGATAACTGGATAAATTGGACATGGTTCGGACAAAACAATGTTCCTCTAACAGCCGCACATAATTTCAACATAACAAAAAATTATCTATTACAAATATCTGAGGATAATATCCTACCTCGGGACTGGTTAAATAAAACAATTACCATAAAGTCAGGAGGTATCTCTGAAATAACAGTATTCATATATTCTGTGGTTACAAAACAAGATAAACTAACACTTGATTATGGTTATACGGATGATTTCCTAAAAACTGTGAATATTGAAATAACAAAGAATGATAATGTTACATATACATTACCATTATATATATCAGAAAATATTGACATAACTGGTGTTAAAAAATTAGATATACTCTTAGATCATCAGAAAATTATTTTAACTTTAAATAATGATAATATTACTACGATAAAGACAAATATAATAGGTTCCGATATAACTAGGACTATTGGTGAAAAAGTAATAATAAATGGAAGTGTAAAAACAAGTAATGGAACATTAGTTAATAATGGAACTGTAATAATAAGAATCGATGATAATACTGTTGCTCAGACAAGTGTAATTAATGGAAGATACGCTTATGAGTATACCATTCCATCATATGATGCTGATAAATATAAACTAACTTACAATTATATCGGTGAATACCCTTATGATAATTCAATTATAACAAAAACATTAACCATACTAAAACAAGACACTAAGATAACAACAAACAATGTAAAAACATATGTTAAAAACACGACAATACTTAATGGAACAGTGACAACAATCAATGGAACACCAGTTGCTAATGGAACAATAACCATAAAACTTAATGAAAAAACAATAGGACAAACAAAAGTAATCAACGGAAAGTACACATACAAATATACAATTCCAATAACAACCACAACCAATAACATCATAACATATACCTATGATGGAAATTCCCAGTGCAATTCATCAACAGTATCCAAAAACTTCACAATATTAAAATACAAGACTAAAATAACAGCAACCGATGTTGTAGGAGTTATAGGAACTATTATAAACTTTAATGGAACAGTAACAACAAATAATGGCACATTAGTTAATGATGGAATAATAAACATAAAACTTAATGGAAAAACCATGGGAAAAACCAATGTAACAAAGGGAAAATTCACATACACATATACAGTTCCAGTATTCAGTGCAAAAAATTATATATTAACATACACCTATGGAGGAAATTCCATATACGATGGAAGTACCTTGAATAAGACCTTTAGAATAAAAAAAATAACTACTAAAATAACAACAAACAACGTTCTAGGAGTTATAGGAACTACTGTAAAACTCAATGGAACAATAACAACAACTAATGGAACCAAAATAAACAATGGAACAATAAACATAAAAATCAATGGAACAACAATAGGACAAACAAAGATAATTAATGGAAAGTACACGTATAATTATACAATTCCAATAATAACTGCAAAAAGTTATACATTAACTTACACATATGGAGGAAATTCCATATACGATAGATGTACTACAAGTAAAACAATTAAGATAAATAAGCAAACTACAAGGATAACAACAAATAATGTAAAAGGATATGTTGGAGAACCCGTTATTCTTAAAGGTACATTAACAACAACTAATGGAACTAAAATAAATGGATCTGTAACTATAAAACTTAATGGAAAAACTGTGAGAAAAGTAACAGTGACTAATGGTTCATTTAGTTATAATTATGTTATACCCGCATATCATGCGAATAATTATACATTAAATTATATCTATGATGGTACGTCCCAGTATAATACTTCATCTGCAAATAAGATTTTCACAATATTAAAACATGATATTGTAATAAATGCAAGTGATGTTAGTATATACGCTGGTGAAACTGTTAATCTTAAAGGAACTGTTAAAGCTAGTAACGGAACAAATATAATGCAAGGTACTGTAATAATAAAGTTCAATGGAAGAGTAATAGGACAAGCAAATATCACAAACAGTACATTCCTATATAAATATAAAATACCTGATTGTACTGCTAAAAACTATACATTAACTTATACGTACAATGAAAGTACTAATTATAACAGTTATCAATTCAACAGTACCTTGAATGTGAAAAACCAGACATCTATTATAAAAATAAGCAGTGTAACAAAAAAAAGTGATAAATTAAAATTCACTGTGCAGATTAAAGGATCAAAAACAGCAATCCCTGCTACTGCTGGAAGTGTAGTATATAAAATTGATGGTAAACTAGTTAAGGATTCAAATGGAACTATTATAAAAACTACTATTAGAAATGGTACTGTTGTTATAACATATACTATTCCTAAAAGTATTCGTAAGGGAACACATACATTAACAGTAGTTTATTATGGAGGAAAAAGTCTTCGTGGAGGTTATACTTCAACAAAAGTTACAATCTGAAAATTTCATTAACTGAAAATATTCTTCTCCATAAATTTCTTTTTTTTATAAAAATATTATAGTAAACATGATATTTATCTTTGATTAAAATCGGATAAATAAATTATTTCAAACTGATTATTCCTTATTAAATTAAAAAAAAAATTATAAAAAGTTTCTTAGTATTTTAATAGTATTTTTATTATTTATTTAGAAAAATACTTGTTTTAATTATTTATTTAAAAATTTTTAGGTAAGCCAAAACCTTTATATAGTATCGAGTACAACATTTAATTGACTAAGAATTTAGGTATTCCTAAACTTAAAAATTGTTAGTCAACAAAAAATGTTAAAAGATTAATACAAAAAAGCCTATAGAGAATTAAGACTAAAAAGACTAAAACTATTATAATATCCTACACAATAGTCTAAAAAAAAATTAAATCACCTATTATAAAAAAATAATTCGATATAGGAACTGATCTTTGTATTACTCACCACTCCTTATTAAAAACATAAAAACTTAAAAAAAGAAAAAAATGAAAACAAACTAAAAAACACTCAAAACATCCTAATGAGTAAGGAAAACAAATTTTTTTCTTTCTTTTCAAACCATACTTTTTTTTATAAATAATTACTAAGATAATTCATTATTACGTTTAATACCGGCCAGTAATGAATCATACAAAGAATTACCCTGGTCAAGACTACTAATAATAGCCTCAGTAACACCACCAGGCGTTGAAACTTGTTTTACAAATTCATCAATATTATCAGTTGGAACTAACTTTTCAGCCTTTTTTGAAATCTCAATAAATTCATCGAAATCACCTGCAAATCTCTGTATATCCCTAACACTCTCATTACTATGTGGATCAACACGACAATAAACAGCTGGAAGACAGCCAGCAATAACCATATAATCCATTTTATCCTCACTATCAACAACATAATAATCAAAATCAAGTAAATCAAACAAGAAATCAGCTGCAGCATTACCAGGATATGTACCTGCAATAGCACAAGAATTCTTAATGGTATCAGGACCAGTTGGAATAACCCTCACTACATTTTCAGATTTTGTTTGTTTTTTAATTTTATCAATAGATATACCAGCCATAAATGAAATTACAAGAGTATCTTTATCCAATCCAAAATCACCAATTTTTTCAAAAGATTGTGGAGGAACAGACAGTAAAATAATAGAAGAATCATTTACTAATCTAGAATTATCACTTATCATATCCACAAGATTATCATCAAATAATGCACTGAATGTAAATATAGACCCATTATATGATAACTGAATATTATCATATGGATAACCCTTTTCTAATAATTTTAAAATAACAGATCTGCCTATATTTCCAGCACCAATTACACCTATTTTATTCTTAAAAAAATCCTCTTTAATCATGATATAACAATATGTTACTAACAATTAATAAAAAATTAGGAAATGACTAGAAAAATAATCCAATCTTACTTTATATTAAATATTACAAAAAACATATACTAATAAATAGTCAGAATAAAAAGGAATCAGGAACTAGAGGAGGTGTAACTAAATGTTAGATAGTAAATATAGATATCTTAAAACAATAACTAAACAATTATACAATATGAAATCAGCTAAAGTAGATAAAGAACTTGAAGGTACTACACCACCCTCAGTCTTCATAGGAAGTTATAATTATCCTAAAGTATATGCAGGACCGTTATTATCACCTAGCTACGAAGATTCATCAATTATGGACCAGCCAGAACAATGGATATCCACACATACTTCACAAAAAGATATTATTAACTACCGATTAAATCTTGTTAGAGGAAAACAAACCATAGGAATAACTGATTTAGATAATAACTACATAGAAAAATTACAAGAAATATCTATGGCATCAAAATCCATCATGAGTGAAGCAGAATTTAACAAAAAACCACAGGGAATGACATTTAGTGCAGAAAACGCTCCTCATGGACCTAGTGCTATTATAAAAAAATTTGATATTGACAACGTTAAATGGGACCATCAACTAGAAAAAGCATATTATGATACAGATCTTAAAGCAGCAGATGCAGTTGAAATATTACATGAAAAAAACGTTCCATTTACACAAATACAGAAAGCATTCTCAGTAGGAACAATGGGTGAAGGAAAAAACAGGAAACTAGTTCCTACACGATGGTCAATAACCGCGGTAGACACAACAATTGCAGACAGACTCCTGGAAAATGTGAGATATTACTCTCAAATAGACACATACAAAGTTTATGAATTTGAAAGTCTAAATAATTACTATGCAATACTTGAAATGCCAACACCATGGCAATATGAATGGATGGAAGCATTTTTAAAAGTAAATGGAAGAAAAAGCATGATATTCACTGATTGTGAACATAATAAGGGTAAAAAAGAGTACTCACGTGTAGGTGGATGTTATTATACTGCTAAAATGGCCGTATTAGAACAATTAGATAGAGATAAAGAACAGGCCGGATGTATAATATTCAGAGAAGCAAATGAGGATTATATTCCGTTAGGTGTATTTAATGTTAGAGAAAATATAAGACATGCAATGAATAGTAAACCACTTGAATTTGAAAGTCTAAGACAATCATTAGACTATATAGAAACTAAATTAAAATTAAGTGTGGATGATTTCAGAGCCGCAAGCCAATTACTTGATGAAGTACTAAAAGAAAGACAGACAACACTTGATCAGTTCTTCTGAGGATAAGATATAATGTTACAATTAAAATATAAAGAAATACCTGAGCATACTAGAAAGTTTATGAAGAAAGCAATTGACTCAGATTATGACTACTATGATTATGCTGTCAACAAGATAAAAGAATTATTTCCATCACAGAAAGTTCATATCCTTAACAGTGCTAATAGTTGCATATTTACAATTACTGAAGCCTTACCCGAACCGATACTTGTACCAGATGAAGGAGGATGGAATGGATTACAACGTTCTGCCAAGATACTGAATAAACAAGTTCAAGAAATAAGTACTTCTAATGGTATAATAAATACTGAAAATCTTTCCAAGTATTTTGAAAATAATGATGTAGGTTCCTTATATATTACAAGCTTATCTGCTTATACAGCAGAACAACCAGTGAAAGAAATATATGAACTATGTAATCTATATGATGTGATATTTATTTTAGATATTTCTGGATCCATGGGTGACGAAAAACTATCAAATACAGAATATGCAGACATACAAGTATCATCAACAGGTTCACCAAAAATAGTAAACATAGAAAATGGTGGATTCATTAACAATATAACTCAGAAAATAAAACTAAATAACCATCTTTTAAAAACATTCAAGGCAGATAATATAACATGTGCTGGAATCTACGAGAATATAGACTATGCAGAACAAACATACAATAAAACACTGAAGGCTAACACATATCTTAAAAAACAATTAATTAACAAACTAAAAGATGATAAAATACACAATATAATCCATGAAAACGAGTATGGATTAAACGTAATAATCACAGCAGAAAGTAAAAGTAAAGCAAAAAAATTATCCTATAATATAAGAACACAATTATCAATAACCAAAAATAAGAGTATTATAACAACAGGACCTAATTATAATAGACTTAAACAGCCATGCATATGTATTGAAACAAAAAACCTAGATTCAAGTAGTTTGACAATAGATAACATGGATAAACTAGTAGAGATAATTATCAATGCAACAAAAGAATAAAAAAAAGGAGAAAAGTATTTAGTTAATTTTTGATTGCTAATAAAGCAATCTTCTCATTAATTCTATCCACCATATTTTTATCACTAGATAAATTATAAGACTTCATAATCTTATCTGAATCAATAGTATTAATTAAATCATCATTTCTATTAGATAATAATTCTTCCATTTTAACTATCTGTTCGTCAAGTACATTAATGTAAACCACAGTAATATTACACTGATTTTTAATACCAAGAAGTTTTAATGCTTCACTAATCTGTTTTTGAGCAGATAATCTTACACAAATTTCTAATCCTTTATCATTAGCAAAGTTCTGATTCTCCTCAAAAGCTTTTATTGCCTGGGATATTGCCTGATTAATATGCTTCTCGCCACAAATATAATCAGTATCCAATAATTGAATTATTGAATCCTCCTTTAAGGAAGTGATTTCATCAACCTTCCTTAAAAAATCAGGAACATTTTCTATAAGATTATCTTCATAGGAATGAATGGTTATATCATAATTTTCAAGTAATTCCGCCTGTAAATCATTCATTTTCTCATCTTCTTATCATCCGTAAGAATCTTATTTACTCCTTTCAAGTATGCTTCCACACTTGCTAGTATTACATCCGGCTCAGTACTTCTTGCAGTTATAACTTTATCTTCATGTTTAAGTTTTACAAGTACATCAATTAATGCATCAGTACCACCAGTTACTGCATCTACATGATACTCTTCTAATGTAATATCTGCAGTATCTTTAATACTCTTCTGTATTGCTTCTATTGCAGCATCTACTGGTCCGACACCTACCCCTGCTTCTATTTTTTCCTTATTATTTATGTTTACTTTTACAGATGCTGTTGGGGTTACTTTATTTCCTGATACTGTTGTATATTCCTCTAGTATTAATGAATCCTCTGGATTAATATGTAATATATCATCAGTAATAGTTTGTAAGTCCACATCTGTTACTGTTTTTCCCATGTCAGATAATGATTTTACTCGTTTAAATATTCTGTCTAATTCATCCTCTGTTACCTGGGTATTTGTTTCTTTTATTTTTTCATTTATAACGTGTTTTCCTACATGTTTTCCTAATACAAATCTGCGACGATGTCCTACTGTTTCTGGCTTTATTGGTTCATAAGTTTCAGATTTCTTAAGTACTCCATCTGCATGTATACCTGATTCATGTGCAAAAGCGTTTTCTCCTACTATCGCCTTGTTGGATTGTAATGTTACACCAGAGATTGTTTCAACTAAGTGTGATATTTCATAGAATAATTTCGTGTTTATTCCTGTGTCTATATGATATAATGTTTCTAATGCCATTACTACTTCTTCACATGATGCATTACCTGCTCGTTCACCTAAACCATTTATGGTAACATGTGCTTGTTGTGCACCTGCATTTAATGCCATTAATGTATTAGCTACTGCTAATCCAAAATCATCATGACAATGTACACTTACAGGTCTGGATAATGTTGCTAATTCCTTATAGAAATCATATGATTTTTCAGGAGTTAATAAACCTACCGTATCACATGCACATAAACGATCCGCTCCTGCTTCTATACCTAAATTATATAATCTTTTAAGGTCATCCATACTTGTTCTTGTTGCATCCTCAGTTGATAATTCTACAATTAAACCATGACTTTTAGCATATTCTGTAGCATTTACTGTCATCTGTTCTACTTGTTCTCTTGTCTTTCTTAATTTGTATTGTATATGTAAATCAGATGATGGAATTACTAAATGAATACTATCCACGTCACAGTTTAGTGCTGTGTCAATATCTACTTTAACAGGCCTAGCAAAACTACATATTTCAGCGTCTAAATTGTTTTCAGTTATTGTTTTAATACTTTTTTGTTCACCCTTTGAAGTTATTGCAGAACCTGCTTCTATAACATCTACTCCTAATTCATCCAGTTTTAGAGCTATTTTAAGCTTTTCATTAGATGTTATTAATACGCCGGGTGTTTGTTCTCCGTCACGTAATGTTGTATCAAATATTTTTATATTATCTAACATGAATATCACCTATTTTTTTGTTAAAACAGTAATTATACGTGTTAAGCTTTTATGCATTCTTATTGAATGTTGTTCTTTTATTTTTAGAGGTGTTCCTTCTATTACCTCATTTAAATCTATGTAATGAGGACTTGCCATACATATATATCCATCATCTTTAAGATATGATGAAATAGCATTCAATGCTTCATGATACAATTGTTTAGTATCATCACCACCTAGTGTTGTTGATATACCATAAGGTGGATCCATTGCTACTGCATCTACTTTTTTATCTAATTTTAAATCGCGTACATCTTCCCACATTATCTTAAAATCAGAAAATCCCTCTGCAGCTAGGTTTAATTTTGTTCCTTCATACATTTGTTTTTCAATATCAGAGCCGATTAATTTTGTATTTAGTTCACCAGCTTCTATTAGTATTCCTCCTGTTCCACAGAAAGGATCAAGTAATGTGTCATTTTCATGAACTCTTGCTAAGTTAACCATACATAAAGCTAATTTTGGACTCATTGATCCAGGATGGAAATATGGACGTTTATGTGGCTTGTTATCAAAGAAATGTCTCTTGTTCTGTTCTATTATTAATTCAGTTATTATTACTTTATTATAACTTGTTATGGATGTTTCTTTATATTCATTTGTAACTACTTCTGGATCTGTGTATACTAATTTTATTGTATGAACAGCGTTATCTAAAGATACAGGCATTTGTGATTCTTTCTTAATATATCCTCCAATATTTCTTTCAATACCATCTTTATCTACATCACCATTACCCATTCTTTTTACACGTACTTTGAATGAATCTTTAACATATTTTGTCCAGTCTATTGATTCTATTGCTGTTTGAAGGTTTTCTGGTGTTGTTTTTTTTATAGTATATAAAATTTCATGTGTATATGCTAGATGTGCACCTAATTCACTAACTTCATCTTTTGTAGCATCCACCTCTAATTCTACTATTCCTGGATATTCATTTAATATTTCATATTTAATATTAAGTGTACCTAGTCTAGCTAAAAGTTCAGCTCGGGGTAATGTCTCATTTTCTTGTGATAATATTACAGTGATTTCCATATATTTTTCAGTCTCCTTACACCTATTTTTGGTAATAGTTTAAATATTACTCCTGTTTTCACTAATTGTTTTAGTAATGGAACTTGGTTATCCATATCTCCATATTCTGATATTATTTTATCAACGTTGTTATCCTTTAATTCCTTGAACATGTAATTGAAGTCATCTTCATCCATACTTTTGATTATTTTCTGTACATTTTGTTGTGCTTTGAATTCACTATCATATTTTTTATGATATTCTGTTTCGTATTGTTTTAGATAGTTATTATTGTCTTCTTCCAGCATTTTATTTGAATTTTTTGCTGCTATAGTTGTACAGTTAAATCCTGTCACTAATCCTCCACCAGTCGTTGGTTTTATTTGATTTGCTGAATCACCTAGGAGGATTGTGTTGTTTTCAACTATTTTCTTATTAACGTTAAATCTTGGGATTAACCCATAGTGTTTTTGAATGATAGTACTACCTGAATCCATCATGTTTGTTAGTATTTGATTTGCCTGTTTATGTGATCCATTGGTAAATAATCCTAACCTTTGTTCTGTTGGAGATACTGGTATTTTCCATATAAATCCGGGCAATATACTTGTATTTACTCTTACATCAACGTATTCTGTGTCTGATGGTTCTGTTTTTAATGTATATTGAATACCCGTGTAGGATTCTTCTTTAAAATTAGGATTCATTTTCTTTGATGTCGCTGAATTTGGACCACATGCTACTGCTATTATGTTAGATGAATATTTTCCATTAGTTGTTGTTATTCTTGTGTTATCCATATCGACATCAAGAACACGTTCTCCATAAAAAGCAGTTGCTCCAGCATCTACTGCTCTGTTAAATAGATATTTATCATATAACACTCTATCTAACACATATGCTGAATTATCATCTTTCTCTACTGTGATACTTGTTCCATTAGGTGATAACAAGTTAGCTCCTTTAACTTTATTTGATATGAATTCTTCAGGTAAATTCTTAGTATCCTTTATGTTTGTTGACACTATTCCCGCACATTGTAATGGTTGACCTATCCTGTTTTTCATATCAAAAAGAGCTACATCATATCCTAATTTAGCCATCTTATATGCATATGTAGATCCTATTGGTCCACCACCAACTACAATTATATCATAATTCGTCATGCTTTCATCCAGTTAAAAAAATTTTTAAAAATAAATAGAAAAAGAAGGATAAAAAGGATTAAGTTTATTCATTATATTTTTTGAACATTCTTTGATGTCTTTCCATAATTTCATCCTTATTCATTTTAGATTTTTTATATTTTTGTTTATTTTTATTCCATTTATTAATAAAGGAATTATTCTGTGAGTTATTTTCTTGTTCATGAGAATAATCATTATCATCCCTATAATAATTCCTATTTTCTATTGGGGGAGCTTGATTATTCTCCTCATACCGATTATATTCATGATAATCATATCTATCATCATATTCTCTATTATCATATCTATCATCATATCCATAATTCCTGTTATATCCGTTATTATAATAGTTAGGATTATAATTAGGTGGATAATTAGGAGGATATTCATTATAATCACTTATATGGCTAAGAATTATCTCTTCTGCACTTTTAGGGTCTGGTATATCATCAAGAATTGTATCAGAATTATCATGACCACCATAAATAAGAATATCCCCTACATTAATAATTCTCTCTAACATGTTCTGAGAAATTTCGATATCCTGTACTTTTCTGTAAGGCATCATGATTTTTTCTTTACGGAAAAAACCTCTTTGAATAATGATTCTCTGATTTGTTAAGACATATTTAGTATAATTCCAGTCAAGAATATCTAATAATATCTTTACAAGTACAATTAATATACAGAAGATTAATAGTAATTCCATTATTGATGTTAAATTTGTGAAATTCATTTGAAATGATGTTAATAGTGTATCTTGAATATTATAGAATATCGTGACTATTGGAGCAAATAAGAATACTAATATAAATAGTAATATTATTTTAAATATAAAATTCTCACAATAGCAGAAAATATTTGGTTTTGTTTCTAGTAATATTTTCTCTGAACCTGCTCTCTGGAAATCATTGTTATTTTTATTATTAGTTCTAGAGTTATTTGGCTTTGGCATCATGAAAATTATGCCCCCTTTTTATTTTAAATATGTTAAATATATTTGTTAATAACTAATATTATAATTTTATATATAATATACTGATTATTTTCATTGTTAATAAGTAACAACAATATTAATTAATTGAGAAAAGAAGAATGATTACTATGGAAAATAGAATTTATTCTAAGAATATAAATATAGAATCAACCCATATTTCATTAAAAAGTGATATTAATATAGATTTAACACAACTAATTAAGAAAGAAAGAAGAATCATACAGAATACCATAAATAGTAATCCACTATTTGCCGGTTATAAACCAGTTCCTATAATTTCTGATGAAACAATACTTAAATTAATGACTGTTGCCGGTGAAATCTCTGATACTGGTCCTATGTCTTCTGTTGCAGGAAGTATTAGTGAAGTTTGTTTAAATTATCTTATTAGTAAAGGCAGTCGTTTTTCAATTGTTGAAAATGGCGGAGATATTGCTCTTAAAACTAATAGGAAAGTAGTTATCGGAGTTTATGCTGGTGATAGTAGTTTTTCATATAATATCGGATTTAAGATAAAGCCAAGACCACATGGTTATGGTATTTGTACGTCATCATCTGCTGGTCCATCCAAGAGTTTTGGTAAAACTGATGCTACAATTGTTTTTAGTAGACAAAGCAGTATTTCTGATAGTCTTGCTACATGTATTGGTAATTATGGTGTAGGTGATTGTGATGATGACATTGTTCATAATGCTTTAACTCATGCAGAGGATTATCATGATTACTATGATGGAGTAATGGTTATTAAAGGTGAAATTCTTGGCAAAACAGGCCATATTCCTTCATTAGTTAAAACTAGTAGTAAAAGTTATCTTGGTGAATTATTTGAAATTGAATAAAAAAAAGTGAGAATTGTTTTTTATAGATTTTCTAGACATACTTCTTGTAGTACCTGAGCATCAGGATTATCTGGATACATTACTAATACTTTAGTAAAACATTCAATTGCATCCCTGAAATCTCCTAGTTCCATGTATGCTACTCCTTTATTATTTAATATTATTGCATTGTTTGTATCTACTTTTAATGCATGATTATAGCATTCTATTGCTTCATCATATCTTTGTAATCCTAGCAATGTGTTTCCTTTACTTGCCCATGTATTTGAATCATCTGTATCATCTAAACATAATTCTATTGACTTATCATATGCAGCTAGTGCTTCCTCACTTTTCCCTAACATGTTAAGAACTGTTCCTTGTTCATTCCATACATCAGGGTCAGTATCATCTATTTCTAAGACCTTGTTAAAGCAAATTAATGCTTTTTCAAAATCATTTAACATTTCATAAATTAATCCTCTCCAGTAAAGTACTGTTGTATTTTCTGGATTAACATGTAATGCTTTGTTGTTTGCTTTCAGAGCTTTATCTGGTTCACGTTTGTTTAGATATGCTATTGCTATGTTATTGTATAAGTATTCATTGTTTGGTTCTATTTTTATTGCTTTTTTATAGTGTTTTATTGCATCACCAAATTGTCCCAGACGTGATAGGTTATCTCCTATTCTATTTAATAACTGAACATCATCATGGTCATATTCTAATGCTACTTTATAGCATATTGATGATTGTTTGTATTTTCCCATTTCAAAGAGTACGTCTGCTTTTTTTATGATTATATTCTTTTGATTTATTGCTGAGCCTTCCCATTGGCTTACATGTAATTTTTTGAATTGAAATACTTGGAATTCATCCTTGTTTTTTGTGTTGTTGGGATATGTTTTTCTAAGGTCTTTTTCTAGTTCTTTTGTGCTTTTGTATCCTAGTTTTGCCACCAATTCATGATCTTGAATAACGTCTTCAAAGGTTAATATATCTACGTGAGTTACTTCTGCTTCGAATAGTTTTTCTCGTTCTTTCGACAGAATATTCCAATAGCAGTAGAGGTGATCTCCTGGGTATAGTGGTTGTTTCCATCTTCTTCTTATGGTAATATTTCTTTTACCACTAATTAAATCAATATCTTTGTTTCCTAGTAATAATATTGGCATTTTTCTCTACTCTTTCTTTATGATTTGGTTTCCAAATTGGTTGGATTTTATATGTATTTCTGGTATTGTTGTATCTAGACTTTTTATTATTTTTAATAATTCTTCAGGATTTGGTTCTTCATAATCTGCTAATCTTGAATCATATGTTACCCTATTTCTAAATTGCTGTATTGTATACATGTCACATTTAAGATCTTTTGTTAAATCGTATATGTCTTGTGGTGTTAGTAGTTGTGGAACGTATGTTGTTCGACATTCAAGAAATACATTATGTTCTAATATAATTTCTATTGTTCTATTAATAGTTTCTTTAGTATTACTTGGATATATATCACTTATTTTATAATATTTATCTAATGGTGCTTTGATATCCATTGCCACATAATCTAAATCATCTATTATTTCCGAAATTTCATCCGGATGTAATCCGTTAGTATCTAACTTAACTAACAAATTAGAATCTTTAGCTTGTTTAATAAAATTTTCAATAACATCAAGATGTAATAATGGTTCACCACCACTAAGAACTATACCATCAATAAAATCCAGATTCTTTTCAACTTCTTCTTCTATTTCTTCTATATCCCATTTTGTAAGACGTTCATTTTTTAATAACTGAGGATTATGACAATATTTACATCTAAGGTCACATCCTGGCGTAAATAAAACTAAGGACATTTTTCCAGGATAATCTAATGAGGAGTAAGTTGGTTGTATATTCACAGTAATCACGAATTTTTTAGTTAAATATGTTATTTATAATTCCAAATATTAATAAATTAGTAATTTATCGTTCGTATAAAATAGAATTATATTATAATAAAAAACATAAAACAATTACCACATCTAAAAAAGATATCAGAAAACAATAAGAAACAAACATCCAAAAAAAGTCCTACAAACTAAAAAAAAACAAAATAAAATAACATCCTAAAAAATATAATAAAAAGAATAATAAAATTCAATACTAGATAAAAAGAAAAAATAATACATAGAACACAAATGAAATAAAAAAAAGTGATAACATGTCTGATAAAAATAAAATTTATGAAGGAGCCAAAGTAATTGGAGACGTAGACCTAAAAGATAACGTATCCATATGGTATAATGCAGTAGTAAGAGGAGATATTGAACCAATCTCTATCGATGAAAATTCAAATGTACAAGATAACTGTGTTATACATGTAAGTAAAGATTATCCTGTAAAAATAGGTAAACATGTATCCATTGGACATAACGCCACAGTACACGGCTGTACAATAGATGATAACGTGCTAATCGGTATGGGATCTGTAATATTAAATGGCGCACATATTACAAAAAATTGTTTAGTAGGAGCAGGAGCACTAGTGACAGAACATAAAACATTCCCTGAAGGATCATTAATAATAGGTTCACCTGCTAAAGCAGTCAGACAATTAACAAAAGAAGAAATAGAAGGTATTACAAATAATGCTGATGAATATGTAAAATTAGCATTCAAAGAATAAAACGTGATTATATGGTAAAAACAAGAGCAATAATTGATGAATTTGACACCTATGTTCCAGGTAAATCTAAAAAAGAAATCTCTGAAAAATATGGTGTCCCAGAAAATGAAATTTTAAAACTCGGATCAAATGAAAACCCATGGGGTCCCGCACCAGGAGTAAAAGAAGCAATACTAAATGCAATTCCAGAAATGAACAGATATCCTGAATCAAACCATGAATACTTAAAAGAAAAAATAGCTGAGTATGCAGGAGTAAATAAAAACCAGGTAATAGTAACAGGTGACGGAGCTGATGAATTATTAGACATATTAGCAAAAACACTCATAGACCCTGGGGATGAATTCATTGTACATCCACCAACATACATGTACTACTCATTCACATTTAAACAATACAATGCTAAAGCAGTGTATGCAAAATGGAATGTTAAAGAAAACAAATTAGATGTACAATCAGTGTTAGATAATATTACTGATAAAACAAAGGTAATTTTCCTCTGTACACCAAATAACCCAACAGGTGGACTAATTCCACAAGAAGATATCATAAAAATTATTGAATCAACAGATGCTCTTGTAGTTATTGATGAAGCATACTGGGAATTTTCAGAAGTAAACAATGTAAATCTACTCGATAAATATGATAATGTATTCATAATAAGAACATTTTCAAAAGTAATGGGATTAGCAGGATTAAGAATAGGATATGGACTATCTAATCCAGAATTACTTGAAAAAATATCAAGAATAAAACCAGTATTCAGCTTAACAGTACCTTCACAAAAAGCAGTACTTGCAACATTAGCTGACAAGGAATTCATTAAAGAATCTACCAAAAAAAGTATTGCTGAACGAGAATATCTCTATGAAAGTGTTAATGCAATAGATAATCTACACATATATAAATCAAAATCAAATTACTTGTTAATAGACGTAAGAAATAGTGGATTCACAGCAAAAGAATTAACATCAAAACTCATGGAAAAAGGAATTATTGTAAGAGATTGTACTAGTTTTTATGGTCTTGATGAATATTATATACGTATTAGTGTTGAAACACACCCTAAAAATGAGAAATTTATTAAAATATTAAAAGAAATAGTAGGTAATTAGTAATATTACCTCTTTTTACCATCTACTTTTTATAAAAATAGCTTACATACAATTAATGTCTTTTAGGATTATGATAAACTAATGCTGCTACAACACTAGCTTTATCTATAACAGTATGTGATTGTATTACGGATTTATAATCTATTATTTCAAGTTCTCTTTTTTCTATCATGTATTCAGCCATGAATTTTGCTTCATCTTCTAATTCTTTAATAGATTTATTAATTCCTGTTGTTTCTATAACACACCCCATCTCTTCTGCCTGTGCAAATGCTATAACTGCACTTATTTCATCCCCTGGATTATCAGAGTATTGATGTGCCAGTACACAGTTAGTCATTTCCCCTGGCTGTAATTTAGGCATTGGTATTACTTCAGTATCTGGTGGTAACATGCTTGAAACAGGAATTAAATTTACATTACCTATTTCTGCTTCAAGTAAAGCATTGTCAAATGCGTTTAGTTTTGTTGGTCCTTCTGATGCACCTTTTGTTAATGATACTTTCATTATATATACTTCTCCCATAATCTCTTGTTGATTATTTAATACTTTTAAATTAAATTCTAATTATATCTATCTTATAATATAAGATATTATTTTAATAACAATAAGTTATAAAAATAAGAAAATGTATATATATTATAAGCATAAACTAAAAACATGAACTAAAAAAAGTAAATAAAAACTATAATCCCCTAATTATAATCATAATAAAAATAATCAATTAATAATTAAATAAAAAAAAAGGAGTGAAAAAATGACCTCTGAAAGTAGCGATAACTTATCATTTACTCAACAATTAAGAGAAGATGGTTTAATAATAACAGATATAACTACTAAAATAGAAAATAAAGATGAAAATACTAAAGAGTTACCAATATTATTAATACCAAATACAATCCTACTTCCACACACAGACATAAAAATACCTCTAGACAAAGTACACACAGAAAACATACTAAATACGATAAATGATGATCACCAAGGAATAATATTAACACCGAAAAAGTTACCAAGAGATAACAACGGTGGAGTTGAATTCTATGATGTAGGAGTAATACTCGAAATTAAAAACATAGAAGAAGAAGCAAAACAATACCGTATAGAATTAAAAGTAAAAGATAAAGTAGAAATAAAAGGTATTAAAGAAAAAAACAGTTATTTCTATGCAAAATATGAAACCATCCAAGAAGACAACACAATAACACCAGAAGAATCAAAAACAATAAACAAAGACATCAACGATGCAATACTCAGCATATCAAAATTAATACCAAATTCCGAACCATATGCTAGAAGAATCATAGACAAAATAGATACAGAAGAAAAAATAGCAGAAGTATTCCCATACCTACGTGTAACAATAAATAAAAAACAAGAACTACTAGAACTTAACTCAGTGAAAATAAGAGCACTACGCGTAATACAATTACTATTAGAACAAAGAGATGCTATGAGCATACAAATGGAAATAACAAATAAACTCAACAAAAACATGAGCGAAATACATAAACAAACTCTTCTTCGAGAACAAATGAAAATGATTCAAGAAGAACTCAACATGACCGATGATACAGAAGACAGAAAAACATACAGAGAACGAATAAAAGAAGCAGAACTACCTGAAGAAGTTGAAAAAGCAGCACTGGAAGAAGTAGATAAACTAGAAAGACAAGGCCAAAACAACTCAGAAGAAAACATAATAAGAAACTATCTTGATACAATACTTCAACTACCATGGCATAAAGAAGAGAAAAAAGACATTGACATAACTAAAGCCAGAGAACAACTTGATAAAGACCACTATGGACTAGAAAAAGTAAAAGATAGAATAATACAACATCTAACTGTACTTAAGATGAAAAATGAAAAACAAGGTTCAATAATACTATTTGTAGGACCACCCGGAACAGGAAAAACCAGTCTTGGAAAAAGTATTGCAAAAGCATTAGACAGACCATATGTAAGAGTAAGTCTAGGTGGAATAAAAGATGAATCTGAAATAAGAGGCCATAGAAGAACATATCTTGGTGCACTACCAGGAAGAATCATTAATGGAATGAAAAAAGCAGGAAAAACAAACCCTGTATTTGTATTAGATGAAATTGATAAAACAACAGCATCAATAAATGGAAATCCAACAAGTGCATTACTCGAAGTATTAGACCCAGAACAGAATAATACATTCTCAGACCATTACTTAGAAGTACCATATGACTTATCAGATGTTTTCTTCATAGGAACTGCAAACTCATTACAAGATATACCAGGACCTTTAAGAGATAGACTAGAGATAATTGAATTAGACAGCTACACTAACACAGAAAAACATCATATAGCAGAAGAGCATCTTATAGATGAAGTACTAGAAGAACATGGATTAACAA